>NZ_QSCW01000001.1:0-324285 GCF_003463445.1 Collinsella sp. OF02-10
CCGCCGCGACCGCCGCGGTCACCGCCACGGCCACCGCGATCGCCAAAGCCGCCGCGACCGCCACGGTCACCGCCACGGCCACCGCGCTCGTCACGGCCGCCACGAGGACCGCGGTCCTCGTCCAAGCCCATGGCGACAAGCGGAGCGATAACCTTATCGAGGGCGGCCATCAGCTCGGTGGCCTCCTCATAAGAAAGCTCGGGCAGGAGCTTCTCCTTCTTGTTGGCAAGCTCGACCAGGCCCTCGGCAGCATCCTCGGCAGCGAAGACGACGATCTTGCGCATATCGCCCTCGGCGTCGTCGATGCGGCCGACCAGATCGGCAGCCTCGGCCTCGGCCATCAGGCCATCGAGCTCACGGAGGCGCATGCCCAGCAGGTCGGACATCTCCTTCTGCTCCATCTTGGGCTTGAGGTCAAGGAGCTTGATGGCGCGCTCGATGTTTGCCATGCGCTCGGCCTTGGCCTCCTCCTCCTTGGAAATAGCAAAGCGACGGCTACGCAGCAGGCGGGCGGCCTTCTGCATCTTGTCCATCAGCTCTTCGTCATCGTAATCAACGGCGGCCTCGACAACCTCGGCCTCCTCCTCGGCGGAAACCTCGTCAGCAGCCTCAACCTCGGCAGCTTCGGTCTCCACGGTCTCGACTGCCTCAACCTCGGCAGCCATGGTCTCGTTCTCGGTCTCGTTCATGATCTCTTCGTTCTCGGACATGAGACTCCTTCTTGGCCCTCTCGGGCATCATCGCCCCATTCGCGGGGCCCGTCGCGCACTCTTTGCGCTTTAAACATTCATGCCTCTCGGCAAAACGTCCATTAGTTTATGGTGTCGCCCGCCAATCTAGCTGCAGAATCTATGTGCACACATTAATGCGACATGTCGCGGTATCATGACCTGAACCAAACGTGTCCACCTTAAGGAGCCCGCCATGATTAAGCCCATCATGAAATCCGAGTTCTTTTTACGCCCGCCTTCCGAAGACGCGGGTCCCGATGACGCCGTGACCGGGCAGGACCTCCTGGATACGCTCCATGAGCATGAGCACGAGTGCGTGGGTCTCGCCGCCAACATGATCGGCGTGCGCAAACGCATCATCTGCGTAAAGGATGGCAACAGGGCGCTGTTGATGTACAACCCTCAAATTCTTGAGCAGGTCAATGCCTATCAGACGAGCGAAGGATGCCTTTCGCTGGCTGGAGAGCGTCCCTGTACCCGCTATCGTCGCATTAAGGTGGAGTATTTGGACGAGAACTTCGTCCACCGCATCAAAAACTTCTCGGGTTACACCGCCGAGATCATCCAACACGAAATCGACCACTGCAACGGAATTGTGATCTAGTTCCGCCGTTCTACCGAACGGCGGACCACTTGACGCTGCGCGAGCCGCATTCATGCCAATCTGACGTTCAATTTCGAGGGCGCGACCAAAAGGTCAGCGCCCTCTCATTTCACGTCACCTTGGCGCAAATGCGGCTCGCTCGCTGTCGTATGTCTATCCTGCTACGCCTCGATTCTTGTGGCGGCAGACACCTAATCCCCTACGATTGACGGTAATGATCGAAGAAGTCGGCGAGGTCTTCGAGGGACTCTTTGAGCACTTCCATGCGCGGCAGGTACACGATACGGAAGTGGTCGGGCTCAGCCCAGTTGAAGCCGCCGCCGCGCGTGATCAGGATCTTCTTCTCGTGCAGCAGGTCAAGGGCGAACTGCTCGTCATCGGTAATGTTGAACTTCTTCACATCCATCTTGGGGAAGATGTAGAACGCCGCACGCGGCTTAACCACCGAGATGCCGTCAATCTTGTTGAGCGCCTCATACACAAAGTTGCGCTGCTCGTAGACACGGCCGCCGGGGCGGATGTAGTCGTTGACGGACTGATGGCCACCGAGCGCCGTCTGAACGATCGACTGAGCCGGCACGTTGGAGCACAGGCGCATGTTGGAGAGCATGTTGATGCCCATGATGAAGTCGCTCATGCAGCGCTGGTTGCCCGAAAGCACCATCCAGCCAATACGATAGCCCGCGATCATGTGCGACTTGGACAGACCGCTAAAGGTGACGCAGGGCAGATCGGGAGCGAGCGAGGCAATCGAGACGTGCTCGTAGCCGTCCATGCACAGGCGGTCGTAGATCTCATCAGCAAAGATCATCAGCTGATGCCTGCGTGCAACCTCGACGATGCCCTCGAGCACCTCGCGCGGATAGACGGAACCCGTGGGGTTGTTGGGGTTGATGATGACGAGGGCTTTGGTCGCGCTCGTGATCTTGGACTCCATATCCTCCAGGTCGGGATACCAATCCGCCTGCTCATCGCACAGATAGTGCACGGGATGACCGCCGGCAAGGGTTGCGCACGCCGTCCAGAGCGGATAGTCGGGGCTGGGGATCAGAATCTCGTCGCCATTGTCGAGCAGCGCGTTCATCGAAAGCTGAATGAGCTCGGACACGCCGTTGCCCGTGTAGATATGCTCCATCTGAACGTTGGGCAGGCCCTTGATCTGCGAATACTGCATGATCGCCTTGCGCGCGGAGAACAGGCCACGCGAGTTGGAATAGCCTTCGCAGTCGGGCAGCTGCTGGCGCATGTCCTTGATGACCTCATCGGGCGTGCGGAAACCGAAGGGCGCCGGGTTGCCGATGTTGAGCTTGAGAATGCGCTCTCCCTCGTCCTCCATACGGGCGGCCTCGTCGACGACGGGACCGCGCACGTCATACAGGACGTTGTCGAGTTTAGTGGATTTAGAAAAAGTACGCATGGTGGTGCTCCTTGCAATTTGAGCTGAGGGATGGGGTTCGGGCTTGGAATCGTTGCGGGGTGATGATGCCTCGCCTTGATCGGCGTCGCCGGCAAGCAGCCAGGTAACATCGACCTCCAAAATACGGGCGAGCAGCTCAGCCACATCGCGCCGCGGAATCGTCTTGCCGCTCACATATTGGCTCATCTGACTCTTGCCGAGTTTTTTGCCGAGCATCTCCGATGCGCGGATCACGTCCGACTGGCGAACGTCGCGATCGGACATAGCCTGTCGCAGACGATCGCTAAACGTCTCTTGGGCCACTAGAACCTCCTTGCTGGCAAAGTTCAATTTATACAACACGAATTGAACCTGAGTTCAATTTAGGAAGCAGTATAACGCGGCACCTCATTCGAAAGTTCAATTTCATAAGAAAATGTACCGGACTCAGAGATTTGCCCAAAGCAGACAATGACGTGCACGCGTTTAGAGGTATTCGAGGAATCGAGCGGCGGCAAGCGAAACGTCAGCCGTTCGATATATGGCGTTGATCTGCCGATGGGGATGCCCTTCGAGCGAACGCACGGCAACATCGAACTGGCAGCGGCGCAAGATGAGCGCGGGAAGAATGCTCACGCCCAGGCCGTCCTCGACCATAGCCATAATCGCATAATCATCCCAGGTCGACAGCTTAGAGCGCACCGCCAGGCCCGCGCGGCGGAACAGCGGCGTAATCTCGTCGTCGCTACCGCGTTCCAGCAGAATAAACTGCTCGTTGGCCAAATCGGCAAGGGAAACGACCTCCGCGGTGGCAAGCGAGGAGTCCGCTGGCACCACGGCCATCAGCTCGTCTTGCACCAACGGCCGCGACGCCATGCCGGCGCCGCGTGGCTCACGCGGGATAAAGCCCAGATCGCAGCGGCCCTCTGCCACCCATTGTTCAATCTCTGAGTAATCGCCCATCAGCAACTCATAATCGACGTCCGGGTGATCGGCGCGAAAACGCGCAATCACCGGCGGCAACACGTGGGTCGCCACACTCGAAAACGTACCGATGCAGATTTTGCCGCGCATGAGCCCGCGCATCTCATCCACCCGTCGCTGCAGGCGGCCAAACTCTTCGCATAACGCCTCGACTGCCGGCATAACCTGCCGCCCATCGGCAGAAAGCACTACGCCCTCGCGGCTTCTATCGAGCACTTTAAAGCCCCAGTCGGCCTCGAGATCGGCCACCATGCGGCTCACGCCCGACTGCGAATAGCTCAGCCGCTCGGCGGCGCGCGTAAAACTGCCGGCCCGCACCGTCTCGAGCAGCACCTGCATCTTTTGAATATTCGTTTCCACGGCACCCCTCCACCTTTACATGAGTTTTTGTCATGTTATCCATGCATTATATTCGCTTTTCTTCTAAAGCCAGTTCACCCATAGTGAACATGCTCGAATATAGAGGGGATGTCAGCACATGAACAACGGATTGTTTACGTACTTAGCAGCATTGCTATTGTTTGGCTCCAACGGCATCATCGCCGCTGCCATCGCGCTGCCGAGCTCCGATATCGTACTGTTGCGCACGTTTTTGGGCGCTCTCACCCTTGCCGCCGTCCTCTTCATAACCAAGCGCCATAACCTGCAGGCTCCGTCTCGCCCCCGCGAGGCCGCAGCGCTCATCGTCTCGGGCGCCGCGCTGGGCGCCAGCTGGATTTTCCTGTTCCGCGCCTATCAGACGATCGGCGTTGGTATCTCCTCGCTGTTGTATTACTGTGGCCCCATCATCGTTATGGCCCTCTCCCCGCTCATTTTTGGCGAAAAGCTGACCGGCAGCAAAATCGCCGGCTTTATCGCCGTCGCCTGCGGTGCTTTTCTCATTGCAGCACAAGGTCTAGGCGGCAATATGCCCATTGCGGGCATCGCCTGTGGAATCGCCTCGGCCTTCTGCTATGCATTGATGGTCATCGCCAGCAAGGGTGCGCCTCACATCGAGGGCCTCGAGAACTCCGCACTCCAAGTGAGCGCCGCCTTTGTGACCGCACTGGCCCTCACGCTCATCACGCAGGGCGCTCCCTCGTTCCTGTCCGCCGGCGTCGCCGCCAGTATTGATTGGCGCGCCGTCGCTATGCTCGGCGTCGTCAACACCGGCATTGGTTGCCTGCTCTACTTTAGCGCCGTCGCCAAGCTGCCCGTCCAGACCGTCGCCGTCGTCGGCTACCTCGAGCCGCTTTCGGCGGTCGTGTTCTCGGCCGCCCTTTTGGGTGAAGCCATAACACCGGTCCGCCTGATGGGCGCCGCGCTTATCATCGGCGGCGCGATTTTTTGCGAACTCGCCGGCAAACGCGCAAACGCCAAGGCTGGCATCGCCCAGATAGCACGTGCTTAAAAGCCCCTGCTTTGAAATGCTACCTGCGTAGATAAATAATCCCCAGCCGAGGATTATTGTCTAAAATAACCCGATGTGCCAAACTGCTCTTGTATGTATAAAGACGGCATAAAGTTTTTTGTCCTAGACAGATAACCGGATGTCTAAGGGAGTCCTCGTGGCACACAACAAACTGGAGGCAAACCTCCAAGACCAGCGCGGGCAAGGCGGGCACGGAGCCATTCCCCTCTCCGCTGGCATGCTGCTCGTAACGCTCGGCGTCGTCTATGGCGACATCGGCACGAGCCCCATGTACACCATGAAATCAATCGTCGCCAACAACGGCGGCATCGGTACCGTCAGCGAGGACATGATCCTGGGCGCGCTTTCGCTCGTCATCTGGACCATGACGCTCGTGACCACGGTCAAGTACGTGGTAATCGCCATGAAGGCCGACAACCACAACGAAGGCGGCATCTTCGCCCTGTTCAGCCTCGTACGCAAGGTGGCACCATGGCTGATTCTGCCCGCCATGATCGGCGGCGCGGCGCTGCTCGCCGACGGCATCCTCACCCCCGCCGTCACGGTCACCACAGCCATCGAGGGTCTGCGCACCATCGAATGGGGCCATGCGCTGCTGGGCGACGGCCAGACCAACGTCATCATCATCACCATCATCATTATCTGCGGCCTATTTGCCATGCAGCGCGCCGGCACCTCGTCAATCGGCAAGCTCTTCGGCCCGCTCATGACGCTGTGGTTCCTGTTCCTGGCAGGCGCCGGTCTGTTCAACATGCTCGGCAACCTGTCCATCTTGCGCGCGCTCAACCCCATCCGCGGCATTATGTTCCTGTTCTCGCCCATCAACCATTCGGGCATTATGGTGCTCGGCTTTGTCTTCCTGTCGACAACCGGTGCCGAGGCACTCTACTCGGACATGGGCCACGTGGGCAAGGCAAACATCTATGCATCCTGGCCATTTGTTAAGGCGGCCCTTATCCTCAACTATCTGGGTCAGGGAGCTTGGCTACTCGCCAATAACTCCAACCCCCAGATGCTCGCGATGGATATCGTCAACCCGTTCTATATGATGCTCCCCGAGCCCCTACGCCCCTTTACCATCGTGCTTTCGGCCGTGGCGGCCATCATCGCCTCACAGGCGCTCATCACCGGCTCGTTCTCGCTGGTATCCGAGGCAACGCGCCTCAACCTTATGCCGCACCTGCGCATCCACTACCCCAGCGACACCAAGGGCCAGCTCTATATTCCGCTCGTCAATAACATCATGTGGGTCGGCTGCATCTTCATCGTGCTGCTGTTCCAAAACTCCGAGCGCATGGAGAGTGCCTACGGCCTCGCCATTACCGTGACCATGCTCATGACCACAACGCTTTTGACGAGCTACATCGCCGGCATCCTCAAGCACAAGCTGGGTGCCTGCGTCTTCGCCCTGCTTTTTGGTGCCATTGAGCTGTGCTTCTTCGCCTCGTGCCTCACCATGTTCTTTGACGGCGGCTATGTGATGATCTTCCTGGCCGCACTGCTGTTTGGCCTTATGTACGTGTGGCGCCGCGGCACCGCCATCGAGCGCACGCAGACGATCCTGCTGCCCGTCTCCAAGTACATCGATCAGCTCAACCGCCTGCGCAACGACGAGACCTACCCCGTGCTCGCCGACAATCTGGTGTTCCTTACCAACAGCCCCGACCCGCTCACGCTCGACCGAGACGTGCTCTATTCCATCCTGGACAAGCATCCCAAGCGCGCCAAGGCATACTGGTTCATCAACGTGCACGTTACCGACGAACCCTATACGCACGAGTATTCCGTCGAGACCTTTGGCACGGACTTTTTGTTCCGCGTGCGCCTGGACCTGGGCTTTAAGGTCAACCAGCGCGTCAACGCCTATCTGCGTCAGATCGTCGGCGACTTGATGGCATCGGGCGAGCTGCCGCCGCAACATCACACCTACTCCATCTACGAGACGCGCGGCAACGTAGGTGACTTCCGCTTTTGCATGCTGCGCAAGATGCTTGCCCCCGAAACGGACATCAACCGCAATGACCACCGCGTGATGGCCATCAAGTACGCCGTCCGCCGCGCCTGCGGAAGCCCGGCACGCTGGTACGGTCTCGAGAACTCGGCCATCATCATTGAGTACGTACCGCTCTTTGCCCGCATGCGCCCGGCCGTCAAACTTGTGCGCACCCAGGTGCCGCTCGAGGTTCAGATCGAAGAGGCCGAGGAAATGGAGGTCGACATCTTCTCGGACGACCTGGTCAATGGCAACGAGGCCGGCAAGAGCATGAACGTCGATCCCACCGAGCTGCTCGAGAGCGTCGCCGATACGCCCGAACAGCAACTCGACGGACTCGAGAGCACCCAGTTCAACGACGCCAACTTCTAACACGCCACCAGCCATTGACGGCAACGGCCTCGCATCTCATAAGAGGTGCGAGGCCGTTTTATGTCGCAACGGACCAGTGAGCTACGAACGACGCGGCTCGGGAACCACAAGCCTATCGGGGCTCGCGCCCTCGGCATCCATCAGGCTCACGTAGCGAATCGACGGATCCTCATACATCGCGTAGTAATAATTGCCCGTGCGCGCGCTAAAGCATCCGGTATAGATAGTCTTCTCGAACTTGCCGTCGCCCATCTTGGACGCTCCCTCGATCATCGCCACGCCCTCGAGCGAACGGAACATGCGGACGACGTTTTCGGCCTCGCTGCCCTTTTGCGGGTAATTGGCATTGAGGTAGGCAGCCTTTACAAAACGGCTCGGCGAATAGCAATCGCCCGGAATACCGCGCATGCCGGCACCGGCTCCATAGGGCTTAAGCTCGGCGCCACGCCATGTCGCCGTCTGCGGAAAATCGCTTGTGGCGGTGATATAGGTGCGCAGGTTTTCCATGTGCCACGGGAAGGTCGGCTGGTTGGCAAGGGTGTCGACCGGATTGTCGTATACATGCAGGCCGTCGGCCATCATCTCGACCACGATACTGCGCTGGCTGTCGCCGATAATCCAATGGAGCAGCGACACGCCCAGGCCCTCGCCGGCAGATTTGGCGACAATCACCGTATCGCGCAGTGCAGCCTCGGCCTCGTCGACCGTCGAGAACGTCGCCGCCACCCACAGGGGAAACTCGTAGGCCGCGATATTGGTCTTGCCATCAACCGGCCCCTCGGCATACTCGGCATAGCCGGGAAAGTTGAGCCCCGCCACAGCCAGGCCCGCATCGTTGCCGCAATCGAAAAACATGGGATAGTTCTTGTAATCGATACACATACCGATTACCGCATGCGCCGCCGTCGCATCGTCGATAAACGAGTACGGGATGTGGAACCCGCGGGGCACCACGCGAACCTGCTCGCCGTATCCAAAGCTCCAGTCGAGGTTGCGGCCCAGATACATGTGGCCGGAATTATCGGTAAATCGAATGCTCGTGCACATAGCGCCTCCTAGCTCAATGTTCTTACTAAGGTCATTGTCACCAAACAAAGGAGCGCTAAACAAAAAAGTCCGGACATGACAACAATGTCATACCCGGACTAAAAACGACGAGGTGCGGTGCTTTGGTCCCCTTAGACCAACTTTCCAAGGCAGTGATCAATCATGTGCTGGATCATTTGCGCCTCAAAGCCTGCGTAATCGCGGCGGCACTCCTTCATCTTGCCGTCGACGATCTGGTCAAAGGCAACCTTGCACTTGATATAGCGCGTGGACTTGGTGACCTCCTCGTGCGTCAGGCAGCTCTCCTCCATCTTGCTGGCACCCAGGCCAAACACCAGACGGGGGTTGTAGAGCACGTGGGGCTCGCCGGCGTCGTCCAGGTAGACGCAAACCTTCTTGGTAACGCCAATCTGGTTAGCGGCAAGGCAGCCGGCATCGTCGAGCGACTTGATGGTATCGATCAGGTCCTGAGCAACCGACTCGTCCTCGACGGTCGCAACCTCGCAACGCTGGGACAGGATAGCCTCGTCGTGGCAAAGCTCTTTAATCATACGTTCCTCCATAGGGGTCGTTGTAACCGCTTAAGTATACGGTACCTACACAATTTCATGCGAAAGATACCGCCCGTCCGTTACAAACCGCCGAACATCAACATGTGAGGAACACCAACTTCACAAAGGCGATATAGTGGGTGGGTTCGTGTCAATCGGCCTAAACTCGGGGCCGAACAAGGAAAGGGTATGCATGGACGAACTTTTTCACGTCAGTGAGCGCAAGTCCACAATCGGGACCGAACTTCGCGCTGGACTGACAACATTCCTGGCGATGGCCTACATCATCGCCGTCAACCCCGCAGTGCTCTCGGGCGCCGGCATCGATGCGGGAGCGCTCGCCTGCGCCACTTGCCTGGGCGCCGGCATCATGACCATCTGCATGGGCATCTTCGCCAACCGTCCGCTCGCATGCGCGTCGGGCCTGGGCATCAACGCCATGATTGCGGGCATCACCACCACCATGTGCGGCGGCGACTGGCACGTGGCCATGAGCGTTATCTTCCTCGAGGGCATCGTCATCTTGCTGCTCGTCCTGTGCGGCCTGCGCGAGGCCATCATGGACGCCATCCCCGTGGTCCTGCGCCACGCCATCTCGGTGGGTCTGGGCCTGTTTATCGCCATGATCGGCCTGTGCGACGCCGGCATCATCACCGCTGGCGCCGGTACGCTTGTCGGCCTGGGCGACATCACCTCCCCCACCTTTATCGTCGGCATCATCTCCATCGTCGTGACGGTTGCCCTGGCTTCCCGCAACGTGCCGGGCTCGCTGCTCATCGGCATCATCGTCGCCGTTATCGCCGGTATCCCGCTGGGCGTCACCCATGCGCCCGAGGGCCTCATCGCCCCGCTCGACTTCTCGACCTTCGGTGCTCCGTTTGCCAGCACGGCCGATGGCAACCTTGCCATCGTGAAGGTTCTGACCGACCCGATGCTGCTCGTCGTTGCCTTCTCGCTGCTCATGAGCGACTTCTTTGACACCATGGGCACCGCCATGGCCGTCGCCAAGCAGGGCGAGTTCCTAACCGAGGACGGCAATGTCGAGGACATCCGTCCCATCCTGGTCGTCGACTCCGTGGCCGCTGCTGCCGGTGGCTTTATGGGCGTCTCCTCCATCACCACCTTCGTCGAGTCCACCTCTGGCGCTGCCGACGGTGGCCGCACGGGCCTCACCTCCGTCACCACCGGCGTGCTGTTCATTCTCGCCGCGTTCTTCTCCCCCATCGTCACCATCGTTTCCAGCGCCGCCACCTGCGGTGCTCTGGTCTACGTCGGTTACCTCATGATGAGCGAGGCCTCCGAGATCGACTGGTCCGACGTGTCGCAGGGTTTCCCGGCGTTCATGATTGTCGCCGGCGTGCCCTTCACCTACTCCATCTCTGCCGGCATTGGCCTGGGCTTTATCGCCTACGTGATCGTCGCGCTCTTTAAGGGCGAGGCCTCCAAGATCAAGCCGCTCATGTGGATCGCAGCCTTCGCCTTCCTCGTCTACTTCTTTGTAGCGTAGGCGCAAGATTCGCAATACCAAACAGCAAAGCGCGGAGTCGCATCGAGCGGCTCCGCGCTTTGCTTTTAAAGCCAGGCACCACACGGACACGCGATGTATTGCTTCGCAAGTTTTGGACGTTTTGCTCTCCAAACGGCACTACCGACGGCTACATCCTGCAGATATGCTGGATATAACCGCATAGGCCCTATGAGGATGGGAGTAACCATGGCCGCCTTGTTCACGACCCCCAAGCGCAATGACAAAACCTCTGGAGCCCATTTTGTCGAGCCCGACCTGCGCCGTCGCACGCTGCTCGCACACGGCAGCTGGCGCCGCGCGACGCGCCGCATCGTTGTAGGCGCCGTATGCGCGCTTACGGTAAGCTCGCTGCTCATGCCGAGCATCTCGCTCGCAGCCGAGTGGGTGGACGTTGGCGGCGTCCGCCACGAAGCGGCCGCGGGCCCCACGGGAGACGCCGCCGGTACCTGGTCATGGGATGGCGCCGATGACATGAAGCTCAACGGCTATAACGGCGGCGCGATCGAGGCAGCGGGCAAGCTCAACGTGAGCTACGAGGGCAACAACACCGTCACTAACGACGACGGCCGCGGCATCAAGGTTAAGGATGGCGCGAACGAGAACGCCGAGCTTAATATTCAGGGCGACGCGTCCAGCACGCTCAACGTGACATCTTCTCGTGACGCCATCACTTCCGTCGGCAACATCAACATCGACGGCGCTGGCACTGTCAACGCCACGAGCACCGAGCACGATGCCATCGATGCCGGGGGCGATGTCACCATCAAGGGCTCGGGAAACGTTAACGCCACGGGCGATTCGGATGGCATCAGGGCCGACGGCAACATCACGATCGACAACAGCGGAACCGTCACCGCCAAGGCCACCGAGGATCAGGGTATCGATGCTAACGAGAACCTCATCATAAAGGGCGGCGGCAAGGTAGAGGCAAGCTCTATCGAGGACAATGCGATTTGGGCCGACGGCAGTATCGAGATCTCGGGTGGCAGCCAGGTCAAGGCAAGCTCCGAGGAAGACGCCGCCATCGACGGTAAAAACAGCCTCACGGTCACGAACGCTTCCCTCAACGCAAGTGGCGTTGGGTATGGCATCTATGTCTACAAGGGCATCACGCTCGATGGCGCGACCGTGACGATCCGCGCAAGCTCAGATGGCGGGGAAGTCAGCGCACTCTTCACCGATGAGGACGACATCGTCATCAAGAACGGCTCGACTGTGGATGCGCTCGCAGAAGGCAGGTTCTCGGTTGCAATCTCCACCAGTAATTTCTACTCCGGCGAAGCGGGTGGCCATATCTACATCAGCGACTCCGTTGTCAAGGCCATAGTCCGCTATGCCGAGACCAGCGGCGACGGCCCCGACCACTACAGTGGAGACCAAAACGACGAAATCATCCCTGAGTCCGAGGGCCTGAACATCGGCATCTTCGCGCAGACCAGCGAGGGCATCACGCCCGCGACCATCTCGATCGTCCGCAGCAGGGTCACGGCCGAGGGAGACACGGCGGCAATCTTCGCCCTTGCCATGAGCGCGGACGGCAAGGCGATCGGCACCATCGAAATCGAAGGAGCCACCATCCAGACGCCTGAAGGCGGCAAGGTCATTGACTATCGCAACAAGGAAGAACTCAGCGACGGCATCGTCTACGAGGCGGGTCAAACCATCGGCACGGGCGACGCCGTGATCGACTCCCCCTACAACGAAGCAGTCGCCAAGAGCACGGTCATCGTGCCTCCCGAGGAGACCAAGCCCGAGGAAAAGCACGGCAAGACCAAGCCAGAGGGTTCCAAGTCCGAGGGCACGAAGACAACCAAGACCGTTGCAGTTGCAGCCAAGGGAGCCAAGACCGTCGGCAAGCTCGCGGCAACCGGCGACACCTCGAACGCAGCCATCGTGGCAGCCGCCCTTGCGGGAACAGCCGCCATCGCCGCAGGCGCCCTGGCGAGTCGCAAACGCTCGTAAACACTTTTTCGCACAGGACGGGTGGATCGCAGCCCTTGCCTTCCCCGTCTACTTCTTCGTAGCGTAAGGGCAAGGCTGCAAAAGCTGAACAATAAAGCGCGGAGTCGCCATGCGGCCCCGCGCTTTTCTTTTAGCGTCGGTCCCTGCGCCGGCGTGCGGCCTATTTCTCCCCCATTTTGGCCATTTTGCCCTCCAAACGGCACTACCGCCGGCAACATCCAGCAGATACGCTGAACCTAGCCGTATAGGCCCTATGAGAACGGGAGCAACCATGGCAGCCTTGTTCACGACCCCCAAACGCAATGACACTACCGCCGGAACCCATGTTGCCGAACCCGACGTTCGCCGTCGCATAGGACTCGCGCACGGCAGCTGGCGCCGCGTGACGCGCCGCATCGTCGTAGGCGCCGTGTGCGCGCTCACGGTGAGCTCGCTGCTCATGCCGAGCGTCTCGCTCGCGGCGGAATGGGTCAAGGTCGGCGAAACCAAATACAACGCCGGCACTGCGGCGGGCGACGAGACCGGCACCTGGTCGTGGGACGGCGCCGACGACTTGAAGCTCAACAACTATAACGGCGGCGAGATCCAGGCCGCAGGCAAGCTCAACGTGAATTACTCGGGAAACAACATCGTCACTGCCGACTGGATCGAAGGCATCAAGGCTTCTCATGGCAAGAATGAGAACGCCGAGCTCAATATCCAAGGCGACGCGGGCAGCACGCTCAGCGTGACATCTACTGAGGACGCTATCCTCTCCACGGGTAATATCAACATCGACGGAGTCGGATCCGTCAACGCCACGAGCGCTGGGTTTGATGCCATCGACGCCGAGGGCGATCTCGCTATCAAAGGTTCGGGCAACGTCAACGCCACGGGCGTATCGGATGGCATCAGGGCAAACGGCAATATCACGATTGACGACAGCGGGGCCGTCACCGCCAGGGCTACCAAGGACAAGGGTATCGGAACCGACAAGAACCTCACCATCAAGGGTGGCGGCACAGTCGAGGCAAGCTCAGCCGATGGTGAGGCCATTTGGAGCGGCGGCAACATCAATATCTCGGACGGCAGCCAGGTCAAGGCGAGCTCCGAGAAAGACGCCGCCGTCGAGGCCAAGGGCAGCCTCGCAGCCACAAACGCCTCCCTCAACGCAAACGGTGTTGAATATGGCGTCTATGCCCACAAGGGCATCACACTCGATCATGCAAACGTGACAGTCCGCGCAAGTAAAGGCAGATACGGTGACGCCATTGCCCTCTTCACCTACCAAGACGATATCGTCGTCAAGAACGGCTCCACCGTGGACGCGTTTGCGGAAGGCGAGGTTTCGGCTGCATTCTCCACCAGAAACGATCGACCCAACGAGGAGGGTGGCCACATCTACATCAGCGACTCCGTTGTCAAGGCCATAGCCCGCTATGTCGGGAACGGCGACGGCCCCATCCCCTACAGCGAAAACAAAGATGGTGAGACGAGCCCCGAGCCCCAAGGCGAGAACATCGGCATCATCGCCCAGACCAGCGAGGGCGTCACACCCGCAGTCATCTCGATCATCCGCAGCAAGGTAACGACCGAAGGAGATACAGCGGCAATCTTTGCCCGTGCCATGAGCGCTGACGGCAAGACAATCGGCACCATCAAGATTGAGAACGCCGCCATCCAGACGCCCGAAGGCGGCAAGGTCATTGACTATCGCAAGCTCCGTGACGGCATCTACGAGGCAGGCCAAGCCATCGGCACAGGCGACGCTGTGATCGACTCCCCCTATAACGAAGCTGTCGCCAAGAGCATGGTCATCGCGCCTCCCGAGGTAGCCAAGCCGGAAGACCCCAAGCCCGACGAGACCAAGCCCGCAGAAAGCAAGCCCGCGGAGTCCAAGCAGAACCCCAAGCCTGAGGGCTCAAAGCCGACCAAGGCCGTTGCGGCTTCAATCACGAAAGCCAAGACTACCGGCGTGCTCGCGGCAACCGGCGACACCTCGGGTGCGGCCATCGTGGCAACCGTCCTTGCGGGAACAGCCGCTATCGCCGCAGGCACCATGGCGAGCCGCAAGCGCTCTTAGACGCCTCTGCGCACATGGCAGCTCCCGCGAAGGCCCCGAGCCCCAGCACCGTTTAACAACGCCACCGCCGAGCTCCCCTCCGGCGGTGGCGTTTTCCATATGCGTCCGCAGGGTATGCACGAGATTGTCTTTGGTCTAGCCCAACCTGCATGAGCCGGCGTGCGACAATGGGGGCCGTCGATATCACAACGCCGAGAGAAGCCCGTCATGGAAGCGCATCAAAAGCAGATAACCGTTCATGCACAGCATGCCGAAAGCGCACCAGTCATCTATCTTCCCGTGGTCATGGGCGACGGCACGGAGGTTTATGAACGCTGCCGAGAGCTCAACTGCCCGCCCTTCACGCTTGTCGGCATTGGCAGCCTCAACTGGAATCGCGAGCTGAGCCCCTGGGGATGCGACGGTACCGTGCGCGATGCCGAGCCCTTTGGTGGACAGGCCGCTGGTTTTCTTGACGAGTTGTTGAAGCAGATAATCCCAGAGGCCGAATCATCGCTCCCGCAACCGCCCACCTGGCGCGGCGTTGCCGGCTACTCGTTGGCGGGTCTTTTTGCACTGTGGGCACTTTGGCAAACAGATGTCTTTGAGCGCGCGGCGAGTGCATCGGGGTCGCTGTGGTTCCCCGGCTTTATCGACTACGCGCGCGAGCGCACGATGACAGCTACGCCCGACGCCGTCTATCTGTCACTCGGCAAAAAGGAAACCAAGACGCCCAACCGCATGATGCGGCACGTACTCGACGACACGCGCGCCATGGAAAAACTGCTCGTCGAACGTGGTATTCCCACGACGCTGGAGCTCAACCCCGGCAACCACTTTGCCCAAACCGATCTGCGCATGGCACGTGGCATCCACTGGATATTGACGCATTAAAAAAGGCGCCCGCGCGTACGCATGGGCGCCATTTTTTTTGATTTAGCTGAACACAACTACTACTCGACAGTCTCCTCAAGCTCAGAAACGTCGGACTCAAAGTCGTTACCCGGCAGGATGGCGTTGAGCACGATACCCACCAGCGAGCCCACGGCAAGGCCGGAAAGCGAAATCGTCACGCCGCCCAACTCCAGCACGATGGCGCCGGCGGTGCTGTACGCAATGCCGAGTGAAAGCACGAGCACCAGAGCGGCCACCAGCACGTTGCGGTTGTTCTGGAAATCGACCTGGTTTTCGATAAGGTTGCGTACGCCCACGGCGCTGATCATGCCGTAGAGCACAAGCGACACACCGCCGATAACGCATGCCGGCATGGCCGCAATGACCGCGGCGAACTTGGGGCAGAACGAAAGCACGATGGCGCAACACGCGGCAATGCGAATCACGCGCGGGTCGAACACGCGCGTCAGAGCGAGCACGCCGGTGTTCTCGCCATAGGTGGTGTTGGCCGGAGCACCAAAGAGCGAAGCCAGGATCGTGGCAAGGCCGTCGCCGAGCAGCGTGCGGTGCAGGCCGGGGTCGGCGATGTAGTTACGCTCGCAAGTGGAGCCGATAGCCGAGATATCACCGATATGCTCGATCATGGTCGCAAAGGCCAGCGGCATGATGGTAATGATGGCCGTCGTGGCGAGGCCGCTATCAAACTGCGGCCCAAAGAGTGCAAACACCGTGTTGTCCCACACGACGGGCAAGCCAACCCAGGGAGCGGCTGCGACGCCCGAGAAATCAACCTCGCCGAGCGCAGTCGCAACGGCATAGCTCACCACAACGCCCAGCAAAATCGGCACGATCTTGACCATGCCGCGACCCCAGATGTTGCAGATGACGATAACGGCAACGGCAATGACAGCCACAAGCCAGTTGGTCTGACAGTTAGCAATAGCGGAACTTGCCAGGATCAAGCCGATGGAAATGACGATGGGGCCAGTCACCACCGGCGGGAAGAAGCGCATAACGCGCTTGGCACCAAACGCGCGAAACAGGGCCGCCAGCACCGGATAGAGCAGGCCGGCACAGGCTACACCTAGGCAGGCGTAGGGCAAAAGCTCGGCCTCGCCGTTGGGCGCGATGGCGGCATAGCCCGCGATAAAGGCAAACGAAGATCCCAAAAACGCTGGCACCTTGCCGCGCGATAGGAAGTGGAAGAGCAGCGTGCCCAGGCCGGCAAACAAAAGGGTCGCCGACACCGAGAGACCGGTGAGCACGGGTACGAGCACCGTGGCACCGAACATCGCGAATAGATGCTGCAGACCGAGTAGGAACATGCGCGGGCGACCGAGCGACGACGCATCGTAGATGGCATCGGCGACGGCGGGCGTCGAGGATTGGGACATGGATGTCCTTTCATAATGGAAGGGCGCCCGGGCATATCGGATTACCTGCCCGAACGATACGATCCGAACCATTGTACGCGATGCGCCATGTCTCGCACGCGCCGTCACCTGCGAACGTTACCGCTATTTCCAAACGCGCTCGGCAATACGCTTGACCAGCGCGATCTTTGCCCATTGCTCGTCCTCGGTCAGCTTGTTGCCAATCTCGCAGCTGGCAAAGCCGCACTGGGGCGACAGATACAGGTTCTCGAGCGGAACATACTTTGCAGCCTCGTGAATGCGCTCGACGATGGCATCCTCGTCCTCAAGCTCAGCGGCCTTGGTAGTCACCAGGCCCAACACGACCTTCTTGCCGGGGGCAACGTACTTGAGCGGCTCAAAGCCACCGGCACGCGGCGTATCGAACTCAAGGTAAAACGCATCGACGTTCTCGTGTGCGAACAGGTACGGCGCGATGGGGTCATAGCCGCCCTCGAAGGCATAGGTGGAGTGGTAATTACCACGGCACACATGCGTGTTGATGACCAGGTCGTCGGGCTTGCCCTCGATGGCGGCGTTGTTGAGCGCCACGCCCAGCTCGGACACCTTTTGCAGGTCGACCGGGCTCATACCAGTCTTTGCCACAAAGTCGGTATCGCAATAGATGCCCCAGGTGCAGTCATCAAATTGAATGTTGCGGCAGCCTGCGGCATACAGGTCGGCAATCACGGTGCGGTATGCCGCCGCGATGGCGTCGGCGAGCTCTTCGTCGGTCTTATAGACAGCGCGCAGGCTCTCCTGCTGGCCATCGCAGCGGTCGAGCGTGACTTCGGAGAACGTCTGGATCGGCGCCGGAATGGTTTGCCGCGTGACCTGGCCCTCCCCCTCGAGCGCCTTGACAAATTTGAAGTGCTCGACGAACGGATGACTCTCGCCGCTAATGGGACCAGTCACCACGGCGGTGTCGGCGGTGGTCTCCTCATCGTGGAACATATAGCCCGTACGCGAGGTGCGACGCTCGACGCCGTTCAGCCCCCACATAAAATCGAGGTGCCAGTAGCTGCGGCGAAACTCGCCATCGGTGATGACCTGCAGGCCGGCGGTCTTTTGCTTGTCCACTAGGTCGCGAATAGCCTCATCCTCGACGGCCTTAAGCCCCTCGGCATCGAGCGTACCCGCGGCGTAGGCGGCACGGGCGTCCTTCACGACCTGCGGACGAAGAAAACTGCCGACGATATCGGCGCGAAACGGCGCGTTCGGTTGAATCGAAGTGCTCATAGATATCTCCCTTTGCATTGGTTGCTTTACTGGGACAGAGTATGAGCGCTCATATGGCCATCGTAAAATATGCGTTTATAACAGTTTGATATAGATGCTTCCTATATCAGTTGAGACTGCCATAAAGAGATTTGACCCGTGCAGAACGCAGCAGTCTAGATGTGCTGACGAATCGCTTCGATATAGGCCTGCCCGTAGCGCGTAAGTGTCGTGTTCTTGCGCGTGATAATGCCGATCTCCATGTACTCGTCTACATCGAGCGGAATCGAGATGATGCCGGGGCCGTTAAGTTCATGGCTGATCACGCCCGAACACACCGTGTAGCCGTTGAGGCCCATGGCCAGGTTGAACAGCGTCGCACGGTCGCGCACGCGGATATTCTTGCGACGCTCAAACGTCGAGGTCAGCTCCTCGGAATAGTAAAACGAGTTGTAACTGCCCTGCTCGTAGGATAAAAACGGATAGTCTTCCAGATCCTCGAGCGTCACGCTGGCGTGGTCCGCCAGCGGATGGTCGGCGCAGACGAAGACATGCGGCGTGGCGCAGAAAAGCCCCTCGAATACGAGCTCGTTGGCCGCCAGCATGCGCTCGATGACCTCGCGATTGTGCTCCGACAGATACAGAATGCCCAGCTCGCTTTTCATGTGCGCGACATCCTCGATAATCTCGTGGGTCTGCTCCTCGCGCAGGGTAAAGTCGTAGCGCGCGGCATCGAACTCGCGGATCACGTCGACAAACGCGTTGACGGCAAAGGAATAGTGCTGACAGCTTACGCTAAAATGCGGCACCTGTTCGGATGCTCCTTTGTACTTGCCCTCGAGCAGGTCGGCCTGGTCGAGCACCTGGCGCGCGTAGCCCAAGAAGGTCTCGCCCTCCTCGGACACAATGACACCCTTGTTGGTGCGCTCAAAGATATGCACACCCATCTCGTTTTCGAGATCGCGGATCGACGCGGTAATCGAAGGCTGCGACACAAAGAGTCGGCGCGAGGCCTCGGTGATGCTGCCGCATTCGGCAACCTTTACAACATATCTGAGCTGCTGAAGCTTCATAGCGCCCTCCCTAGACGTTCGTGACGTCGAAACCCGTCGCATCCATCTGACGCATAAACGGCGGCATCCCCCCCGTCGCAGCGCAGGCGGCAATCTGATGCAGAGCCCCGGCAACCGCATCGTCTGCCGCAGCGCCGATATGCCAGCGCGCGGCAGCCGTGACGGCCTCGTTGGCATTGGCGACTGCAACGGAGTTGGGAACGGCATCGATCATGGGCAGGTCGTTATCGGAATCGCCAAATACGGCCACCTCGTCGGGCGTCAGGTCCAAAGCGCGTGCCAGCTCCAGCGCAGCGCAACCCTTGTCCCAACCTGCTGGAAGGATATCGAACAGGCGCACTCGGTTGTTGGGAAACACGAGCGAGAGTTCCGGCACCTCAGCGGCAACGCGCTCACGTAGCTCCGCGAGCTCCTCACGCGAGCGGGCGCTCCAGATATTCGCCTTGTATACCGGGGCATCATCGACAACGGGACGGCACGGAGCCTCTTCGCCTTTGAGCCATGCGTTGCCGCCCGACTCCATGGCGCGACGCACGCGCTCGGGGTCGCTCGTCACGCAATAGGCATCGTTATCCCAAAAGTCGTCACCCAGGCTGTAGACCTTTAGATAGGTATCGTCGGTCTCTTGCTCGAGGTAATCGGCCAGACGCATCAGGGCATCGTTGTCGGTCGCGTGCGAAGCGACCGCCTGACCGTCGACAAACATGACCTGGCCGTTGCAGAACGCGCCGGTCGAGAAGCACTCGGCGCGATTGCGGAACATCCAGCCCATCGCGGAGGGCTGGCGACCCGAAACCGGGCCAAAGTGCAGACCCGCCGCCTGCATGGCATGAATGCCCTCGATGGCGTAGTCGCTGGCGCCGTCATGCCCGGCTGGAATCAGCGTATCGTCCATATCGGTCAGCACAAGTTTAATCATAAGGCCCCCTCGGTCATTCTTAATCCCGTCTATTGTACCGACCTGCCAAAAAGAGACAGGTTTATATTGGCAGGTTTTATCTGGGAAAACGCAAAGCCCCAGTTGTTACCTGCCAAAATAAACCTGTCCCTTTTTGGCAGGTGCGCTAGTATAGGGAACAACAGATTCGATGCGGGAGTGCCGGCGGTGCAAACCACAAGGCTGAGAGGGCATGGGGCCCAATCCTTTGAACCTGTCAGTTAATGCTGGCGTAGGGAGCATGCCGCCTTTTTAGGGGCGCTGTCTATGCACAGCGCCCCTTTTCTATGCCAAGGAGGCATGTGCAGTGATCGATTCGAAACAGCTCAAGCAAAACGTGGTCAAGGCCGTGGAGGAGATTCGCGCCACCAATCCGATGGCGGGCTCCATCACCAACACGGTGACGATTGACTTTGTCGCCAACGCGCAGCTCGCCGTGGGCGGATCGGCCGCCATGGTCTATCTGCCCGACGAGGGCGAGGCGCTCGTTGCCGGCGGCGGCGCCATCTATCTGAACATGGGCACACTCTTCCCCATCTACGAGCAGACGATTCCCCGCGCGGCCAAGGCGGCACACGACGCCGGCAAGCCCTGGGTGCTCGATCCGGTGGGCCTGGGCATCGGCAGTCTGCGCACCCAGCTGGTAGGCGAACTCAAGCAGTACAAGCCCGCCATCGTGCGCGGCAACGCCTCCGAGATCATTGCGCTCGCCGGCCTGTGGGGTCTTGAGGGTGAAGCCGCCGATCTGAGCCGCGTGCGCGGCGTCGACACCACCGATACGGTTGACGCCGCCCGCGATGCCGCCGCGGCGCTCGCCCGCCACACTGGCGGCGCCGTAGTGGTCTCGGGCGAAGTCGACCTAATCACCGACGGCACAACCGTGGCCAAGTCCCACGGCGGCAGCCCGCTCATGTCAAAGATCACCGGTTGTGGCTGCTCGCAGGGCGGCGTGCTGGCTGTGTACGCCTGCACTGCCGATCCGTTTACGGCAGCCATCTGTGGCACCGCCGTCTACAACGTTGCCGGCACGCGTGCCGCCGCTGTCGCCGATGCCCCGGCAAGCTTTAAGGTCGCCTTTATCGATGAGCTCTACCGCGCGACCGCCCAAGACATCGCCGATAACCAACTCGAGCTCGAGGAGGCATAAGCCATGTCCGAGCCCGCAACCAATGCCGACATGAACACGCTCGTCGCCGTGGCCATCGCCCCGTGCGGCACCGGCGACGAGCTGTCCGCCGAGATCGCCGAGGTCGTGCGCGTCATTCGCGAGAGCGGCCTTCCCAACCGCACCACCTCGATGTTCACCGAGATCGAGGGCGACTGGGACGAGGTCATGCAGGTCGTGCGCGACGCAACCTTTGTGTTGGCGAGCAAGGGCATCCGCACCGAAGTCGTGCTCAAAGCCGATATTCGACCCGGATTTACCGACACCATGACCGGCAAACTCAAGCGCATGGAAGCACAGATCAAAAAGCAGGAGGAAGCACAATGAGCATCCGCGACAACCTCGATATCTCGGCCTATCTGGTACTCGGCCCCGAAAACACCCTCGGACGCCCCGTGGGCGATGTGGTGGCCCAGGCACTCGACGCCGGCTTTACCTGCATCCAGGTGCGCTCCAAGGTGGCAAGCGCCCGCGAGATCATTGCGCTGACCGACGACGCCGCGCAGGCAATCGCACAGGCCGGCAAGACCGGTCAGGTCGCCCTGTTAATCGATGACCGTCTGGACTGTGTGCTTGCCGCGCGCGAGCAGGGCATTGCCGTCGATGGCGTGCACGTGGGCCAAAGCGATATTCCCGTCGAGGTCTGTCGCAGGCTGCTGGGCCCCGACGCCATCGTGGGCCTTTCGGCCCGTTGCGAGGAGATGCTCGAGTACGTCAAGACCGCCGACATGAGCCTGGTCGACTACCTGGGCATCGGCCCGCTCCACGAGACCGAGACCAAGCGCGACTGCGGACGCGCGGCCGACGGCTCTATCATCACCAAGAGCTTTGAGGACCTTGCCGCACTCCACGCGGCAAGCCCCGTGCCCATCGTGGTGGGCGGCGGCGTTAAGACGGCCGACTTGCCGCAGCTTAAGGCCACCGGCGTCGACGGCTTCTTTGTGGTAAGCGCCGTCTGCAGCGCCGACGACTCCCATGCCGCAGCCAAGGAGCTTGTCGACACCTGGCAGCAGGCATAGGCATAGGCCGAACAGCTGATTCGCAGCCTCATATCTTCAGCAATGGAAAGCACATCCCAGTTTGGGCCTCCATTCCGGGATGCGCTTTCCGTATGCGACCCTTACCCCGCCAGATACGCTTCCAACGCCGGCAAAGTCGCCTCTGCATCGTGGCGGCCGACCTGGTAGATGCGCTCGAGCTCATCCGGTTCGCGGCACAGCGACGGCACCTTCACCGATTCGCTCGGCCGCACCACAAAGATTTCCCCGGCAGCCTCTCGACGTGCCAGGTCATCGAGCGTGGCATTGTAGACCTCATGCCGATGCTCAAGCGCTGCAACAAACTCCGGATAGTGACGGAACACGCGCCGCAGCATGGGCATCACGCTGTTGGGCTGCTTCACAAAGCCCGCCGGCTGCGTGAGTACCACGATATTGCGGTCATATTCCTGCGCAAACAGCCATGCGCTGGGAATAGAATCAGCCACGCCACCATCCAGATACTTATGCCCGTCAATAGCAACGGGACGCGTCGCCACAGGAATGGCAGACGACGCCCGGATCCACTCGATATCGCGCTCGTCGCCATACGGTAGATCGTGGTAGACGGCCTTGCCCGTCTCGATATCGGTACACACGCACGTAAATCGCATGGGGCAGGCGCGATACGCCTCCAAGTCGATGGGATCGCGCTCGATAGGCACCTCGTGATAGGCAAAATCGGCATTGAACATATCGCCGGTTCGCAGCCAGCTGGTCACGCTCGCATAGCGCTTGTCGGCGCAATAGGCCTTGTTGTAACGAATGGCACGGCCGATCTGGCGCGATTTAAAGTTGTAGCCAAACGCCGCGCCCGCCGAGACACCCACCATATGGTCGCAGGTCAAACCGCGCTCCATCCAAACGTCGAGCACGCCCGCCGTATACATACCGCGGTAGCCGCCTCCCTCGAGCGCAAGCCCCACCGTGCGCGTCGTATCCGGCTGTGCCATGTGACCATCTCCGTTCCTGCGTTTTAAAACGGGACAAGTATACCCGTCAACATATATCGACTCAGTCGCATTTTTCATGCGCACCCAGGCGTTGCCGTTTGGCGAATAATAGCCGCCCACAGCATGTGCGCCCATATATAATTGTGCACTGTTGTCTATACTACTCAGCTGTTATCAACAGCGAACATTAGCCGGCAAAGTAACTCAACAACGCAGCAAGGCGGGGGCCTGGATACACGCAAGGCGCCGAGCAACGACGCGTGTACACCACGAGCTCGCCCGACGCCATCCGCCCCGACCTCAGAAAGCCGCTTACAACATGGACACCGCCAGCAATTACACCGAAACGCTCGAAAAGACCGTCCGTGACCTTCTCGAGCGTCAGGATGATCTGATTAGGACGGCCTTTACCGACCAGCTCACCGGACTTGGCAACCGCGGCGGCTTTGCCCGTTCCCTAGAGGAAATCTGGGAGCAGGAACTGCCCGTGACCATGGCGTTTATCGACATCGATAACCTTAAGCACTGCAACGACGTCTTTGGGCATGACGAGGGCAACCGCTATATCTTGCAGGTAAGTCTCTATCTCAAGCTGTATATGAAAGTGGACGAGGCGGCGTTTCGCATAGGCGGCGACGAGTTTGCCATCCTGTCTACGATTGCGACCGAGGACGACCTCGCCGAGCGCCTGGAACACTGCCGAACGGTCCTACTCAAAAACAACGATTCCGAGATGCCTCACTCGTTTAGCTACGGAGTGTCGCACGCCGACCCCGCCCTGGGTGAAGTCTCCAATCGCATGACACTCGATGCCGACCATCGCATGTACGACTACAAGCTACGCCATGCCATGCATCTTGATCGACGCAATATCGCGCAAGTCCACACCGACGACTTCGAAATAAGCGATCGCGTTTTTGACGCCTTTTCGATGCTCAACGAAGGCCGTTATTGCTTTATCGAGAACTTGGACAAACATCGCACCCTATGGTCACAAGGCGCCCTGCGCGATCTCGGTCTTCCTTCTGAGCATGTAGACAACTGCCACGATTACTGGAAAGCGCGTGTCCACCCCGATGACCTTGAGGCCTACATCAACGACATCGACCAAATCTATAATGGCTCCAAACACCGCCGCGTCATGCAGTACCGCATGCGCAATGCCGCGGGCGACTACGTCCTCTGCCGCGCTCGCGGGTTTCGCATCGACGGCGACGGAAATACCCCCTCGCTCTATGTCGGCGAACTTGTTAACCACTCACTCGCCGAGACCGTCGACGCCGCCACGGGCCTCGGAACGCAGCGTATGCTGATCAACGCTATCGATGCCTGCCGTCGCGACCGTTGCGAGACGGGGCTTATAGCGGTCCGCGTTTGTGGCACGGCAAAGTTCAACGAGCTCTACGGGGCCGAGGCTGTCGACAACATGCTCGCCGAATACGCAGGCCGCATGCTATCGATCACCCGCGGCAGAAGTCGCGTCTTCCGCTCGCGAAACGCCCAGTTCGTCGTGCTCAGCAACGATCTGGACCACGAGGCATTCGAGCAACTGACCCATCATCTTAAAGAGGCCGTTTTCGCTCCTGTTCGAATCGCGAACGACACCATTACCCCCGTCTGTCTTGTCGTCCCGGCCTTTTACGAGCGCTTAATCAATCAAGCGACCGCTGTTTTAGGCGAACTCGACCGTCGTCTTCGCACCGCCGGCGGGCTTGCGCCCAACGACAGCCTCCCCATACCCGAGATTGAGCGCAAAAGCGCCGTCGCCGAACGCATCGATACGCTCACGGGCCTCTATCGACCCAGTGAGTTTATGCGGCGTGCCAACGCATTTCTTAAGACAAGGCACGGCGGCGCTTGGTGTATCGCCACCGTCGACATGGGTCATATGCGACTGTTTAACGAATGGCACGGACAGGCCGAGGGCGACCGCGTGCTCGCCGATGTGGGCACGGTCCTCAAAGACATCGAGAATGCCGAGATGGGCGTCGCAGGATACTGGGGCCAAGACGACTTTTGCATTCTCATCCCCTTTGAGCACGACACCGTCCATCAAATCTATAACCGCGTTCGCGCCGCCGTGGCCAAGCATGATGACGGCGTGGGTTTCTGGCCGTCCATGGGCGTTTGCCCCATCGACCCCAACGAGGAAATCACCATCGACGCGCAGGCCAAGGCCATGTTTACCAATCGGCGCGCCAAAAACGATTTTAAGGATCGCATCGCCGTCTTTCGCCCCGAGGAATACAAGCGCGAGGTGGCGTTTCACCGCACCCTCACCGAGTTCCAGTATGCGCTCTCAAACGACCGCATCACCTACTACCTGCAGCCCCAGGTTGATATGGAAACCGGCGAGATCATTGGCGCCGAAGCACTCACCCGCTGGATTGACAAAGATGGATCATTGATTCCACCTGCGTCCTTTATCCCGGCGCTCGAGGAAAGCGGCTTTGTGGTGACGCTCGACAAGTACATTTGGCAGGGTGTCGCCTCGTGGCTGCGCGAGCGCATCGATCGAGGACTTTGCGTGGTTCCGGTCTCGCTTAATGTGTCGCGCGTGGATATCCTTGCCTGCGACGTTGCCGAACATATGGAGGCGCTCGCCGCCCAATACAACCTACCGCCCGAGCTCATGCGTATCGAGATCACCGAGACGGCTTATACGGGGGAGTCCGAGGCCGTGGACAAACTGACAGCCGACCTGCACACCCGCGGCTTCTCGACCTATATGGACGATTTTGGCACCGGCCAGTCCACGCTCGCGATGCTCAAGAACGTCAACGTCGACGTCATCAAGCTCGACCGCACCTTTGTGCCCACCGACCGCGATCAAGGCCGCAGCGCGCAGATCGTGTCATCGATGCTCGAGATGGCGCAGTCGCTCCATCTGCCCGTCGTGGTCGAAGGCGTCGAGACAAATGAGCAGGCAAACATACTACGCCACATGGGCGCCCGCTACGCTCAGGGCTTCCTCTACTACCGCCCCATGCCGGCGAATGATTTTGAGGCATTGCTCGATGGTGGCAAAAACAACTGATACGCTCGCGCGCAAAACACCACCGCCGAAGGGGACATTTGTCTCCATTAGCTAACTTATATCCCCAATTCAAACCGAATTGGGGATATGATACAAACCGTTGTTCTGCCCAAGGAGGTTATTCATCATGAACGAGTCATATCGCTTGGGCGAGCAATCGATTATTGCCTATCTTCAGCGACTTGCGAATGGTGTCTCGACCGCCGAACTCGATGTTTCCGTGCTGCCTGCTGAGCTACGCGCCGTTGGTGAGCAACTGCAAAAGACGCATGCCATCCTGCAACAAGAGCGCCAGCTGCTTGAGTGCAACGCCTATATCGATCCGCTCACCAACTTGGACAACCGTGGCGGACTCGACCGTCACGTCGAGCAGCTCTGGCGCAAAGGCGACCCCTTCACCTGCGCCTATATTGACATCGACCATCTCAAGCATTGCAATGATAGGTTTGGCCACGCCGAAGGCAATCGCTATATTCTGAGCATCTGTCGCACGCTCTCCGAAACCATGGAGCACGATGAGATGCTGTTCCGTATCGGTGGAGACGAGTTTGTGCTTATCTCGCTCTCTGCAAACGAGACTGAACTCGAGCAGCGCTTGGAGCAGGTACGTGCCGGGCTGATCGAGGCGAGCTCAGGTGGCAAGGCGCCCATGATCGCTAGCTTTAGCTTTGGCTGCTCGCGCGTCAATCCACTTGCCGGCGACACGCGTCGCCAGATGACGATGGATGCCGATCGCAAGATGTATCGCTATAAGCTTATGCATCGTGTGCAGCAACCGAAAGACAATGACGCGCCGCCACACCCAATTGCCGAGCAGCTTCCGTGCAACGACCGCGTATTCCAAGCGATCTCTATGAGCTCCGAGACGCGCTATCCGTTTATCCTCAATCTCGATACGGGCGAATCACAATGGTCGGTTAATGCCGTACGCGATTTTGACCTGCCCTCCCAGCATCCCTACAACTCACTCGACTTGTGGCTTGCCCGCGTTCACCCCGAGGACCGCGACAACGTACGCGCCGAGCTCGACATGGTGATAAACGGTACGTGGCACTTCCACTACATGCAGTATCGCGTGATGGATGCCACCGAAGCATACGTGCTTTGCGACTGCACGGGCTACCGCTTGGACGGCACCGATACCGAGCCCAACATGTACGTGGGCATGATTATCAACCGCAGCTTGGCAGATACGACCGATTCCGTGACCGGCCTGGGCGACATCCACGCCCTGGTCAACGCCATTGGCGAAATGCGTCGCGTCGCGCGCAAGGCGGGCTTGGTCGCCATTAAAATCGACGATATCGCTCAGGTCAATGCCCGCTTTGGCTTTGATGCAGGCGACCGCGTTTTGGCGGAGAGCGCCGCCTGCCTCATGGATTGTTCGCGCGGTAAGGGTCGTCTGTTCCGCTCGACCGGACCGATGTTCGTGGCGCTTTTCGACGAATTCGATCCCGAAGAGACCGACGCGATCGCAAAGGAAATCGAGCGGTTCTTGGGCTCTCCCGTGCTCTTTGGCTCATTTGAATATCAGCCACCCCTTCGCGTGGCCACGCTTCATCTGGACACCGTCGACCGACAGCCCGTTTCCATTTTGAACGAGCTCAAAGCGCTGCTTAAAGAGGCAGTACAGGTACCGGGCACCAAGCTAGACTAGCGTCGTGGGGCGCGATGTGAAACACAAGCCGTTTCGCATCGCGCCCCACGCCATCCGCCCTCTCGTGCGATAATCCTCCGCAGAAGTCACCGACAGCAGAGGGAGTTTGTGATGAAGGTTCTTTTGGTCAATGGCAGCCCCAAGGCAAACGGCAACACCGCTCGCGCGCTCGCCGAAGTCGCCGAGCAACTTAAAGCCGAGGGCATCGACAGCGAGGTATTCCAACTGGGCGCCAAGCCCATCCGCGACTGCATCGGCTGCGGTCAGTGCGGCAAGCTTGGCGGTCGCTGCACCTTTGACGACGACGTGGTGAACGAGCTCATCGCTGCCGCCGAGCAGGCAGACGGTTTTGTCTTTGGCTCCCCCGTCTACTATGCGCATCCCAGCGGACGCATCCTCTCGGCTCTCGACCGCGCATTCTATGCTGGCAGCAAGGCCTTTGTGCACAAGCCGGGTGCCGCGGTCGCCGTCGCCCGTCGCGGCGGCACGTCGACCACCTTCGATGTACTCAACAAATACTTCACTATCAACCAGATGCCCGTGGTGGCCTCCACATACTGGAACAACGTCTTTGGTGCCATGCCGGGCGAGGCCGCCCAGGACGCCGAGGGCCTGGCCACCATGCGCAACATCGGCAAGAACATGGCTTGGCTCCTGCATTGTATCGAGGCAGGGCAGGCTGCCGGCATCGAAGCCCCCGAAGCCGATCGCGAGCGCACCAACTTCATTCGTTAGAACGGCGGAACATGAATATCCAGATTTTTGGCACCAAGAAGTCCTTCGATACCAAGAAGGCCCAGCGCTATTTTAAGGAGCGCCGCATCAAGGTGCAGTTTATCGACCTTAAGGAAAAGGAGATGAGCAAAGGCGAGCTCACGAGCGTGATGCAGGCGGTCGGCGGCATCGACAAGCTGCTCAACCCCAAGGCCAAGGACGAGGAGACGCTCGCGCTCATCCAGCACCTCACCCCTAGCCAGCGCTTCGACAAGTTACTCGAGAACCAGCAGGTTCTAGCCGAGCCCATCGTGCGCAACGGCAAAAAGGCCACCGTCGGTTATTGCCCCGATGTATGGGGAGCCTGGGAGTAGCCTGTGTTATTTGCCGGCGCGTGGGTATAAGAGCAGGCGTTTGGCATAAGATTCAACTGTAAGCCATGTCTAACAAAGGAGGGCACATGCCCAACAAACCCGTGAAGATCATCATGCTTACCGGATACCTCGGTGCCGGCAAGACCACACTGCTCAACCACATCCTCGCTAACGACGGCGGCATCCGCGCCGCCGTGATCGTCAACGATATCGGCGAGATCAACGTCGACGCCAGCCTCATCGCCGACGGCGGCCTTTCCGAGACCGACGACCTCATCCCGCTCACCAACGGCTGCATCTGCTGCACGCTTTCGGACGACCTTGCCAACCAGCTGCAGGGCATCGCCGATTCGGGCAAGTTCGACTACATCATCATCGAGGCCTCGGGTATCTGCGAGCCTATCCCCATCGCCTACACCATCTCGAGCTTCTGCGACGAGGCCAAGGTGGGCGGCCAGCCCAAGCTTGCACTCGACAACATCGTGGCTGTGGTCGATTGCGCCCGCATGTACGACGAGTTCAACGGCGGCCGCGACCTGTTGGCCGAGGATATCGACGAGGACGACATCGAGAGCCTGCTCATCCAGCAGATCGAGTTCTGCTCCACGCTGATCCTCAACAAGACCGATACCGTGAGCCCTGAGCAGATCGCCGAGCTCAAGGCTATCGTGCGCAGCCTGCAGAAGGACGCCGTGATTGTCGAGGCCCAAAACGGCGAGGTCCCCATGGAGGAGCTGCTCGACACCGACCGCTTCGACTTTATGCGCGCCTACAACTCCGCCGCCTGGATCGAGGCCATGGAGCATCCCGAGGAGCACGACGACCCCGAGGTGCTCGAGTACGACATCGAGACCTTTGTGTACTCGCGCCGCAAGCCGTTTGACCTGCAGAAGTTCACCGATTTTGTTGAGCAGGAGTGGCCCGACGAGGTCATCCGCGTCAAGGGTCCGCTGTGGCAGACCGGCGATCCGGACATGTGCTACATGTTCGAGCAGGCCGGCCACCAAATGCGCCTGATGGAGAACGGTCTGTTCGTTGACTCCGCGCCCGAGGGCGAGAAGCAGAAGATCATCGACGAGAACCCCGAGATCATGCAGATTTGGGACGACGAGACGGGCGACCGCATGACGAGCCTGTGCATCATCGGCCGTCACATGGACAAGGATGCGCTCATCGCCTCCCTCGATGCCTGCCTGACCGACTGGCACCGCGCCTAGATTTATCCAAGCGGGCATTTTTCCGCCTACGTAACCGCCAAACCACCACGAAGGTGCCCTTCGTGGTGGTTTTTCGTTCTGAGCCAAGGAGAATCATGTTCAACATTGTGCTGTATGCGCCCGAGATTCCGGCCAATACGGGCAATATCGGCCGCACCTGCGTGGTTACCGGCGCCCGCCTGCATCTGGTGGAGCCGCTGGGGTTTTCGCTCGACGACAAGACGGTGCGTCGCGCCGGCCTGGGCTACTGGCAAAATTTGGACGTGACGACCTATGCCGGCTGGGAGGATTTCCTTGCGCGCAACGGCCTCTCCCCCGCCGACGAACGCCTGCATCTGCTGACCAAAAAGGCGCGCCGCACCTATGCGCAAAGTACCTACCGCGACGGTGACTTTTTGGTCTTTGGCAGCGAGAGCTCGGGGATTCCCGAGCCACTGCTTGCCGCGGCGCCCGAGCGCTGCGAGCGCATCCCCATGTTGCGCGATTGCGACTCGCTCGAAAACGCCGACGCCTGGGAGGCCCACGAGGAGTCGCTCGGGCATACCGAGGACAGCCACGAAGCCATCCTTCGACAGGATATCTGCGGCAACTTCGTCGACCCGGACGACTACCGCATCAGCGCTCTCAACCTCTCCAACAGCACCGCCATCGTCCTCTACGAGGCCCTGCGCCAAACAGGCTTTCCGGGAATGTGACAAAGGAACTATCCCTTTGTCACATTCGGTTATAGGTAGCGGCCGGTGATGCTTGCGGGGCAGGCCACGATGTCGCCCGGCGTGCCGGCGCAGACGATTTGCCCGCCCGCGTCACCGCCGCCCGGGCCCATGTCGATCACATAGTCGGCGTTGCGGACAAGGTCGAGGTCGTGTTCGATCACGACAACTGTGGCGCCCTTGGCGACGAGGCCGTCAAACACACTCAGCAACACCTGAACATCGAGCGGATGCAGGCCGATCGTGGGCTCGTCAAACACAAACACGGCATCATCCTGCACGCGGCCCATCTCGCTCGCGAGCTTAAGACGCTGCGCCTCGCCGCCCGAAAGCGCCGGTGTGGGCTCGCCAAGTGTGAGATAACCCAAGCCCAGGTCGTGCAAGGTCTGCAAGCGCGCCTGAACCTTCTTGAGCCCCACCGTGGCGTCGAGCGCTTCGTCCACACTCATGCCCATGAGCTGCGGCAACGTAAGCAGGCTCCCGTCCTTGCCCTCGCGATGGATATGCGAAGCCGCGTCTACATAACGTGAGCCGCGACATGCCGGGCAGACGATCTCGACGTCGGGCAAAAACTGCACGTCGAGCGATATCGAACCCGTGCCATCGCACGTAGGGCAGCGCAAAGCGCCAGTGTTGTAGCTAAATGCGCCTGCCTTGTAGCCGGCTGCCTTGGCCTCGGGCGTGCGGGCGAAGGCGCGACGCAGTTCATCATGGATGTCGGCATAAGTCGCTACCGTCGAACGCACGTTGGCACCGATGGGCGTGGCGTCTATCAGGTTGGCACGTGCAATGCCCTCGGCATCGACCCAACGCACGTGTTTTGGCAGGCGCTCGCTGGCTGCCTGCGCCTTAAGTGCCGGGATGAGTGTCTCGAGCACCAACGTCGTCTTACCCGAACCCGAAACGCCCGTCACCGCGACAAGGCGACCGCGCGGTATATCGACTTCGAGCGGTTTGACGGTATGGATGGCATCGGTCGCCATGCGGATATGGCCCCGGTCAAACATTTCGTCGTCAGGCACCTGCGGACGCAAGCGCTCAGGCTCCGAGCGCAAAAATGGGGCGATGCGGCTGCCCTGCGATTCTTCGACCTCGCCTACCGCGCCCGCGGCGATCACATTGCCGCCGCCTGCTCCGGCAACGGGGCCCATCTCGACCAGATAGTCGGCTTCCGCCAGTACGCGCGTGTCGTGGTCGACAACGACCACGGTGTTGCCGTCATCCACCAAATCGCGCATCACGCCTACCAGGCCGTCGACATTGGCAGGATGCAAGCCAATCGAGGGCTCGTCCAGCACATAGAGCACGCCCGTCGATCGGTTACGCACCACGCGGGCGAGCTGCACGCGCTGACGCTCGCCCGTGGAGAGCGTGGCACCGGCGCGGTCGAGTGAAAGGTAATCGAGGCCCAGATCGACCAGTCGACGGGCCGTGCTCAAAAACGAATCGCAGATATCCGTCGCCATGGGCTGCATCTCGGCCGGCAAGGATGCGGGCACCCCGCGCACCCACTCAATCGCCTCACCCAGCGTCATAGCCGCGGCCTGCGCCAGATTGATACCGCGCACCTGGGGATGGCGTGCGGCCTCGGAGAGACGCGTGCCGCCACAGTCACGGCATGGCCCCTCGCGCAAAAAGCGCGCCACGCGCTTGAGGCCCTTGTCGTCCTTAACCTTGGCGAGCGCATTCTCGACGGTATAGACAGCGTTGTAATAGGTAAAATCGAGCGGCGTGGCGCCCTCGCCGTTTTTGGGAACGTAGAGAATGTGCTTTTTAACCGCCGGACCGTGGAACACGATGTCGCGCTCTTGAGGCGTGAGCTGGTTAAACGGCACGTCGGTGCGCACGCCCATCTCGCCGGCTACCTGCTTCATCAGATCCCACATGAGCGTACCCCAGGGAAGCACCGCGCCTTCGTTGATGGTCTTTGACTCGTCGGGCACCAGGCTCGCTTCGTCCACCTCGCGCATGACACCGGTGCCGCCGCAGGTAGGGCACGCACCGCCGCTGTTAAAGGCAAGGTCCTCGGCACTCGGCGCGTAGAACTCGCGGCCGCACGCGGGGCACGTGAGCGACAGGCCCGCAGCCACGTTAAGGCTCGGCTCCACACGCGCCCCGCAATGTGGGCACACGTGATGGGCACAGCGGCTAAAGAGCAAACGCAGACTGTTGTTGAGCTCGGTCATGGTACCAAAGGTCGAGCGCACGCCTGGCACACTGGGACGCTGATGCAACGCGAGTGCCGCCGGTACGTGCAACACCTCGTCCACCTGGGCGTGCTCGGCCTGCGTCAGGCGACGTCGAGTATAGGTGCTGAGCGCCTCCAGGTAACGGCGCGAGCCCTCGGCATAAAGAACTCCCAGCGCCAGCGAGCTCTTGCCCGAGCCCGACACGCCGGCAATGCCCACGAGCCTCCCCAGCGGAATATCGATATCGATGTCCTTGAGATTGTGGACACGTGCACCGCGCACCTCGATAGCCTGCGGGCTCATCTTCTGTTCCGTCACCTTTATCACCCTACTCATGCCATAAAACGCGGTCGCGGATATACTCGCCCAGCATGGGCACGGTAAACCGCACAAGGCCGTATCCGGCGGCCTCGATGACGCGCTCGCGAATCAGGCTTGCGCGATATTTACTCGCCCAGCTCTGGGTACGGTCGCAGCGCTCAATGATATCCGCCGTGCGTGTCGGCTTGTCCTCGTCAACCGCCATAGCCTCGATAAAGAGGCGCTGAGGGCTGCGCAGACCGTAATACAGAGGTGCGTCAACCGCTTCGTAGAACTCGGAGACGGCATCCGCATGGCCATTCTCGACATCGCGCCTTTCGATGACCTGCGAGCCACGCCGGACAGCAGACCGCCACATGTAATAGCCCACCAGCTGAACCATATAGGGATGCCCCATGCTCTTGCGCGCCGCAAGGTCCGCCGTCTCCGCGTCAACGTAAAGACCAGCGTCTTTGACCGTCTGGATATACGAATCGCGCACTTTGGGCAAAGATATTGCCCCCAACGTACGCTGCTGGGCACGCCGCAAAAACGTCACGCTCGGCTCTTCGAGCAGATCGTCAACCATACTGGGCAAGCCGGCGAACGCCAGCGCAAGACCGCGCTGGTCGCTATCGGGCAAGCCCGTGGCATCCTGGTCTCCGAGCACCTGCTGATAGAGGACGGCAAGAGCCGCCAGTTCCTCGATAGACACCGATTGTGCCTCGTCAATCGCAAACAAGACGCCCTTGCCCGGACCGAGCTTCTTGAGACGCTCGTTGACCAGCCCTCGCAATGTCTCGCCTTTTGCCCGCGCCGCCTCGACCGACATCCGGCCAAACGACGGCCCAAACTCCATTGACGTCACAACGGGTTTATTCGAGCGAAGCGCGTCGGCCAAGCGGTCGCACAAACCAAGCGAAGCGGAATCGGAGACAACCGCCCATCCGCGCTCGCTGGCTAGACGTTGCAGCTCCCGCAGGAGAACCGTTTTGCCACAGCCGCGGTTTCCCGTAATGAGCATGAGCCTGCCCGGCGCTCCGGCGCCGTTGTCGAGCCCTTCCTCAAAATCTTCGATGACCGACTCGCGACCGATGAGTATCGGAGGCCGCTTACCAGCTGTGGGCTTAAAGGGATTTGGATTCATATCGGCCTCCTCGGATTGGCAAACCCTGGTAACAGTTATATCAACTTATACTGAGTTATACCAATAGCATGTGACAAAGGGGCTGTCCCTTTGTCACATGTGGCCGAAAAACTCGGCGTCTGCTGCTCGCCAGGGACGGAAGGTGGCGGGATCGATCTTTACGTGCGCTGCGGCGGGCACGTCATACCATTTGACCGTGTAGCCGGCGCCGTGAGAGCAAAAGACCGAGTCGGGCGTGTTGGGCAGATCGGCCTCGGGCTCATAGGCGGCCGTCTCGATTACGCGCTCGGCATCATGGCAAGCCGCATAACCGGCGAACTCCAGGTACAGATGACCGCGCCCGCTCGTGTAGGCAGCCACCTCCAGCGCGTAATCCTGCACCTCGGATGCCGGCACGCGACCCACAAGCTTCGCTCGGTCTCCCGCCATCGTCGGCGGCTCGTACTCGGCACCCATGCGTGTGGCATCTGACAACGCCCGGCCCACGCACTCCCCCGGCACCTCGAGCTCAAAGTGGTACCACGGCTCCAGCAACACGTCTGCGCCGACCTCGCGCGCCTGCATCAAACCCTGGCGAATCGCGCGATACGTGGCCTGGCGAAAATCGCCGCCCTCGGTGTGTTTGGTATGCGCGCGGCCGCCCGTGAGCGTAATGCGCACATCGGTGATGGGCGAGCCCGTCAGCACGCCCAGGTGGTCGCGCTCCATAGCGTTGGTGAGTGCCAAACGCTGCCAGTTAAGATCGAGCTCGTCGGTCGAGGTCACGGTGCCAAACTGCACACCCGAACCCGCCGGCAACGGCTCCAGGCGCAGATGCACCTCGGCATAGTGACGCAGCGGCTCAAAGTGGCCCACGCCCTCGACCGGCCGCGAAATAGTCTCCTTATAGAGAATGCCGCCGGGCTCAAACGCAACCGAAAGGCCAAAGCGATCGGCCAACACCCGCTGCACGACCTCGAGTTGCACGGCGCCCATCAACTGCAAACGGATCTGCTCAAGATGCGTATTCCAGCTTACGCCGAGCATGGGATCTTCGTCCGCCAACTCACTCAGCGCTTTAAACACCGCATGAACGTCGTGTTCGCCCGGCAGCACCGTATAGGTGAGGACCGGAGCGATGACGGGCGCATCGCCCGCGGGCTCCGTGCCCAGGGCGTCCCCTGGGCGAACGTGCGCAAGACCCGTCACGGCGCAAATACCGCCAGCAGCAACTTCTTGGGCAAGCTCATACTTCTCGCCGTTATAGATGCGCACCTGATCGACCTTCTGTTCCCACGCCTCGGCACTGGAATGCCCGCTGATCATCTGTTTTGCGCGCAGCGTGCCGCCGGTCACTTTAACCCAAGCCAAGCGCTCGCCACGATCCCCGCGGCTGACACGATAGACGCGCGCGGCAAACTCCGGGAGCCACGCCTGCTCACGCATCAGCGCGCATATACCATCCAGTAGCTCGTCAACGCCTTGGTCCTTGAGCGCCGAGCCGGCAAAGCAGGGAAAGAGCTTGCGCTCGGCAACCATGCGCGACAGCGTTGCGACAGAAAGCTCACCCGCTTCAAGAAACTCCTCGAGCGCCGCTTCGTCCAACGCAGCAGCGTCCTCCTGAACGGCGCCGCCCGCCAGCAGCTCGTTGGCATCCAGGCAGCCCTCGGAAAGACGCTGCTCGAGTTGTGCCAGCAAAACATCGCGGCCGGGATTCTCCAAATCGATCTTGTTGATGAAGATGAACGTCGGGATGTCATAGCGTGCAAGCAGGCGCCACAGGGTTTCGGTGTGCCCCTGCACGCCATCGTTGGCGCCCACCACCAGAATCGCGTAGTCCAGGGCACGCAGTGTGCGCTCCGCCTCGGCAGAAAAATCGACATGGCCGGGAGCATCCACGAGCATGACGTGGGTATCGCCGTGGTCGAGCACGGCCTGCGACGAGAAAATCGTGATGCCGCGCTCGCGCTCGATCGTGTTAGTGTCCAGATGCGAATCGCCATCGTCCACGCGGCCACGCTTGCGAATGCGGCCCGCGTTGAACAGCATGGCCTCGGCCAACGTGGTCTTGCCGGCATCGACATGCGCCAAGATTCCAACGACCGCTTGCTTCGACATGGCTCTCCTCTTATTGCAAGCCCATCGCACGCGGCAACGGGCGTTCACGCTCCACACTGGATGATACAATTTACGGGCCGGTGGGCGAAGCGGGCCCTATCCCCCGACCGAGCTCATCGCCCCGCGTTGCCGCGCGGCGATTTTCGTAGGTTCGCGCCTTGCGAAAGCCGGCACCTCCCCTTTTTGTCTGCCCGGGTTCATCTGGGGCGGTAACAATGCGAGTCCCACAACGACGCGTTTTACCAAAAATGGCCCCACTCGGGGCCATTTTTTATTTGAGCTGGGTGATGATACGTGCCTTGGCTCCTACGCCTCGCGCAGCCAATCAAACGCGACACGCGCCGTGCCGTCGGACACATAGACGATACCGACACGCTCGAACCCCGCCTTGGCGATGGCGCCCTGCATGGGCAAGTTGTCCTCGTGCGTGTCAATACGCAGATGGTCGGCGCATTCCTTGGCAAAGGCAAACATCGCCGCCGCGATACCGTGCACGGTGCCGTCGGATGCCACGCGATGCAGCACGGCATACGGAGTGTCGCTGCGCCATTGACCGTCCTCAATCACGTCATAGCACTCGTCCGGACCCGGTAAAAAGGCAAACGTCGCCACCACGCGGCCGTCGACTTCGCACACGTAACTGCCACCAGCGGCAATATCGGCAGCCAGCTGCTCGGCCGAAGGCGTGCCCTCGGGCCACTGCGTGGCGTTGCCATGCGCGCGCATAAAGGCGCGGGCCGCGTCATAGATAGCCATGACGGCGGGAATGTCGGTATCGAGGGTTTTTCTGATCATCACGCGGCGACCTCACGTTTATTGGTATCACTTTGATTGAGCAATGATACCAACGTTTGGAGAGGAGCGCGAAGCAGATGGGGAGCAAAAAGCGAGCCGCCTGGTCAAAAGCCAAAAGCGAGTTTTTGGGCGCTGCCACCGGCGGCGATATGAGCGACCTGTTTGCACGCGAGGACGAGCGCCGCGACGCCCTGGACGCCGAGCGCGACGAGGCTTGGCGCTATAAGTCGTGCGAGCGCAAAAACCGTTACGACACACGCGCCGAAGCCGAGGCCGTTATGGCCGACTGCGAAAACCGCGGACGGCGTGGTTTGGCCTGCTACAAATGCGAATACTGCGGCGGCTGGCACCTGACGTCGCACCCTTGGAAATAGACCCCGCATCGGCACGGCGCTGGCGAAGCGCCAGCCATCGTGCACAAGCTACGGGCGCGGCGGCACCAAAACATCGTAACGAACGGCCTTGCCCGCAAGCTGATAGCTCGGCTTAACGCCGGCAAGCAGCGGCCCCTTCACCGGTCGCTTGATAACGACCTTGCGCGGGTGCACCGCAAGCGCAGCTTCGACCAGCGTCTCCTCGTCGGCGCACGGCTGCTCCAGATGGTGCAAGAGCTGAAACTTCTTTTTCACCGCCGCGCTCTTGGTGCGCTCGGGAAACATGGGGTCCAGATACACCACGTCGGGAGCCGCGAGCTCACCTTGCTTGATCAGCTCGGCCGTATGGCGAAGACCGGCAATGCTGTCCTCGCCCGCATGTAAGCGCATGCGCGCCACAGCAGCCGCAAGCGCCGGATCATCTGCCGCGCGATCCAAGGCGTCCTTGAGGAGTGCCGCGATTACGCAATCCTGTTCATACAGATCGACGGTAAAGCCCGCGGCCGCCAGCAGCAGCGAATCCTCACCAAAGCCCGCCGTGGCATCAATCGCCCATGGGCGCTCGATGCCTTTTGTGCGCGCAACCTTTACCAGCAGCTCTTGCTGCAGGCGGCCCTGCTTGAGTCGTGGCAGCATGCGGCCAAAATCGGCGCGCAGTTCCATCGTGCCGTCGGTGAGCGTGAGGCCCTCGGACTTCCCGGTCAGCTCAAGCCCCGCGGCCCGAGCAACAGAAAAGGGATCGACGACGCCCATGGACACTCCTTAGCAAACAAAACGAATACGTGAGCGCCACCTCAGTTGGCACCCAACCGTCCGTTATTGTCCCACATGCGACATGGTCCACAGCATCCCAATGCAAAGCACCGCCATCAATCCCGTGCACACGGCAGCGATCACAGAATCACCCATGCGCCTTCCCAACGACCGCGGTTCACGCACTTGCTCTGGTCCGTACATCATGGCTCCTCCTTAGACTCACTTCTTATCACGGCCTCATCATCGCAGCGCCGCACATGAGCTGCCATCGATTTGACTTACAGCTGGCTTTCCTTTTTGAAAGATTGCCCTGCACAGGCGAGAAGCGCTTTCTAACACACACGCCGTCACGTTGAACTACAATGTGCTTCACGATATGTGCAGCATATGGGACGCGCCAGACTGGCAGCGCCCGAATCGAAAGGACTACCTATGAGCGCCGCGCGCAAGACACTCAAAATCCTTGCCCTCATCTATTTTGTTTTGGGCATCGCCAGCCTCGTCATCGGTATCACCGGCATCGCAACCGGCAAATTTGAATCCGTCTACGGATCGAACGCCATGCTCGCCGCGGTCGTGCTTGTCGCCAAGGGCGTTATCGACCTTGCCGCAGGTGTTGCGGGCATCAAGGGCGCCAACAAGCCTTCGCAGGTGGATGGCGCGTTTAAGCTCGGCATCGTTGCCGCAATCGCCACGATTGCGCAGGCTGTGCTCACCCTTCCCGCGCTCGGCGGCAGCGCCGTCAATATTGGAGCCTTTGTCATCGTGGTCTACGACCTGTTCTTTGTTCAGCAGGCACACGCCGTCAAGGCCGAGAACAAGGACCGCCTGTAAGCGCTCACTTCTCATAGCCTCTGCAGCCAAGTAACTAAAAGGGCCGATCGCGCATATCCGCGGTCGGCCCTTTACGTTTGCCCAGATAACACCTGCCAAAATAAACCTGTCCCTTTTTGGCAGGTTGTTAGCTGTGACGGTACTCGGCGATGATGAAGTCGATGTCGGTTTGAAGGGTGTCCAGGTTTGCCAGGCGCTCTTTATCGGCAGGGCGCGTGCGGTAGTAGTACGGCGTCATTTGGAACACCGCCTCGATGTCAGCCTGGGTCTGGAGCGTAATGTTCGCAAACACCCGCTGCGTTCCGACCAACTCGAGTTCGGTGGTCTTCGGCAGCTTCTCGTCATTGAGATATGGCGTGTCGTAGAGCACCTCTTTGAGGCCAAACAGATGCCGAGCACCCGGCACCACGGTATAGAGCGAGCCCTCTGGCGCCAGCACGCGGGCAAATTCGCGCTCGTTAAAGGGGGCAAAGAGCTCGGTCACCATATCGAAGGCGCCATCGGCCACGGGGATAGCCTTCATGTTGGCCACGAAGTAGGTCGCATCGCCGCGCTTGGCGGCCAGGCGCACCATCTCTTTGCCCAGGTCGAAACCGTAAGCATCTACGCCCGGCACCGCACCCATGGCGCTGGTGTAGTAGCCCTCGCCACAGCAAATATCGAGCAGCGTCATGGGGCAGTTCGTAGACGCGGCACGTCCAGACACCCGCTCGCGCACCAGCTCGACCATCGCATCGCGCAACGGCGCGTAGTATCCACGGTTCAGAAAGTCACGACGGCTGCGCGCCTGCGACTTGGGATCACCCATGGAGTCGCCGCTCTTGGACGAGCGCAGCAGATAGAGATAGCCCTCGCGCGCACGGTCAAATCGGTGTCCGCCCGCGCATGCAGCACCGCGCTCGTCGTCCACCAACGGTTCATGGCAAACGGGACACAACAACATGGCAACTCCTTAGCGCGAACAACACAACGCCCACCATTGTCGCACGCCTTCCCCACCTAGTCATAGAAGAGACAAGGAGTGTCCCCAGCTGCCGGCAGAAAAGGAACGTCCCTAAGTGCCGGCTGGCTGCATTAGGAGTATCATCGTCTGCGCAAATAAGCACGAAAGAGCATATTAGAGATTGAGAGCGTATGGCAGACACCGCATCTAAGCACATTGACATGACTACCGGCTCGCTGTGGCGCAATATTCCCCTGTTCGCCTTTCCCGTCGCCGCCACGAGCATCCTTGAGCAGCTGTCGAACCTCATCGCCACGGTCATCATCGGTAACTTCTCGGGCGACCAGGGAACCCTCGCCATGGCGGCGGTCGGCTCCAATGTTCCGCTTACCAGTCTTATGATCAACCTGTTTATTGGGCTGTCGCTTGGCTCCAACGTGGTCATCGCCAACGCCATCGGCCGCAACGATCAGAACATGGTCAAGCGCGCCGTCCATACCTCGATTATGATGGCACTCGTGGGCTTTGTCGTCATCGCACTGGGCGAGATCTTTGCCGAGCCCATGCTCGCCGCGCTCAACGTCCCTGACGAAACCATGCCGCTCGCTTCGCTCTACCTGCGCGTCTTTTTGCTCAGCATGCCCTCGATCTTGCTCTACAACTTTGAGGCCGCAATCTTCCGCTCCGTCGGCATCACCCGCATGCCGCTGCAGGCGCTTGCCGTGTCCACCGTCCTCAACATTGGCCTGGACCTCATCTTTGTCCCCGTGCTCCACTGGGGCGTCGCGGGTGTCGCCATCGCCACCGCCATCGCCTATACCGTCAGCGCAGTCACGCTCTTTATCCGTCTGCTCAAGACCGATTCCGTCGTCCGCGTCACCCTGCGCGATCTGGCTATCGACCCCGTCGCCCTCAAGCGCATCGTTAAGATCGGCCTGCCCGCCGGCATCCAAAGCGCCGTCTTTGCCGTCGCTAACATCATCATCCAGTCCGCCATCAACAGCTTGGGCACCGAGGTCATGGCGGCATCCAGCGCTGCCATGAGCCTGGAGTATGTGTGCTACAACCTGCTCAACAGCTTTAGCCAGGCTTGCACCACCTTTGTGGGACAAAACCACGGTGCCCGCCAGATCGACCGCTGCACCAAAACGCTCAAGGTCTGCCTGGTCGAAGGCGGTATCGTCGCACTCACCACCATCGTCATCATCGTCGGTCTGGGGCGCGAGATCCTGGCGCTCTTTAACAGCGATCCCAACATCGTCTCGATCGGCTATATCCGTGTGTGCTCGATCTTCCCGGCATACGCCTTTAGCATGTTCTACGAGAATATGTCCGGCTACCTGCGCGGCTTTGGCATCTCGCTCATGCCCGCCCTCATCACCATGATCTGTGTCTGCGGCATCCGCTTCTACTGGGTATTCTGCGTGTTCCCGCACTTCCGCACCTTTGCGAACATCATGATGGTCTACCCCATCAGCCTGGGCACCACAGCGTTCTTTATGGTCGTGGCGGTATTGCTCTGCCATCCGGCACGCACCTACCGTCTGGCGCAAGCCAAAGCGACAGCCCGCTAATCACCACACTCAACGCCACGCCAGTCATTAATTGACAATATGCGAGCTCATATAGTCGATAAAGCGCCTCGTGGCGATAGGCATGGTGTCCCAGCTGCGCCAAGCCGCCACGACGTCGCGCGAGGGAGCGTGCACGATGGGGCGCACACAAATATCGGCCCGCATGCCCTCGACGGTACGGCGGTAGAGCATGCTCACACCGAGGCCCTCCTCCACCATCGCCATAATGGTGTAGTCATCGGTGACCTCACTCGTCACATGCGGCGATAGCCCGTGCGCGGCAAACGCATCGAGCACCAGACTCTGTTCGCCCTCATCCAGCAGCACAAACGGTTCGGACGCCAGGTCGGCAAGCGTCACCTTTTCCTTTGCCGCCAGTGGATGGACGGCTGGCAACAGCGCCACCAGCTCGTCGTGATAGACCACGCGTTTCTCGAGCCCCTCGGTAAATCCACGCGCCGTAAAGCAAAAGTCAACCACGCCATCGTGCACCCACTGGGCGTTGCGCGTGTAATCGCCCTGCTTGAGGGTAAAGCGCACGCCCGGATGCAGGGCCCCAAAGTCGCGGATCACGCGCGGCAACACAGTACGACTCACGTTGGTAAACGTCGCAATGCGAATGTCGGTCGACGAAAGCCCCAGCAACTCCTGGCGCTTGCCCTCAAGCTCGGCCTCGGCAGTTACGATTTGGCGCAGATACGGCAGATACTGTTTGCCGTCGCGCGTAAGCGAGACGCCCTGCTTGCCACGCTCGATAATCGTGGTGCCCAGCTCGCGCTCGAGCGCCTTGACGGCCTGGCTCACCGCGCTTTGCGTATAGCCCAGCTCATCGGCTGCACCCTTAAGACTGCCGCGATCGACCACCATACAAACAATCTGATACCGCGATGCCATCGTGCCTCCACATCAATGCAGCCGTAAAACGTTTTGCCAGCGCTTTTTCTAGCAACATTAGTATTTCTTAATCATACTGAAGATACATTTGCTTTACTACATCCACATCTGGGAGCAGAATCCTTTTTGCGAAACCGTTCTGTAACAAAAGGAGTCCCATGGATCGCAAAAAAGCAATCGCGCTCTCATTTTCCGTTCCCGTCGCATGGGGCTTTTCGTACCCCCTCATGAAGATCGGCATGGATAGCATGAACGCCACGAGCATCGTTGCGCTGCGCTGCATCATCGCCTTTGTGGCCTGTCTGCTGCTCTTCCACAAGCACGCGCTGCGTATCAACCGTGACGTGATGGTTCGCTCCGCCATCATCGGCGCCATCATGGCAACCGAGCTCACCTGTATGTGCCTGGGTTCCAGCCTCACCTCCGCCTCAACCGCCGGCTTTTTGCAGAGCCTGACGGTCGTAATCGTGCCGTTTGCCAACGCCGCCCTGCTGCGCCGCGCCCCCGAGCGCAAAGTTCTCGTCGGCACCGCCATCGTCACCTGTGGCATGCTGCTGCTCTCGGGCGCCGACTTCACCAGCCTGAACCCGGGCGCGCTCATCATGTTGCTCTCGGCCTTTGTCTATGCCGGCCACATCATTGTGGCGAAGCGCTTTGTCGAAGATGTCGACCCGCTGGCTCTGGGCGTTTGGCAGCTGGGCTTTGGCGGCCTGTTCTCGGGCATTGCCGCATTCGTCTTTGGCGGTTTCACGCTTCCCGGCACGCCGGGCGAGGTCGTAGTCGTCGTTGCCCTCGCACTCATCTGCTCTGCCTATGGCTTTATCACCCAGACGCTCGTGCAGCCCCACGTGCCCGCCGAGACCACCGGCTTCGCTTTCTCACTCGAACCGGTCTGCTCTGCCGTCTTCTCGTTCTTCCTGGTCGGCGAGGTCCTGAGCCCCATCGCCTTCTTTGGCGCCGCCCTCATCCTCACCGGCGTCATGGTGGCAACCGTCGAGCTTCCGCGCCTCCGTGAACATGGACAGGCCCGTATGGCAGGAGCGCCCGAGCGCGTCTCGTAGTCCCCACTCCTTATGCAGCCGCGGCATAAAGGTTTCCGGTGTGCCTTTACAATAGATGCCAACAGAGCATCTGCCATAAAGGAGCCCCATGGACACCGCGACCCGCAACCGCAACATAGCAACTTGGTTGGGCGATGCGCCGCAGCCGGTACGTGACACTACGAACCAGCTGCTCGAGCGCATCGCCCTTTTGCGTGCCGAGCAAACCATCTACCCGGCACAAGACGACATCCTCAATGCCCTCGTCTACACGCCGGCAGACCAAGCCAAAGTTGTCATCTTGGGTCAAGACCCCTATCACGGACCCAACCAGGCCATGGGGCTTTCGTTCTCGGTCCCCGCGACGCAAACCAAGCTGCCGCCGAGCCTGCGCAACATCTATAAGGAGCTCAATGCCGACCTGGGCTGCCCCGTTCCCGCCACGGGAGATCTAACGCCATGGGCACAGCAGGGCGTATTGCTCCTCAACACTACGCTCACCGTGCGCGAGCATGCCGCGAACTCGCACGCCAAGCTGGGCTGGAGCGCGCTCACCGACTACGTTATCGAACGCTGCTGTCAGCTGCCCCAGCCGGTAGTCTTTTTGGCATGGGGCCGCTTTGCCCAGCAGATGGTTGAGGGCAAGCTCGCCGCGACCGGCGCGGGCAAGGCAAGCGGCAAGTTCTGTCTGGCCTCCACGCACCCCTCGCCACTTTCGGCCAACCGTGCCACGGCAGAACTCCCCGCTTTTATGGGGTCGCGCCCCTTCTCGGCAGCCAATCGGCTACTCGAACAGCACGGCTCGACCCCCGTCAACTGGACTTGCCTCGGCTAAAAATCGATACATCAAAAACGCGCCCGACGGCTTTCCATCGGGCGCGTTTCCTATTCGGGCCAAATAAATTGTGTACGGCCGGCCTCGCCGCCATCGATCAGCAGGCTCTGCCCGGTCATAAACCGGTTGGTCACGCCCACAAAGTAGATCCACTCGGCGATCTCTTGGGCGGTGGCCCAGCGCTTAAGCGGCGTGAGCTCCATAATCTGGTTCCACAGGCGCTCGTCTTCCATCACGCAACGGTTGAGCGGCGTGATAACGCCGCCCGGGTCCACACTGTTGGCGATGGCCTGCGGCGCCAGGCGGTTTGCAAGGTTTTTGGTGTAGGCGATAACGCCGCCCTTGCTGGCAGCATAGACAGGAAACTCCGATCCCGTATGTCCGCTCGCCGACCCCACATTGACCACGGATTTGATAGCCGGCGCCGGCTTGGCGGCAAGCCCCTCCCCCACAAAGGCGTAGCGCTCAGTCACGTTGATGGTGCCACGCAGGTTGGCGGCAATGTCGTCGGCCGAATCCTGCGTACCGGCAACGTTCACGATTACCTGGGGTTCAAGGTCAACTGGAAACGAGTCCGGCTCGCGGACATCAACGATCAGATGGCGGTAGCGCTCGTGTTCGATCGCCGCCGGCAGCAGATCAAAGCCCACGACCTCGTGGCCCTCGTCCAAAAAGCGCTGCACGCACGCGGCTCCGATACCGCCCGAAGCGCCCGTGATCAAAACCCGCATGCTTGCTCCTTAGGCGGTTGCGTGACGCTCGAGGTACTCGGCACCCACATTCTCGCGCTCCCAGCCGCGCACGACCTTGTAGCCCACGGGGCTCAGGAAGACCTCGCACAGCAGCTCGGCAACAGCGCCGGTCAGCGAGCACATAAGAACCTGCACCCAGGTCCAACCAAAGAACGTGTGGCTCACCACAATGGCAAAGACCAGGTTGTCGACAAACTGGCCAACACCCGTGGACACATAGGAGCGGAAGGCGAAGCTCGCAAAGTTATTCTTTTTGAGCATACGGCCGAGCGACTGGTTGAGCGTGGAGTTAACCACGGCAGAAACGAGCATTGCCAGCGAAGAGCCCAGCACCACGTACCAGGTGCCGCCAATGGTGGCGTTAAGGGCGCTGTTGACCTCGATCATGCCCGTGTCGTAGTAGGCGCCCCACATGCCGGGCGTGAGCGAGCATGCCCAAAAGCACAGGCTCACGGCCAGGTTGACCAGCAGCGCGAGGATAGAGATTTTGATGGATGCCTTGGCGCCAAAGCGCTTGCAGATCATGTCCTGGCACAAAAACGAAACCCAGCTCACCACAAAGCCGCAATCGAGTGCCAGATACGGCAGGCTGATGAGCTCTTTGTTGGCCAGTAGGTTCATCATGATGACGCTCACGAAAAACAGCGAAACCGTTGCCGCGGGAATGCTCCGCAACAGGACCTTGTAGTCCTCCATGACCTTCTTGATCATTATGTACTCCTTTGGTTTTAGGTTTAACGAGCAGGATATCGGACCCGAACTGCTCGGACGCCCCGGTCTTGAGACGACGGTGGGTATGATAGCCGCTCATACGGCATCAGGCAAGTAAACGGCGCGGCAGCCCCGCAGGGCCACCGCGCCGATGCGCTAAAAGGCCACGTTGCCAAACTCCGACAGGATAAGGTCGGGGTTGTGGTCAGTTGCCCAATCCACGTTCCACGGGCTCGTGAACAGCAGCAGCTTACCGCCGCGCATGTCCTCGACGCGCAGGGTGTCGCGCGTGAGCGAAAGAGCCGGAATGTCAATGGTATCAGGGTCGTTCTGGATCCAGCGAATGTCCGTATAGGGCAGCGGCTGGCGACGAACCTCAACACGGTACTCGGCCTTAAGGCGGCGCTCGAGCACCTCAAACTGCAGTACGCCGACCACGCCCACGATGACGCTCTCCATGCCGGCACCCAGCTCGCGGAAGATCTGGATGGCGCCCTCCTGGGCAAGCTCCTCCATGCCCTTCACAAACTGCTTGCGCTTGAGCGTATCGACCTGCGTAATGCGGGCGAACATCTCGGGGGCAAACGTCGGGATCTGCGGATACTGCACATGGCGCTTGCCAGAGCACACGGTGTCACCGATGCTAAAGATACCCGGATCGAACAGGCCCACGATATCGCCCGCGTATGCCTCGTCCACGATGGCGCGGTCATCGGCCATCATCGACGTGCCCGTGGCAAGCTTGAGTTTACGGTTGCCCTGCACGTGGAAGGCGTCCATGCCACGCTCGAACTTGCCCGAGCAAATGCGCACAAAGGCGATGCGGTCTCGGTGGTTCTTGTCCATATTGGCCTGGATCTTAAACACAAAGCCGCTAAAGTCGTCGCGGCAGGGATCGACCGGCTCGCTGGTGAGTGTATCGATATAGGCGCGCGGCGTCGGGGCCAGGCGCAGGAACTCCTTGAGGAAGGGCTCCACACCAAAGTTGGTGAGCGCCGAGCCAAAGAACGCCGGGCTCAGCTTGCCGCAGGCCACAGCATCCAAGTCGAGCTCGTCGCCGGCGCCATCGAGCAGCTCGATGTCGTCCATCAGGTTCTTGTGGTTCTCCTCGCCGATGAGCTCGTCCATGGAAGGATCGCCCAGCTCGGCCTCGACCTCGGCGACCTTCTTGGTGGCGTTGGCATGACCGTCGCCCTCAAAGGCAATGACGCGACGAGTCTGACGGTCGAACACGCCACGGAAGTTGCGACCACTGCCGATCGGCCAGTTCATGGGATACGTATTGATACCCAGGACGTTCTCGATCTCTTCCATGAGCTCAAACGGATCGCGAGCCTCGTGGTCGAGCTTATTCACAAAGGTGAAGATGGGAATGTGGCGCAGCGTACAGACCTTAAAGAGCTTTTTGGTCTGGGCCTCGACGCCCTTAGCGCCGTCGATGACCATGACTGCGGCGTCGGCGGCCATAAGGGTACGGTAGGTATCCTCCGAGAAGTCCTGGTGGCCGGGGGTATCGAGGATGTTGACGCAGGCGCCATTATAGGTGAACTGCAGCACCGAGGAGGTAACGGAAATGCCGCGCTCCTTCTCGATGTCCATCCAGTCCGAGACGGCGTGCTTGGCCGAGCTCTTGCCCTTGACCGAACCGGCAGTCTGGATGCTGCCGGTATAGAGCAGCAGCTTCTCGGTAAGCGTGGTCTTACCGGCGTCCGGGTGGCTGATGATCGCGAATGTGCGGCGCGACGAGATTTCATCCGACAGGCTTGCCATGCGGATCCTTTCTTGCATTGAGTGCATTACGTCGATGTAACCGCACTATTGTAGCCGCGAAATCCCGCTCTAGGGCGCCTATCAGGACAAATTCATCAGTTGGGGCCTGGGTAGCCGGCCCAATCCGAATTTGTCTCTTGCGTAACTGTACATAGTGTATATATACTGTGCTTACCGGTTATATACACGTGTAGCCCAACAGCTAAGGAGCCGCTGTGGACATCATCCTATCCAATTCGAGCGACAAGCCCATCTACGAGCAAATAGCCTCGCAAGTCAAAGCTCAGATCCTTTCGGGCGCGCTCGCTGCGGGAGCCAAACTCCCCAGCATCCGTGCACTCGCGAGCGATCTTGGCGTGAGTGTCATCACCACCAAGCGCGCCTACGCCGACCTGGAGCAACTCGGCTTTATCTGCACCGTGCAGGGCAAGGGCTGTTTTGTCGCCGAGGGCAACCAAGAACTCTTGCGCGAAAACCAGCTCTGCCATATCGAAGAGCTGCTTGCGAAAGCGGCGAGCCAAGCCGAAGCCTTGGGCGTCACGCGCGACAAGCTGCACGAGATGCTCGACCTCGTAGCCCCCGAAACCATGCAGTAGCCATCTGCAAGAAAGGCTATACCATGCAAAAGTTGCTAGAACTTAAAGGTGTATCGCGCCGCGTGAGCGACCGCTTTTCACTGCGCGACGTCACGCTTGCCGTGGAGCCCGGCCAGATCGTTGGCTTTGTGGGCGCAAATGGCGCCGGCAAGACGACGACCATTCGCGCCGCGCTTGGGCTTATAAAGCCCGATGCCGGCGAGGTGCATCTGCTTGGACAGCGCTGCGACGCCAACGCGCCCGACGAGACGCAGCGCCACCTGCGCTCCCGCATCGGGCTTGTCCTGGACACGTGTCCCTTCTCCTCCACGCTCAAGGTGGGCCAGGTCGAGAAGCTCGTAGGCCCGGCATACCCCACGTGGAGCTGCGAAACGTTCGCCGGATTCATCGACCGATTTGGCCTCGATCCCAAGACGAAGGTCAAGGACCTCTCCCGCGGCATGGGCATGAAGCTGCAGCTCGCCTGTGCGCTCAGCCACAATGCCAAGCTGCTCGTTTTGGACGAAGCCACCGCGGGCCTCGATCCCATGGCGCGCGAGGAACTGCTCGACGAGTTGCTTGCCTTTGTCGCCGACGGCCAGCACAGCGTGCTGCTCTCGAGCCACATTACATCCGACCTCGATCGCACTGCCGACCGCGTCATCTGCATCGATAACGGCTCGATTGTGTTTGACCTGCCGCGCGAGGACATTACCGACCGAGCCGGCATCGCCCACTGCACCCAAGCACAGGCCGCAGAGCTTATGGCTTGCGTCGAAGGTGCCCGCGCCGCCCACCACGCCTATAGCGTGGACGTGCTCGTACCCAACCGTCGCGAGGCGCTCGAGGCCTTCCCCGAGATTCCCTGCGACCGGGCAACCATTGATGACTATCTTCGCCTCATACTGAAAGGGGCTTCGAAATGAAACGCGCCTTTATGTCTGAGCTCGCCATCGTCCGCACGCTTGTCCCGAGCATCGCGGGCGTCGGCCTGTTCATCTTCGTCGTACTGACCCTCGCCAACGCATCGGATGGCGATGCCAGTATGAGCGCCGGCGCCTGCGCGGTCAGTGCCATGTCGCCCATCGTGGTCATGAACTCGCTGGCCGGCTACGACAATCAAAACGGATGGGAGCGCTATCGGGCAACGCTGCCCCTCTCGCGCAAAGACATCATCTGCGCACGTTACCTCTGCATTGTTGCCTTCTCGGCCATCATGGCGTGTGCGACCGTGCTTTTGAGCACCATCACTCTTCCGTTCTTCGATCACACGGGCATGCCCTCGACGGGACAGATCGTCTTTGAGACCACAATAGCCTCCGCCGCATCGATGCTCATCTCCCTCATGATGGTGTTTCTGGCACAGCCGCTGTTCTTTCGATTTGGACACATGGAGGCGCTGCGCCTTTCCGTCGGCCTGTTTGCCCTGCTCGGATGCCTTGCCATGGCCACGCTGAGCTCCTCCAACCCCATCAGCAACTGGCTCATGTCGATTGCTGGGGCGAATCCCAATCCTGCCGTCCTCGGCTGCCTGTGCGCAGGAATTGCCGTACTGGCCCTCGCGCTATGTGCAATCAGCTGCACCGTCAGCACCAAGGTCTATCGAGCACGCGATTTGTAGCCACACGAAACTTGACCCACGTAGGCCACAATCGGTCGCAATCGCCCATCCGCAAATCCATGACAAACGGCATGTCCCCGGCGTGCGCCACCGTACTACTTGCGCAGCGGCTTGGGCAGCGGAATGCCGGCGGCGATGGCTGCAGCGATAATCATGCAGACAATGCCCTTGAGCGGGAAACACATGAGCAGCAGGCCCACAACCATGACCGGCTGACGCATAACGGCGCCCATCGTCGAGGCGGTGCAGACGGCGACGCAAAAGACCGGATCGGCGCCGGTGAGGATGGCAAGACCATAGCCCAGGCTCACACCCGAGAAGATAACCGGGAAGAAGTGGCCGCCACGCCAACCAAGGTTGATGAGGGCGGGCGTCAGCATGGCCTTAACAAGACCGGTCGCGATAAGCACGCCGGCGGGAATGGTCAGATAGGTCTCCATGAGCACGTCGGCTTGGGTCTCGCCGGCAAACATGGTGTAGGGCAGGACCGTGCCACAGATGGCGAGCGCCAGACCGGCTAGCATGGCCTTGACGACAGGGCGCTCCCCTATGGTGTGGGCCAACGCCTCGCTCGCGTGCTCCGAGACAAAGTACAGCCAGCCGCAGACCGTACCGATGAGTGCCAGGGGAATAAGCCAGACAAGCTCAAGGTTGCCCACCTGGGCAGCCTCGAACCTCGGCATACCCATACCGCCGCCCATAAGCTGTCCGAGCAGCAGATAGGTGCCCAGGCCGCCGGCAATCGCGATGCCGTAGACCACGGTCTTTTGCGCCTTGGGCAGCTTGATGGTGATCTCGTCGGAGGCGGAATCCTCGTCTTCGTTGGCGCCCTGGCCATCGGCGCTACCGGCGAGCGGCGCCACAAAACCAAAGACGGGCGCGGTAAAGAGCGCCGTCAGGGCGGCCTGGGTACCCAGCAGCGTGAGCTGCCTAAACTCGGCACCAAAGCGACGCATGCGGTCGCCGACCCAGCTGCACAGACCCGCGATAACGCCGGTCAGGCCGGCCTCCGGTCCAATGCTTCCGCCAAACAGCAGCGGCAGCAACGCCGCGAGCGAAAGCTTGCCCAGGTTGTCGTACGGATAGCGACCGTCTTGCTTAACCTTGGCCATTACCTGGTTGAGGTCATCGGTCTTGGTGCCCGTCATCTTTTCGTACAGGCCGATCAGCAGGCCGCCCAGCAGGCAGACGAAAAACGGATACGGCAAAAACCCGAACGGGCCGCTCGCGAGCTCGGGTGAAGCGACGCCCAGCATATGCGGGATCTCGGTCCATAGATAGTCGATACCGCGCTCCATCGCAAAGAAGAACAGCCAGACCGCGGTGCCCGCAAACGCACCGGTCGCAGCCACGCTCACTAAGAACAGCGCACGGTTTTTGGGTTTTGCAAGGGTATCCATCGGGACCTCCCGTGGTCAAATCGACAAAGATACGTTTTATTGTAGGACGAGCAGGCCTCGGGCGGGCTAACCATCTACGCCGCGAACGGTGCCGTTGGGTGCCGCACGAGCGATGAGCCTAAGGCTTAGGCGCCGATAATCGATGCGATTTGACGCAGGTCGTCGGCAAAGTAGATGCCGGTCTGGCGCTGCGGGCTCGATAGGCCCTTGTCGATCATGCGCCCGAGCAGCGACTTAAGATCGTTGTAGTAGCCCCCGAGGTTGTACAGGATGCACGGCGCATCGAGATGCCCCAACGACACGGCGGACATGACCTCGGCAATCTCCTCGAGCGTGCCCGTACCGCCCGGGAAGGCGATGAACGCGTCGCCGAGCTCGATCATCTTGGCCTTACGCTCGGCCATGTCACTCGTCACGATGAGATCGTCAATACCGTCGTGTTGAAACTCTGCCTCGATAAAAAAGCTCGGCTCAACGCCCGTCACATGCCCGCCAGCATTGAGCACGCTATCGGCAAGCGCGCCCATCAGGCCCGACTTGGAGCCGCCGTATACCAGCGCGTGGCCGTTGGAGCCAATCCACGTGCCGAGCTCTCGCACTGCAGGCAGAAACGCCGGGTCGTTGCCGACGCTCGCGCCCAGGTATACCGTGATATTCATATTCAGTCCCCCTCGTCGTGACGCGCGTCGCCCGTTCTAGCGTTGGCGTCGGCGATATTCGCGCACACGGCGCGACAGGTCGGCGAGCTCGTCACGATCGAGCTCTTCCAAATGCTCGAGATCGTCCATAAAGCGCGCCATGGTGTCCTTTTGACGCATCTTGATGAGCGTGTTGCAGTAGTTCACCGCCACGCCCGTGAGCATGGCGATGTAGAAGATGCTGATGACGCTCAAAACGACGGTGATAGCGCGGGCAACCGGCGTCTCGGCCGGGATATCACCGAAGCCGATCGTCGATACGGTCTCAAAGCTAAACCAGAGGCCGTCGCCAAACGTGAGGGTCGTGGGCTCGGACAGCCAGACGGCCGTCGAGCACAGCAGATAGAAGACGAGAAACAGGCCCGTGATGCGCGCAAAGCCAGCCTGGCGCAACACGTCAGCAAGCGTCCTCAACTTGTTCATCGCGACCTCTTTTCCCAGACGCCCAATCACATTCGCTCGGTATTGTCCCACGCCTCCCCCGCAAACGGAACTAGTCATTGGGGACGTTCTTAAATGACTAGTCAAACAAGAACGTCCCCAATGACTACCTGACCGTTTAGCGGTGCGGTGGCTGAGTGGGCAGGTTGAGCTGGTATCCTTATGTGATACTGTCTCGACTCGATAGGATTACATGTGAAACCTTCCGCCATCCTTCGTTTGGCTCTATATCGCACCCTAGCCGTCGCGGTTGCCGTACTCACCGTACTGAGCGCCGTCATGCCTGCCCCCGCCTTTGCCGCCGACTCCGACCACCAGGTCAAGACGGTCCGCGTTGGCTGGCTCGTCAACAACAAAGGCTTCCAGGAAGGCACGCCGGGCGAGCGCCTCTCGGGATGGGGCTACGAGTACCTCCAGACCCTCTCGTATTACACAAAGGGCTGGCAATACGAATACGTTAGCGGCACCTTCTCCGAGCTTATGGACATGCTCGAGGCAGGCGAAATCGACCTCATGCCCAACATCTCGTATTCGGCAGAACGCGAGCAGAAGCTGCTCTTTTCCTCAAATCCCGAGGGCACCGAGCGCTACTATATCTACGCCAGGCCCGACCGCGACGATCTAGCCAAGGGTGACCCTCAGGCGCTCCAAGGCCTCACCATCGGCTGCAACTCTGGCGTTATGCAAACTATCGTCGGCCAGCAGTGGCTCGCCAACGAAGACGTTACCTGCACCTATAAAGAAATCGACACCGGCAGCGCCCTCTTTGAGGCGCTTGCAGACGGCGAGGTCGACGCCGTCATCATGAACGACACCATTTCGTCGCCCGATGCGTCGCCCATGTTCTACGTAGGCTCGAGCGACTACTATTTTGCCGTTCCCAAAAGCCGCCCTGACCTGATGAACGACATCAACGCCGCCATGACGACCATCGCCCGCGATAACCCGCGCTATAACGAGGAAGTCAAAACGAGTTACTCGACCCAAAACAGTGGCTCGTCATCGCTCACCGGCACCGAGACCACCTGGCTCAAAGAAAACGGCAATACCATCACGCTCGGCTATCTTAAAAACCAACTTCCCTACTGTACGCAAAATGACGACGGCGAGATGGAAGGGTCGCTCGCCTCGCTTGCAACGACGTTGCACGACAAGTTTGACATTACGGTCAAAACAATCGCACTCTCGAACAACAAGCAAATGATCAAAGCCCTTTCCAACGGAACCATCGATGTCGCCCTGCCGTTGTTTCGCGACTACTGGCTCGCCGAGCAGACAGGGGTCATCCAGTCAAACTCGATGGGAACGGTTTCGCTGACCGCCATTCACAATGGCAAAAACTTGAACAGCGACCTTAAGAACATCGCTTGTACAAAGAGCACAATCGTTAACCGTTTTGAGCTCGAAAGTCTCTTTCCGAACGCAACGGTAACCGAGTATTCGAATGACGGCGAGGTGCTCAAAGCCCTCGATGAGGGGAAGGCACGTTGCATCATTGTCCCCAGCACGCGCCTGGAAACTCTCCGCGACATCTACGACATCGAGGATTTCGAAACACAGGAACTCACCAACACGGCACAACTATCGTGTTTAATTTCGCGCGGCAAGCCCGAGCTGCTGGGAATCATCAATAAGGGCATCGTCAATGCAGGTGAATCGCTCTCTGCAAACAGCTATTTCCCCACATCGTACTCGGCGCAAGAATCGGATGCGTTCCGACTTCTCTACCGCAACCGCATCGTCATTGCGGCAGTCGTCATCTGCATTTTGCTCACCGGCATCGTCATCCTTGTCTGGTCGCTTTACCGCGCACAGGAGGAACGGCAGAAAGCCGATGCCGCCAACGCCGCCAAAACCGCTTTCCTCACGCGCATGAGCCACGACATCCGCACGCCGCTCAACGGCATCCTGGGCCTTATCGAAATTGAGGAATTGAGAGAAGGCGACATGCAGGTCGCCCGCGAAAGCCGCGCCAAGGCGCGCGTTGCCGCCAATCACCTGCTGTCACTGATTAACGACATCCTCGAGATGGGCAGGATCGAGGAGCGCAAAGTGACGCTCGAGCACGAATCATTCAACCTTAAAGAGCTGTGCGACAATGCGCTCGTACTGTGCAAGCTCCGCGCATCGGACCGCGGCATAACCATGCTCGACACCAGCGAGCCCTACGCTGTCGACCAATATATGATCGGCAGCCCCACCCATATTCGGCAGATCCTTGTCAACCTGCTCGACAACAGCATCAAGTACAACAAGCACGGAGGCACCGTCACGTTCTCATCGACCATCAAGCCGGTCGACGACGAGCACGCCGTGTTTTGCTTTAGCGTCTCGGACACCGGCATCGGCATGTCGCCCGAGTTTCTAAAGCACATCTACGAACCGTTTGCCCAAGAGGGCAACGATGCCCGCAGTAAATTTCAGGGAACTGGCATGGGCATGCCGATCGTCAAATCGCTCATAGACATGATGGGCGGCACGATTGAGATTTCGAGCGAGGTCGGCATGGGAAGTACGTTCAACGTCCAGATTCCGCTCGATATCGACAAGAACCCTCAGGCAAGAGAAGGTGCGGACGAGCAGGCGATCAGCTGCTCGCTTGCCGGCATGAACGTTCTTTTGGCCGAAGACAACGAGCTCAATGCCGAAATTGCCCAGGCCCTGCTCGAAAGCGAAGGCATCGTCGTAACTCGCGCCGCCGACGGCAAAGAAGCGGTCGAACTATACACTAGTCGTCCCGCCGGCAGCTTCGATGCGATCCTGATGGACATCATGATGCCGGGTATGGATGGCTACGAGGCAACTCGCGCGATTCGTCTGAGCGAGAAGGCCGATGCAGCCGACATCCCCATCATCGCGCTCACCGCCAATGCCTTTGCCGAGGACGCCAAGGCGGCACACGATGCCGGCATGAACGCCCATCTGCCCAAACCGCTCGACTTTAACAAGCTCAAAAACATCCTCGCCCGCATCAAGAAAAACGGAACTGTTTCGCTATAGTTTGTGCCCACCCACCATGCACAGTTAGAAAGGAAGCCAACGATGTTTAGGCCCTTACGTCGAAAGAAACGCGCCATCACTGACGAGGAAGCGCGCGAGTTGCTCGCTATCTGCAAGCGCGGTGTCTTTGCCGTCAACGGCGATGGTGGCTACCCGTATGCCATTCCCGTCAACTACTTCTTTGACGCCGAGCACGACAAGATTTATTTCCATGGTGCCAAGGCTGGCCACAAGGTCGATTCACTCAGGCGTGATGATAAAGTCTGCTTTACCGTTTACGGCAACGAGTGGTACAAGGACGACGACTGGGCTCCCTACGTTATGAGCACCGTGGTCTTTGGTCGTTGCCGTCTGGTAGATGAGACACCTGCGTTTATCGAGGACAAAGTCCGCCAGCTCGCGCTTAAGTACTACCCCTCTGCCGAAGAAGTTGAAGAGGAAATCGCCAAAGACATCAAGGGCGTCCAACTCTACGAGATTTCGATTGAGCATCTTTGCGGCAAGCAGATCCATGAAAAGTAAGCCCAAAAACAGGTCCTGCAAATAGCAAAATGGCTCGGTTCCAACCAGTATTGGAACCAAGCTATTTGTTTATGAAGCGTCGGCGGCTATGTGCGCAAGCGCCTCAACGAGATCCTGAGAACTCACGGGTTTGCTCAGATGCGCGTTCATGCCCGCCTCGCGCGAAAGCCTACGGTCGTCGGCAAAGGCATTGGCGCTCACGGCGATAATCGGCGTGGTCGCGGCGTCCTCGCGATCGAGCGCTCGAATCTGACGCGTGGCCTCAAGGCCATCGATGCCGGGCATCATGATGTCCATCAATACCACGTCGTACTCGTGCGGCGCGCTCGCGGCAAACGTCTCGACGGCAGACTCGCCATCTTTAACATGTGTCACGACGGCACCGGCGCGGTCGAGCGTAAACTGTGCGATCTCGGCATTCAGGTCGTTATCCTCTACGAGCAAAACACGCAGGCCCTGGATCACGTCGCTGTCGCCTGCATCCACGCGAACTGCCTGGGGAATCTCGGAACTCTTGCACTTCTCAAACGGCAGGCAAATGGTAAACGTCGTCCCCCGCCCCAAGGCGCTCGTAAAGCTCATGGTTCCGCCCATAAGCTCGACCAACTGTTTGGCAATAGACGCGCCCAGGCCAGTTCCCGATGAAGCGCCTTCCACCTGCTGTTCCTCGCGGCTGAACGGCTCGTAGAGGTGCTGTTGAAACTCCTCGCTCATGCCAATGCCGTTATCGGCGATCGTGTATTCATAGACGGGGACACCGTCCACCGGCTCCACCTCGCGGCATGTCAGGCGAACATAGCCGCCCTGGCGGTTGTACTTGACGGCATTACCGGCAATATTGAGCAACAGACGCTTGAGGTGCGTCACGCTCACCCGGGCATAGGGATGATCAAGAGTCCGTTGGTCGCAGATAATTGTCACCAGGCGCTCCTCGGCTTGGCGCTCCAGAATATCGCACACCTCACGGTTGAGGGCCACCATATCTGTAGGCACGAGATTCAGGTCGACCTGCCCGCTCTCCAAGCGGCTCATATCGAGTGCCTCGTTCGCAAGGTCGAGCAACAGTCCCGACGCCGTCCAGATTTTTGAGCGGCACTCAGTCTGCTTTTGCAAGTCGTCCGCGTTGGCATTGCCCACCTCGACCATACCGCGAATGCCGTTGATGGGCGTGCGCAGGTCGTGACTCATGCGACGCAGGAACTCCGTCTTTGCAGAGTTGGCAGACGAAGCTTCGCGCGCCGCTTTTGCCAGTTTGTCGCCATAGTCGCGCTCCTGCAGCAACAGGTCGGCAAAGCGTTGGCTCTCGGCGCGGCGGCGCACCAACACAACAGTGGCTATAACACCGCCGTAGAGTGCCAACACGCTGGCAACAACAGCGGCAACAACCTCAAAGTAACGCTGCGCGGGAGCATAGGTGTACACGTAAAAATCGCGCGCTTTACCAAATGTGCCCAGATACCACTCACCGCTGTCGTTAACCAATCTGACCTTACCAGCCAGGCAACGCTCCTTAATGCCGTTGACAACGATGGCATCCGTCGCAGGCAAATCGAACACGCCTGACACGGCGGGCTCAACAGCGTTGGTCGCAACGACCTTACCGTCGTTTTCGATCACGATATTGCCGCTATCGATGGTCTCATAACCATCGAGCAAGCTCTGCAACTTGAGCGTATTGCTCGCGACCGCCTTGGCGCTCTGGTGCCTCACCGCGACAACGATGCCCTCACCGTCCCGCCGGGCCACGCAGCCAATGCCTGCGACCGAATCGTCCGCAAGCGTAATGCGAGCGGTATAGGACTTAAGCGGATGGGCTGCCACCTCCAGCACAGGCGCCTCTTTGAGATTCGCGGCGAGCGACTCGTAGCCCACGTCATCCTTCGAGGACTCGGACACCAAGTTGCCCGATGCATCCGTTACGATCAGCGCTGTCACATTAAACTGGTCAGCATATTGCTCCAACGTAGCGTTATCCACCGAGCCGTCGCGCTCCATATCGCGCGCCGCCTCTCCGGCGATCTCCATAACGCGAATCAGGTTTTTGGTCGCATAGGCGCTGTTGAACGCATCGTAGGAAAGGCTCTGTGTCGCCACGTAATCGACAACGTCGGCAAAGCGCTGCTCGGCCTGAGCTGTCGTGTAGGCGTAGCTCGTCACGCCGGCAACAATCGAGAGCGCTATCCCCAACAGGACGACGATGAGCCATTCCCGTGCCGAACGATCGCCCCGCTCCTGAGCGGTGTGGTCGGACGCATCAATCATGACAGGCCCTCCACATTCAAAAAGGGCGAAGGGTCATCAAAATACTTTGACACCAGGCGCTCCATGGTGCCATCGGCAAGCATTTCTTGGTAGGCATGGGTGAGCTTAACGTCGATGCCGCGTGTGTCGTTGATATCGAAAGCGGTGCCCAAACCAACCTCTAGCAGCGGCTCAGACAAAATGCGATACGTCACGCCATAGTCTTTTTCGTAGGTGAGCAGCGAGGACTCATGCGCGGCGATGGCGTCGACTAGGCCCTCGACAAGCGCCGGGTTCAGGTACGAGCGGTCCGAAAAGCTGTAGAGCTCCTTAATCTGCGGAACGTTTTCATTGGTGTGATTGAGCAGAATCGATTCGGGCTTGGTGGTGGACTGGACCGCCACGACCCTACCCTCAAGATCGGCAAGCGTGTAGATATCGCTTTCGGGATCGACAGCAACCACCTGTCGGCTCGCAAGGTACGGCCCCGCCCAGCGATACTCGCCTTCGCGGCCCGTCATACTAAAGCTGCCCATGACGCAATCGAGCTCGCCGCTCGCCAGCAGCTCTTTCTTCTTTTCCCAGTCGATCAGCTGGTACTTTGGCTTGTAGCCAATGCGGCCCAAAGCCTCGGTCAAAATATCGACATCCAGGCCAACAATATCGCCGTACTCGTTGCTATACACAAACGGTGGATAGAGGTCGCTGCCAACGTTGAGCGTCTTAAGGTTGTCGTCTTTGACCTGCGAGGCGGCCGCGCCTTCTGATGCAGACGCCGCGGCCCCATCATTCAACCCGGAACAGCCAGCTATCGCCACGACAAAGGCGCCCACCACTGCAAGCGCAACAAACAACGATATGGCGGCCGAGCGACGAGGTCTTTTCATCGAGCTCCAGACGATCCTGTTTACAGACTCAAGAGCAAAGATATTAGCAGACAAAACCGCGCTTGCGCTCAATGGTTACAGATGCTTTACCATACGGGGCCTTCCAGCCAATCTGGCAGACAGCCCCGCATGCAGCACTCACTTACCGTGCATTAAAAACGTAGCGGTCCAAGCGGTCGCACGCCTCCCTTACACGCGAAAGCGGCAGCGCCAGATTCACGCGAATGTGGCAAGGTCCATGGAATGGACGGCCGTCCTGATAGCCCACGCCCACACGCGCCCCCTCGTCGAGCAGCCACTGAATATCGTGCCCATGCACGCAGCACCACTCCGTGCAGTCCAGGAACACCATATAGGTGCCCTGCGGGCGCGAATAGGACACGCCCTCAAAATGCTCGTCCACGTAATCGCAGAAGTAGTCAATGTTGCCCTCGATAACCTCGTTGAGCTCATCGAGCCACTCGTAGCCCTGCGGCTGGTAGGCGCCGATAAGCGCATGCATCGAAAGGACATTCATCTCGTTGTAGTGGGTCTTATTGGACACGGCGCACACGCGGTCGCGCAGCGTCTCGTTATAGATGATGTGGTAGCTGCCGACCAGGCCCGCCAGGTTAAACGTCTTGCTGGGCGCATAGAGGGCGACCGTGCGCATGCGGGCATCCTCGCTCACCGACTGCGTCGGGATATGCTTGTGACCGGGCAAGATGATGTCGGACCAAATCTCGTCCGAAATCACCACGCAATCGTGCCGGCGATAGATGTCCATGGCGCGCTCGATCTCGTCGCGCTCCCATACGCGGCCACAAGGATTGTGCGGCGAGCAGAACACCGCGGCGTGGATGTGGTTTTGGGTGAGCTTGCGTTCCATGTCCTCAAAGTCCATGCGCCACACGCCCTGGTCGTCGAGCTTAAGCGGGCTGTGGACAATGCGATAGCCCGCGGCTTCGATGGACTTGGTAAAGCCGATGTAGGTAGGGCTGTGGACCAGCACCGCATCGCCCGGCTGGACATACGCCCGCAGGGTCGACACGACACCGCCCAGCACGCCGTTTTCGTAGCCGATATGCTCCGGGAGCAGACCCTCGACGCCATTACGTCGGCTCTGCCATTCGATGATGCGGTCGAAGTACTCGTCGCGCGGATCGAAATAGCCAAACATGGGATGCTGGGCGCGCTGAATGATGTGCTCCTGGACCGTGGGCACCGTGGCAAAATTCATGTCCGCCACCCACATGGGGATGCGGTCGAAGCCCTCGTCGGGCGCGTTCGGAGCCATGCCAGGGATCTCGCCCCAGGAGTCAACGGCGATGGCGTCCATGCCGTGGCGGTCGATAAGCGAAGTAAAGTCGTATTTCATGCTGAGCTCCCGTGCAAAGCGGATTGTTTTGATAGGCGTTATTGTCCACCAGCGTGGGCGATTTTGGCACGGGGTTTGGCGTTGAATTTGGCGAGCGCCATCGAATGGCTGGCTAGTCCCGCGCGTCGTTGACGGCGGTTACCGTCAACTTGGATCCGTCAACCGTAAAGGATATGTCGAGCCCAGCGTAAGCCAAGTGGTAAATGCGGTTTGGCTCGTGCTTGCTACCCGCGCGGCGCGGATCTTGGCGAAGGACCTCGACCAACCCGGGGAGCTTCGTGGGCGGGACCATCTCCTGCAGCGCTTGCGGGAAGTCAACGTCGAGCTCTTGCCACGGCGCATCCTCAATCCAGCCGCCGGTCGCATCCGAGTGGCAGTCCGCAAACGGAATGTAGGGCTTAATGTCGTAGATGGGCGTGCCGTCACGCAGATCGGCCCCTAGCACATGGATGATGGGGCCATCGTCGGTAAGCCCGACATGATCGAGTTTGACGCAGGTAAGCCCAATGGGATTAGGTCGAAACGGGCTGCGCGTGGCAAATACGCCCACGCGCTCGGCTCCACCCAAGCGCGGCGGACGCACGGTCTTCGACCACTTGGCGTTGGTGCCGGACCTATCCTGTGTCTTGGCATCGGCGGCGATGTCTTCGGCCGCGCCGCCGGGTGTTCCGTTTTCAAAGCGCCAGAGCAGCCACAGGTGAGAGAAGGAGTCCAGACCCTCAACTGCCGCGCTGGAGGCAAATTCCGGCTCAAAGACGATGCGTCCCTCAAGATGGAGCGCCAAAAAGCTGTTGCGCGGGATGCCGAACTTTTGCGGCAGGTCGGTATGTATGTGTGCAATAGGTTTCATGCCGGTCATTGTACGGCATGAGGGCATGCGCGATGCGCGTAATCCCTCACCGCGACCGCCCCTTTTGCAACCAACGGTTGCTTGGAAGGGCGTCGGCCGCCGCGTATGCTTAAGCCAACAAGCAGCAGAAAGGAGCCGTTATGGCCTTTGCAGAAAAACTCATCGCCGTCCGTCGCGCCAACAACCTTACCCAAGAGCAGCTTGCCGCCAAGCTCTATGTCACGCGCCAAGCCGTCAGCCGCTGGGAGCACGGCGAAGTCACCCCGGGCATCGACATGATGAAGCTCATTGCCGCCGTAACCGGAGAACCGCTGTCCCACCTGCTCGAAATGCCCGAGCACTATTGCCAGAGCTGCGGCATGGTGCTCACACCCGACGACTGCGGCACCGATGCTGCGGGCACCGCGACCGATCATTACTGCAAGTGGTGCTACGACCACGGCAAGTACACCTACGACACTACGATGGAGGCAATGATCGAGGATTGTGCCCCGCGCCTGGCACAAAACACCGGTATGTCGCTCGACGAAGCTGTCTCGCTCATGGGCGCCGTGCTGCCGCAACTGGAACGCTGGCGCGCCGTGCAAGAAAACGAGGAGCGCTACGGCGCCGAAGCGCGGGCGCGCTATGGCGATGAGGCTATCGATGCAGCAAACGAAACGTTACTGGATATGGATCCTCAGACATGGAACGACATGAAGGAACTTGAACGCGCTATTCTGGGCCAGCTCTCGATTGCCATGAGCGACGGCGAACCGGATGGAAGCGAGGCTCGCAAGCTTGTCGCGATGCATCGTCGCTGGATTGCTCTCAACTGGGGATGCGAGCCCCAAGACGAGGCGTACTTGGGCCTCGCCCACGGCTATCTTGCCGACCAGCGCTTTGTTGACTACTACGACAAGCCCTGCGGCACCGGCGCCACGGCGTTTCTGGTACAGGCAATCGAGTCGTCGTTGACGCGTGCATAGACCGCGGCGGCTTTGGGTATTTCAATCGAAACCTCAACCGATTGGAGACCTATGGCTACTGATCACGAGCTCGCGCTCTACGTTATGACCGGCTGCCCGTATTGCATAAAGGTCAAGCGTTTCCTGGCCGATAACGGCGTGACCATCCCCGAGCGTAATATCTCGACCGATTCCGATGCCGAGCAGACGCTCATCGCCGTCGGCGGCAAGCGCCAGGTTCCCTGCCTGTTCATCGACGGCAAGCCACTCTACGAGTCGAGCGACATTATCGCCTGGGTACAAGAACATCTGCTCTAGCACTCATTGGGTCATTGGGGACGCACTTAAATGAGCAGTTTCACTCATTGGGGACGTACTTAAATGAGTAGTCGTTAAAGAACGTCCCCAACGACTAACTAGCCGTGAAAGCGGGCTACGGGCGCAAGTGGCTGTTCGCGGAAGACGTACTCGACGGCGGCGCGGTATTCGTCGACCTTTTTGGTCTTGCGAACGAGCTTGTGAACGGTCGCGGGATCGGCGAAGGCGCATTTGGCGTAGAACCACCACTCCTTCATGCGAAAGACCGCGTTGCCCCCAATCTCGTCCGCATAGGCCGCAAACAGCATGTCGTGGAAGCGCTGCAGCTCAGCGGCCGTGGCAGCAGGGCCGCCCTTAACCATGCGAGGCAGCGCGGGGTTCGCAAGCAAGCCACGCCCCAACATCACATGGCGCGTGCCGGGATAAGCCTCCACCAGCGCATCCATGTCCCCTAAATCAAAAATGTCACCGTTATAGGCGACCGAAAACGGCGCCCGCTCCAGCGTCTCGCCATAAAACTCTTTGCGCGGCGAGCCCGTATAACGGTCCTTTTGCACGCGCGGGTGCACAATCAGCTCTGCTAACGGCATGCGACAGTAGAGGTCGAGCACGCGCTTGTACTCGTCGTCGCTTTCCAACCCCAACCTGGTCTTGACCGACACCGGCAAGGGCGAGCGTTCGCACACGTCGCTCAAGAACAACTCGAGCTCATCCAGGTTGTGCAGAAAGCCCGAACCCTTACCCTTCGCGACAACCGTGCCCGAGGGGCAGCCAAGGTTAAGATCGACCTCGCGGTAACCCATGTCGGCGAGCACCTGCGCCGCCCACACAAACTCGTCCGCGTTTTTGGACATCAGCTGAGGCACCACGTTGAGCCCCTGGTTATTGGCGGGATCGACCTCTTTAAACGCCTTGCCGCCAAAGCGGTTGCCCACCCGTGGCGGAGGCAAAAACGGCGTGTAATAACAATCGAGCGCACCGAAGCACTCCGCATGCACGCGACGGAACACATGCCCGGTAATCCCCTCCATAGGGGCCAGCGATAAATACATCAACATCCACTCTCAACTCAATGTGACAAAGGGACAGTCCCTTTGTCACATTGCAAATCATCATACGAGTGCTTATTTTGGCACACATACGTATCGGGCGGCATCATCGCGTGGGCACAGGAGCACCCGCTCTAAACCAGGGCAGTCGTGGCACTTTTGCCGTATGACCATGCGCTCATCGATGGCGGGATTCCCTATACTGAGTCACATATGACGGCATCGCGCCACAACGACCGCCACGACACCAAGGACCAGCTATGGCAACACTCTCCGAACAAGAACGTAAGCGCATCCAGCGATACTGCATCTGCCCCAAGGTTGCCGGCGCGGCGCTTGCCATGGCATTCGTGCTGCCCTTATCGATCATACCTTTCGAAATGATCGACGACATCGTCTTCCATCACGAAGGCTTCCATGAGACGGGCATGATGACCGCCTTGGTGCTCACCGCCATCGAGCTCGTCATATTCTGTTATTGCGCTCTCGCCCCGCGCTTTGGCATGCGTGGCAAGCAGTGGAAGGAAATGCAGTATCGGCTCGCCGTCGAGCAGAGCGAGAAAGACCGCTCGACACAGATCGCGAGCGTTGTTGGCACGCAGGCCGCCGCACGCCTGCTCAAGAACAGCGACAACGAGGCTGCACGCAACCTGGGCGGCGCGGCAGAAGTCGCCGCTGCCGCAGGCGCCGTCGCCACCGCGGCAGACGTGCTTGCCGAGAGCTTTGCCAACGCGAAGGCCATGGCAGAGGCCTGTGGCGTGCCCATCCCCCATGCAAAAAAGTGGATCGTCGCGCTTGTGGCGCTGCCCCTCGCAATCGTGTGCGGCGTCTATATCCCACAGCTGGCGCAGGGAAACATCGAGATGCAAGAAAACGCCGCAGCCGCGGCCGAGCAGATCGCCATCGCTCGCAAGGCGCTCGAGTCCTCATGCGAGTACGTGTCCGCCGATGACCCCTACGAGCGATATCAAGACTACGGCTATCACGTCCGCGGCTATCTGCACGACGGCGGCTCCGATGCCCAGAAGACCTATACGTACCTGGATTTTGACAACAAGGGAACGCTCACGGAAGTGAGCTACGCGGCAGAAGTCGACCCCGGCGCGAGCCTCGAGGACAACCTTACCCGTATCGAGCTCGACCTTGACGAGCTTTCCTCTGCCGTCCAAACCATAGACGTCAAGACCACAAGCCCCGAGCTCCTAGCAGCGCAGAAGCTCCCCGAAGAGTTTAGGCAGGCTTTTTTGAACGGCTCGCTCTACGAGAGAATCTCTATCAGGACGAGTGACGACCCCATTAAAGCGTATTACTCGTTTGATACGGATCCTAAGGACGAGTTTGACGAGTACACCCATCCAACCATCCGCATTACGCTGATGAGCAAAACGAACTAGGTGTAGGGAGATGAATGTGACAAAGGACTGTCCCTTTGTCACATTATTCGGAGCGCAGGGCTTCTACGGGGTCTTTCTTGGATGCGCTACGGGCCGGCAGCAGGCCGGCGACAACCGTCAACAGCACCGAAATCGCGATGAGCACCAGCGCATCCTGCACGGGCAGGCTCATCAGGTTGGGGACCTGTTTGGCCGCAAGCGCCCAGGCATTGACCGGGAAGCTCACGAGCACCACAACGACAATGGCAAAGACGCCGGCAATGAGGCCTTCAATAAAGGTCTCGGCATTGAATACGTTGGCCACGTTGCGCTTTGACGCGCCGATCGCGCGCAGGATGCCAATCTCCTTTTTGCGCTCCAGCACGCTGATGTAGGTGATGATGCCGATCATGATGGAGCTCACCACCAGACTGATACTCACGAATGCGATGAGCACCAAGCTGATGGTGTTCACGATGTCGGTCACCGAGCCCATGATGATACCCATGTAGTCGGTGTACGAGATTGTCTGCTCGTCGTGGCCAGCGGCTTTGGCCTGCTTGTTGTACGCGTCGATGTGATCAAGCACGCGCTCCTTGGCCTCAAAGTCGCGCGGGAAAATCTTGACCGAGATGGGGTCCGCCTCGTCCGCATAGCCCAACGTGGTCAGGTTGTTGTCGTAGGTGAGCTTTGACGCCTTGGCATAGCTCATCATGAGCGAACTCAGGTCCTCGGCGTCCATGTTGAAGTGGATGGCACGAGCAAAGGCGCTCGCATCCACGCGCATGGCGCTCGCCAGGTTAGCAAAACTCGAAGACATCTGCGTCGCCATCTGGTCCATAAGCCCTGCCGCGCCCGCCTTGAGCTGAGCCGATACCGTCGTCGCGATCTGCTCGCTAATCGTCCTCATCACCTGATCCATAGCCTGCTGCAGATACGGAGCCAGCTGCTTTTGCACATAGTCGGTCATCGCCTGCTGCAGACGCTCGGCCAGGGCATCACCGCCCAGCGCCTTGAGCTGAGCCAGGCGTTGCTGGGCTGCGGCATCATTCTCAAGATACGCCGAGAATGCGGCGGCAAGCTTTGACGCGTCCTTAAGATCTTCGGGCGACAGCGCCTTAAACTGATCGGACTGCAGAAAGCCCTCAAACAGCTGGTTGGCAAGCGTTCCGACCTGCTGCATTTGCTCGGGCGTGAGTTCCAGACCGTCAAAGATGCCCGAGAAATCTGGGGCCGGTGCTTTTGCCATAATGTCGCTGAAGTCGATATCCTTACCTACGCCCGAAAGGTCAATGTCCAGCCCGGACAAGTCAAGACCCGACAGGTCCATACCGCCGGCAGTGCCCGAGAGCGCAGACGTATCGAACGAGAACGCGCCCTTGAGCGCCGCCTCGTCCACGCTGAACATGCTGCCCAGATCCACGCCTTGCTTGGCCTCGCCCTGCAGTTCATCGAAAGACTTGCCCGTAAAGACATCCGTCTCGGGATGGGCAAGTTGCTCTTTTACGATCTGCGAATTGGCGGCGCGCTCCATAAGCTGGCGAGTCAGCGCGTGCGTATAGGCAATACCCGGGGACAACGCGCTCGCGTTGGCCGTCTCGTTCGGTCGCACCACGCCCACAATACGCACGTCAATACCGTCGGCAACCTTGGCCGTCATAAAGTCGGCGTCGCCAGACATGTCAGTCCACATGCCGGTCTCTTCGTTTTTGCGATACGCATCGGCCGGCGACAGCACCTTAAACGTCGTGGACAGCGCATCGTCGTAGGTAAAGTCGGTACCGGTCTCGGGCGCTCCGACGCCACCGTCAGCCGTCATAGCGCTGTTAACCAGGTCGTTGAGCTCATTGATATCCAGCGCACCGATGCTGTAGAGCGTATAGTCGCCCACCGTGCCACGACTCGAAAGCACCATCACGGCTTCGTTGGCAGACGTGGGCCAATGACCGGCGACGACATCGTACTGGCTGTCGAGCAGGCTCTGGTCGTCAATCATCTCGTTAAAGACCGAGGTTCCCATGGATTCCATGCTCACCGTTGCTGCCGAGCTCGCGCCTCCGCTCATGGCCTCGGTCATGGCGTTGGGCACCAGCCGGACAGGCTTCTCATCGCCCTTGCCGGCACGATAGACAACCGGCGATACACCGTAGCCGTACTGAATGGCGTTGACCTCTTTATCGATGCCATCGCCACCGGCATCGAGCCATGCCTTAAAGCTCGTCATGTCGTTGGACTTAACGCTCGCAAACATATCCTTTACGGCCGTGACCACAGGAATCTTATCGGTTCCCTTAGCCTTGCCGCCGGCACTGTCGTCGGACGAATCCACGTTTTCAGGCGAGTCATCATCCGCAGCCCCCTGCCCGCCCATCATGGACGACAGGTCGTAATCCTGCTTGGAAATGGTGAGCGGGTAGCTCGAGAGCGTATCCTCCTCGACCTTTTTGATGTAGCCGTTTACGCCATTGGACAGCGCCAGAATCGCCGCGATACCGATAATGCCAATCGAGCCCGCAAAGGCAGTCATGGCCGTACGGCCCTTCTTGGTCATGAGATTTCGAGCAGAAAGCCCCAGCGCCGTCACAAAACTCATCGAGGTTTTTCGCGTAGGCTTAGCCTCGCGACGCGCGGCCTTGGCAACTTCAAAAGGGTCGGAATCGTCGGTAATCTTGCCGTCCGCCAGGTTGACGATGCGCGTAGCGTATTGGTACGCCAGCTCGGGATTGTGCGTGACCATGATGACCAGACGGTCGCGCGCAACGTCTTTGAGCAAATCCATGACCTGCACGGACGTTGTGGAATCCAAGGCGCCGGTCGGCTCGTCTGCCAACACGATCTCGGGATCGTTGATCAGAGCGCGGGCGATGGCCACGCGCTGCATCTGCCCACCCGAAAGCTGGCTCGGGCGCTTGTTAACGTGCTCCCCCAGGCCGACTTTCTCCAACGCCTCGCGCGCACGCTGGCGGCGCTCGGCATGCCCCACACCCGTGAGCGTGAGCGCCAGCTCCACGTTTTCCAAAATGGTCTGATGCGGAATGAGGTTATAGCTTTGGAACACAAAGCCGATGCGGTTGTTGCGGTAGGCATCCCAATCGCGATCGTGAAAATCCTTGGTCGAAATACCGTCGATCAGCAGGTCGCCCGAGTCAAAGTGGTCGAGTCCGCCGATAACGTTGAGCATCGTGGTCTTACCCGAACCCGAGGGGCCCAGAATGGCCACGAACTCGTTATCGCGAAAAGACAGGCTCACGCTGTCGAGCGCCACCTGCGTAAACGACTGCGTGACGTACCTTTTGCAAATTCCTTTGAGCTCCAGCATGGACGGCAACCTCTCCTGCGCAGGCACCCTGCCCGCTCTCCCCCGCCGTTCGTATTCGACGCGTTTGTCCTACTCTATCCCCATTTTTTGCCGGCGCCAGTGAGGAATGTAGGGAACCGCATCAAAAAACGAACGGGACGGTGCCTAAAAGAAGAGGTCCCGAGCGGGACCTCTATATGGTGGAGATTATCTTGAAAGGCAGCGGACTACTCCGCACAGCGGCGCACGATCCTCGCCATGCTTTACGCGTTTTCTACTGCTCGCTCTTAGCAAGCGCCTGATCGATCAGCTTGTTGAGCGCCTCTCGCTGCTCGGCGGAGTTGATGCCGCCCATGATTGGCTCTCCCACGATGTTGCCGTTCTGGTCGATCACGTAGGTGGTCGGGAACGAGTACAAGTTGGAGGTGAACTTGCCGGCCTCGCTATCCGACTTGAACCAGATGTTCTTGTACGTCACGCCCTTCTTGGAAAGTACGTCCTTGGCGTCTGCCACCTCGTCTTTGTTGCCATCGAGCGTAAAGGAATTAACGCCCACGACCTGGCCGCCCTTCTCGGCAAGCTCCTTGTTGAGCTTCTCCAGATCGCCCAGCTCTCCCACGCACGGCTTGCAGGTGGTAAACCAGAAGTTCATGACGGTGACCTTGTTCTTGGAGAACAGCTCGTCGCTGTTTACATCGTTGCCGTCCAAGTCCTTGCCCTTAAAGCTGGGGAACTTCGTCTCCCCGCTCTCGTCGTTGGTCATGCCTGCGGTCGAGGCATCGACGCTCTCCCCCTCGCCGGGCGTGCTGCCGCATCCGGGAAACTCCTTCTCCAGCGCCATGAGCTTATCCTCGATCTCCTTGATCTGCTGTGCACCGGCCTTGAGTGTCTTAAGCTCATCCGCCGTGAACTCATCCTTGGCGCCGTCGATGGTCTTGAGCAGGAAATCGCCGTAATTGCTGCCGTCCTCAATCATTGCCGAGTCTTTATTTGCCGCATTGAATACCTTTTCCCACAGCGCGTTATCACTCGAAAAGATCTCGTTCTCCTTCTGCATGAGCTTTGCATACAGCTCGGCGGCCTCGTCGGCATTGGCCGGCTTCTGCGCAGTGAGTTCTGCGATCTTAGGATCGGAGCTCGCAGATTCGCTCACATTGCCACCGGGCGCCGAACATGCCACAAGGCACAAGGCCAATACCGGCACCATAAACAGGGCCGCAATCTTAGAAAGCTTCATAGTCATTCCTCCGTTTTGTCGAAGCTTGTTTACTTTTTATCGGCGGTCAAGGGAAGTTTTTCCGCCGACACATCCAGGCCATAGCGATAGCTGATGGCATCGACGGGACAGGCCCCGATGCACTTTCCGCACCGGATACATTCGGCATGATTGGGCGCGCGGACCACATCAACGTCCATCTGACAAACCCTTGAACACTTGCCACACGAGACGCATTTGCACGCGTCAACCTGAATCCCCAGTAGGGATACCTTATTCATGAGCGCGTAGAATGCGCCGAGGGGGCAGATCCATTTGCAGAAGGGGCGGTAGAACAACACGCTCAGCACCGCAACCGCAATGAGAATCGCGAGCTTCCAGGTAAAGAGCTTTCCCAGCGCGGAGCGGATTCCCGTATTCATGATGGACAGCGGAATCGCACCCTCGAGCACGCCCTGCGGGCAGATGTACTTGCAAAAGAACGGGTCGCCCATGCCCACATCGTTGACCACCAAGACAGGCAGCAGCACCACGGCAAACAGCAGCACGGCATACTTGATGTACGTGAGCGGCTTGAGCTTTTTCGTTGATAGCTTTTTGCCGGGAATCTTGTGTAGAAGTTCCTGCAGCCATCCAAACGGGCACAAAAAGCCGCATACAAAACGCCCCAACAGCACACTGATCAGAATGAGCGTTCCGGTGACGTAATACGAAAAGCTAAACTTAGACGAGCCCACCACCGACTGAAACGAGCCGATGGGACACGCACCCGAGGCCGCCGGACACGAGTAGCAGTTGAGTCCCGGCACACAGACGGCCTTGCCCGCCCCTTGGTAAATGCCTCCCTTGGCAAAATTGGGCAGATGAATATTGGTCGCAAGCGTCGCCGCCGCCTGAATGAATCCGCGAAATCGGGCCAAAACATGCGACGCAGTGTTTTCTCTTTTATCCAATTCCGATACACTCCAAGCACAGCCTAATCGCTTTGGCCAGCACGGCATCCGCCTCGCCACGCATAACACCAAAGCACACCATGGTAATTCCGACGATCAACAAAGCGACCTGTACCACGGGTTTTACCGCTTTGAACAACACGACCACTCCTTTCGTTACGCGACCATTGGACCATATCGGCTATAAAATCCGTGTTAAGCGCGATATGGAATGTGCAAGGAGACTGTTATGCGTATTTTGATCGTCGAAGACGAGCGAGCACTGTGCGATGCAATCGCGCGCAGCTTGCGAAACCAGGCGTACAGCGTCGACTGCTGTCACGATGGACAGGAGGCGCTCGACCTGCTGGGCGTCGAAGTCTTTGACCTCGTGGTGCTCGACCTCAATCTCCCCCGTATCGACGGCATGACCGTGCTCAGGGAACTTAGGAAAACCGACTGCGAGACCAAGGTACTGATTCTGTCCGCACGTGGCGAAGTATCCGATAAAGTCGCCGGACTCGATGCCGGCGCCAACGATTACCTTACCAAGCCGTTTCATCTGGACGAACTTGCGGCAAGGATCCGCAGCCTTACCCTCAGGCGCTTCGCACAAAGCGACATAGTATTAACCTGCGGAAAGCTCAACTTTGACACCAAGGCGCGCATCGCTTCCGTGGACAGTGAGGCCCTATCCCTCACACGTAAGGAGACCGGCATCTTGGAATACCTGATGCTTAACCAGGGGCGACCGGTGAGCCAGGAGGAGCTCATCGAGCATGTATGGGACAGCAGCGTTAACAGCTTTAGCAACGCAACCCGCGTGCACATCTCGTCGCTGCGCAAAAAGCTGCGCGGCACTTTGGGATACGACCCGATTCGCAATCGGATTGGAGAGGGCTACGTTATGGAGGATGGAGAATGAAAGGGCTTTCGCTGCAATGGCGCATAACGATTATGACGGCACTGCTGACGTGTGCGGCATGCGTACTGACGAACTGCTTGGTCGGCTATACGGGCATGCGCTACATGGATGCCATCGGCAGCGACATCTCGGCCTTTAACGCAACCGGCGAAGATTCGCTCCAGGCGTTCGACCCAACGAAAGCGGCCCTCGATGACAAGGTCACAATCGTCGTAAATGACGCACAGGAGTCTTTTGGCACGACAGCCTGGTACATCACGGCTGGAGTCACACTCCTTGGCGGCGCGCTGGCATACTTTGTGAGCGGCCGTGCACTCAAACCGCTACGGGCTTTTGCAGCTCAGGTTGAGCGTGTGCAGCCTGACAACCTAAGCGAAATCAGACTCAATGAAGATGTGCCCACCGAGCTACAACGATGCAGCGCCTCTTTCAACGACATGATCGCTCGTCTTGGCGAAGGGTTCTCTGCACAGCGTCAGTTTACCGGCAACGCCGCACACGAGTTGCGCACCCCGCTCGCCCTTATGCAAGCACAGATTGAACTATTCATCTCCGAACACTCCGGTTTGCAACCCGAAACAGCCGAGCTGCTCGGCCTGCTACAAGAACAAACTGAGCGGATGTCGCGGATGACCAAGGTGTTGCTCGAGATGAGTGAGCTCCGCAGCGTTCCTTGCGAGGACGATGTGGAACTTGGTCCCTTGTCCGAAGAGGTCCTCACCGACCTTGCGCCACTTGCCGAAAAAAAGGGCATAGCCCTCAATTGTGCTGGAGACGCTTTAGTAATCGGGAGCGACACGCTCCTCTATCGGCTGGTGTTTAACCTGGTCGAAAATGCCATCCGTTACAGCCGCCCCGGCTCGACTGTCAACGTCTCCATCTGCGACAACAACAGCCGCGTGTTCCTGCGAGTCGAGGACCAGGGCCCGGGAATACCCAAGCAGTACCGCGAGAGCATCTTCCAACCGTTCTTTCGCCTGGATAAATCCCGCTGCAGGGCATACGGCGGCGCAGGACTCGGGCTAGCGCTTGTTTGGGAAATTGCAGCGCTTCACGGTGGCACGGTAGAGGTCGAAACAAGTTCCGAGAACGGGACCACTATGCTCGCAAGCCTTCCAAAACGATCCGCAGCATTAACCGAACAGTAAAACGAAAGGGGTCCCGCACACGTTTGCGCGGGACCCCCTCCCTGTCAATGCAATTCGCCCAAAAGAGTAGAAGCCTACTCAAACTCTACAAAGACTAACGCTTTTTGTTTAGGAATTATTCTCTGTAATGTTTCTCGTTCTTTTGATTATTTGATATATCCATATTATCCTGCCTATACGAGCTAATGTTATCATTTTGTTATCGGCATTGATAACACCTACTCGATAACTGTGGATAATAACTATATGTAGCATGTCAAATTATAAGCTATTTTGCTTAGAGATTCAACACAAAACTGAAATTTTACTTTTCCTTATATTCATCTGGTATTGCTATTTGAAATGTTTCACACAACAGCATCACATCATGCACATCATTTTTATCGTGTTCATATCCCAAATGAAGCATTACCTGACTCAATGGTTCAATACAAGAAACAGTTATATCTCCAACTTTTCCAATACCGGAAAAAGTTTTTGATGGAAATATATCTCCCTCATAAACAATTCCGTCATCTGTAAATTCAAAACAATGTAAATCAATGATTCTTTGTTTATCATCTTTCCAGACAGTATGACCATCCGTTGTATAATCAGTATTTACTTCCTCAAATCCATGCTGCTTAATCACATAAATATAATCATGATAATGTTTCAGTTCAACAAACAAATCAATATCATTGTGTATTCTTGATTCTCTTTTAAGAAGTGCATCAACACCCCATCCGCCATCTAAATATACTTTAATTTCGTTTTGCAAAGCATATTTTATAATTTCACATGCATCTTCTGTACGTACCATAATCTATCCTCCAAATTCAAATCTTTGTATGCTTTCCAACTCACTAAAAGCCTGAAATTTGTCAGTCTTTCATCCTTTTTGTTATCAATCACCAATTAGCTGTAATCCATTAGGATTTAGCTGATATATTTTATCGCACACCTCTTCAATATACTTTCTATCGTGAGAAATGCTAATGACAGCCCCCGGAAATTCTCGGAGCATTTTTCTTATTACCGGACCGGACAATGGTGAAAAATTTCTTGTCGGTTCATCCAGAATAAGAACATTTGCACCACTTAAGCTCATCCTCAAGAGAAGCACTTTCGCCTTTTGTCCGCCTGATAACTCCCGAATCGGATGCTCCATTTCATCTGGTGTGTATTTAAGTGAACCAAGGTATGTTCTAATTCTTGTACGCTCTTCTTTATCTCCTGTTTTATCAAGGTAATCAACCGGTGTAACATCCAAATCCAGCAGGTCTTCATAAGTTTGAGGCATATATTCTGCTTTAATGTCATTCCGATTTAGGAGTTCTTCCGCTATCTTTTTTAGAAGAGTCGTTTTTCCTGCCCCGTTGGCTCCTATCATACAGATTTTTTCTGAACCTTTTATTTTTAAATGAATTCCTTCTGCTAAAATTCTTTTGCCATCCGGAGTCACAAGCTTTGAAAGTTCATATTCTATGACCGTTTTTCCTGCGGGAATGTGTGAGTTTTCATCCCCTAATTTGACAAAGATTGCTTCTTCCTGTTCCGGCATCTGAGTCATATTTTCATCTTCTTTTTCAAATCTTCGTTCCATTGCCTTAACCGTATACATTTTTTCAGACTAATGCGTGGTATGACACAAAAGTATCTCGGTACAGCAATCGGTTTTCCAGAAAAGAGTGCTGATGTGCGTTTGGCACAGTACGAAACTGGTACACGCAAACCGAAAGCAGACCTTACAAATGCATTGGCACAGGTGCTTGATGTTTCTCCACAGGCTCTTGATGTTCCTGACATAGACAGCTATATCGGTCTTATGCACACTCTGTTTACCCTTGAAGATATTTACGGTCTTACTGTCAGTGAAGCAGACGGAGAGGTATGCTTAAAGGTCAACAAGGACAAAGGCAGAGAAGCATATGAACTCCTCAAAATGCTGTATGCTTGGAAAGAACAGGCAGACAAGCTATCTTCCGAAGAAATCAACAGAGAAGAATACGATAACTGGCGTTACCATTATCCAGAGTTCGACACCACACAGCGTTGGGCAAAAGTTCCATCACAGGAATTAAGTGACGCTCTCGTGGAAGCATTCAAAGACCACTTGAAAGATAAATAAGCACCTACAGGACCTGCCACTGGCAGCTCCCTACAGATGCTTTGGCAACGACAAAAAAGCCCTTAACTATGGTTATTAACCACAGCTAAGGGCTTAGTTTATAATATGGAATTTGTTCAGAGCCAAGCTCCGAACTTTAGTCTGCAAGCCACCTGTTAATTGTTCCGTTACCCATAAACCACTGGATAACAAGAATAATGGCACTTGCTATGACTGTTATCAATTTGTTATCAAAAGACTAATCGAAATCGCTGAAACCCGCATAAACACTGGCTTTTTTAAGCAACTCGATTTATTCCCACTCGACCGTGCCAACGGGCTTCGGCGTGAGGTCGTAGCAAACGCGGCAAATACCGGGGACCTCGGCGGTCACGCGAGCGGTAATGCGCTTGAGCAGCGCCCAGTCGAGCTCAGGCACCTCGGCGGTCATGACATCGACGGTGTTGATGCAGCGGATGATACAGGGCCAATCGTAGGCGCGCTTGCCCTCGCGCACGCCGGTGGCGCGGAAGTCGGGCACGACGGCAAAATACTGCCAGATGGTCAGACCCGCCTTGTCGATCTCCTCGCGCACGATCGCGTCGGCTTCGCGCAGCGCCTCAAGACGGTCGCGGGTGATGGCACCAAGGCAGCGGACGCCCAGGCCGGGACCGGGGAACGGCTGGCGCTCGACCATGTTCTCGGGCAGGCCGAGCTCGCGACCCACGACGCGGACCTCGTCCTTGTACAGCAGTTTGACGGGCTCGCAGAGCTCAAACTGCAGATCCTCGGGCAGACCGCCCACGTTGTGGTGAGCCTTCACGCCGTCTTGGGACTCAAGAATGTCGGGATAGATGGTGCCCTGGGCGAGGAAACTGACCTCGTCGCCAACCTTGCGGGCCTCCTCCTCGAACACGCGGATAAACTCGGCACCGATGATCTTGCGCTTGGCCTCGGGCTCCTCGACGTCCACGAGCTTATCCAGGAAGCGATCGGTCGCGTCCACATAGACCAGGTTAGCGTCCATCTGGTTCTTGAAGACGTCGATGACCTGTTCGCTCTCACCCTTGCGCATCAGGCCGTGGTTCACATGCACGCAAATGAGCTGCTTGCCGATGGCCTTGATGAGCAGGGCCGCGACAACCGAACTGTCGACGCCGCCGGAAAGAGCCAGCAGGACCTTCTTGTCGCCGATCTGCTCGCGGATTGCAGCGACCTGCTCATCGATGAACACCTGGGCAAGTCCGGGAGTGGTGATACGCACCATGTCGTCGGGACGCTTGTTGGGATCCATGCAGAGCTCCTTCTCGGTTCGATGGAAATGCGCCGCGCGTATGCAGACGCACCGTCATATGACCTCATTATATGCAGAACGAGATACGTTTCCCATCGCTGCGACAGAGCTTTTTGCAGGGGCGGCAGTTTTTCTATATCCCAAGGTCAGCTAGACTTCGGTAGCCACCTTGGGAGCATCGCCAATAGACTCTTCCTTTATACGTTCGGCACAATCGTAGGCGATACCCACAAATTCCAGTCCCGAGCAACAAGAGTACAATTGCTGCTAGTGTTGCCAGCTGTTGGGAGATGGAAGATGGACTGCGATGGCTACCCATGCGTTCCCATGCCGTTGATGTGCACCGCCTTTGTGCCGGGGCAGATTGACGCTGCGGTTGCAGGCATTTCCGACCCCGATTCACGCGCCATCGCCACGGCAGAAGCGCTGTACTTTCGCGGACAGGCCGCACTCGCCGCCAAGACGGCGCACCCCTATCTTGACGTCACCGATCCCGCGCTGCGCTATTCCGCATGCTTTATCTGCGGATACGCCAGTCTGTCGCTCAACCGTATCGCCGACGCCCGCCGGTGCCTTGCGGGCATCCTCGATACGCCGGCCGACGAGGAATCGCCCGCCGTCCACGCCACGCATATCCTGTTCGCCTCGGCCGCGAGCGTCCTGCTGCACTTGCCTTCCCCGTATTCTGCCGAAGAGTTTTATCCACTTGCGGCGCACCTACCCGAAGGCCTGCGACTGTTCGCCAGCTACGTGATGGCGCACGCCTTGTATCTGCGCGGCGAATACGGCCGCAGCCTGGGCATGGCGGAAAACGCCCTAATTATGAAACAGGGAAGCTATCCCATCTCTGAACTGTTCCTGCACCTGGCAGCTTCCATGGCATGCATGAGCCTCAAGGACATCGACGCCGCAAAAGCGCATTTTGGAGCCGCTTGGGACATTGCGCGCCCCGACGGCCTTATCGAGCTCATTGGCGAGCACCACGGCCTTTTGCAGGGGCTCATCGAGGCATGCCTAAAAACGCAATACCCTGACGACTTCGCACGCATCATCGAGATCACGTACCGCTTCAGCTACGGCTGGCGGCGCATCCACAACCCCGATTCGGGCGAGGACGTTGCCGACGATTTAACGACCACAGAGTTCACCATGGCCATGCTCGCCTGCCGCGGATGGACCAACGCTGAAATCGCACGCCATATGGGAGTATCGCCGGGCACCGTCAAAAACCGCCTATCCGGCGTATACGCAAAGCTTGGCATCGGCACACGCGCCGAGCTGGTCGCGCACATGTTGCGTTAGCGACCGGGCTGCCAAGCGCATCGAACGCGTTCCGGAACCCGGCGCTTCGCTCGATCAATTTGGACATTTTGACCCTTGAACGGCACTACCGCCACGAAGCGTCTTCTCGCAAAATTGGATTATTTCCACCGATATTTGCGGGATGGGAGCCCAAGATGCTTGATCGCCGTTCGTTACTTGTTGCCGGAGCGTCCTCACTAGCGAGCATCATGTTGCCTCGCGTGCCGGGAAGCGAAAATGCCTTCCTGCTGCCGTTCGCGCCCACCGCGGCCTATGCCGACGAAAAAGACCCCTTCAGGGTGCTCGTTCTCTCGCGCACCATGTTTGGTGTGGTCGTGGTCGACGTCGCCAACAAGAATATGCCCATCAAGGGAGCGCAGGTCACGCTCACGTCGCGCTACGCCGCAGGCGAGCAGCTCGCCGCCACGACCGATGACGAAGGCACCGCCATCTTTGAGATTGCCTCGCTTTCGGAAGGCTACGTAGACGAGGCAAAGCTCCTTGACGCGTACGACTTTAACGGCGGCATCTCCATTAGCATGGCGGGCTACCGCGATGTCGAGATTCCCCTTGCGCGTATCCAGGGCGGCACCGCCATAACCGCGCCCACGCGTCCGCTTTCCGACGGCGAGCCGTACTTCCGCCAGCTCACATTCGACGAATGGGACATCCAGTACGCTGAAGCCACGTTCATGGCATTGCCGAAGGACGACACGGCAAACGAGCAGCCCGATACGCACGCATTTACCGTGCAGGCTCATCTGCCGCAGGGCGGGCAGGCAACATTGCATATCAATAAAGTGATGCCCGCTGCGGGCAGCTCAACCGAAACCGTCACGCAGATTGGTCAGATCAAGGCCAGCGCATCGAGCGCGGATAATCTGGCGACGTTCACACTCGAAGACAAGTTCCTCGATGCAGCGTCGAGCCTTCTGGAAGAAGGATGCAAGCTGCGCTTTGTCCTCGACTACCAGGACAAAACCTACACGCTCTCCTCCCCCATGGCCGTTGTTACCGCGCCGGCGGCAAAGGCGGAATCCGGATCGACCACTATCGTCCCCACCACTATGGACCAAGAGATCACTCCGTTTGATTTCCCCGCATCGTTTCCCGGCATCGGTGGTAATAAGTTCACGTGCTGGATGCCCTCGTTCCCCATTCTGTTCGATTTCTCGTTTGCCGGGTACGTACTGTTTGGCGGAGGATACAAACCAGCCAGCTATATGAACGATTCGGGCAACCCTGATCCGGAATACTGGAAGAAATCGCCGCGTGAGTCGGGCGCCAAGCAGGCAAACCGCTACCTCGACGAGATGGAGGGGAAGTGGAATCAGTACAAAAGTATGAGTGCCGGTTCGGGCACCGATCCAAGAAACACCAAGCTCCTTCGCCACCATTGCACGCCGCTGTTCACGATGGATATCGCCACACAGCTGTACGGCTCGCTCGCCTACGATTGGGTGGGCAAAACCTGGGGTAACAACAACGACCCTGCATACGGCAATATTAAGGCCCTCTTCCAGGTAAGAACTGACCTCAATTGGACCGAGCAGTTTACCCTAGGACCGGTGCCATTTTTCCTAAACGTCAACCCTTGGGTGCTGGCGAAGCTGGCGCTCGCTGTGGGTGCCCACACGCACGGCAGCGGCGCGGCGTTTTTCAAGAACATTTCGCTCGACTATTCCAACACGTCGGGCTCGTTCACCATCCAGATCGGACTTGCCGTCACCTTTGGAGCCGGCGTTGCAGGCGTCGCTTCGTCTGCCGTGCGCGGTGCCGCATCCCTCACGCTGTTCATTGGGTACGAGAAGGCAGATGGACACCAGCTTCCGCGGCTGCGCGTGGGTGCAGACGTCGATGTCGATGTGATACTCCAGTTCGTAATGTTCAAGTGGACCACCAAGGCTTGGTCGGGGTCGTGGCCCACACTCATCGATTCGTGGAATATGTCGGTGAACAATGACGACCGGTATGTGCCCCAACGCTCTGAGCTGGCATTGGGTGGAGATACGCCTTACACGCTGGATGCCTGCTTCGGCACGCCCGGCAACACCGAGGCAGGTGGTGTGCCGCAGTTTATCGCGTCGGCCACCATCGTCACCAATTCCGAGCTGCTCGCACGCGCCGAGGTTGCAGCCGCCGCGATAAACGTCGCGCCTGTCGTGCGCGATTGGGATCAAGCGGTCACGCGCATTGAGCTCGAGGCGGATGCAGAAAGCGACGACACGGGACAGGTCGAACATTTCGTCCATGCGCTGATGGAGAACGACGAAAATGCCGCACCGATGTATGAGTACACCTACATCGGTCAGTCAACGAACGCCGTTGCGGACCCGAACGCCAATTCTGCCAGCGTGTCGGAGGACGAGCGTGGCGGCATAAAACCCTCGAGCGACAACGTGCTGTTTTCCGGCGTGCTCAGCGAAGCCCACATGAAGCTAACGATGATTGCCGGCGTAGAATGCCTGTTCCGTATCGCCTCGGTGCGCTACGGCGACAATGGCCGCTCGCGCCTGGTGGTGCACACAAAGGCAAACGGCACGTGGTCCGCTCCCACGCCCGTGGACTTTCCCCTTGGGTTTGGCGAGGGCGACGTGGAGCGCGACGGCATATTCGATTACGACTTCGACGTGGTGGAATATACGGACGGAAGAGGAAACCAGGACGCCTACGTGCTGCTGGTCTCGGGCGAGCGCCCCGCCGGCGACAACACCCTTTTCGATACGGCAAGCACAGCCGGCATACTGTCCGTTGTGCGCCTGCGCATAAGCAACGACGGAGTTCGCGTGATATCGCACACGTCGTGGCGCAGCATCTCGCGCGGCCGCCTTCAGGAGGATGGCTACCATTGCCTGCAGTGCCCGCGCATCACGGTAGGCAAGACGCTGGTCGACGGACGCCTGTCGGGCGCCTACCTCCACCGCCGCGGAACCACCGCAGAGAAGGCACTCGGCAGCGAGGCCGAGGTTGCGCTGGAATGCTTTACCCTGTGGTCGGATGATTTGGGCGACAGCCTGACGTTCCGCCAAGTTCTTCGCTTTCCGCAAGCACCGTCGAGTATCGAGCTGAGCGAGCCCGAGAATATCAACGGCAAAATGGTGGTGCCCGTTGCGTACGAGACCGCAGACGGTTGCGGCTGCGCATCGTACGCCGTGATCGGCCAGTCCATTGCGGGCTGGGGCGTTATGCCACCAGACGCCACGGTGCCCCATGCGGTGCCGTGGCCACAACATTCGGGCTTTTTGGCCACCGTCAACGAGCAGCTGCAGCATATTACTTGGACGCGAGGCGCATTGGCATTTGCAACGCAGCCCGTGGGTGCCGCAGGCTGTGGCCCGGCATCGTTTAGCGTAAGCAACAACGGCAGGTGCGCGCTCTATGTAGAGAACACCGATGGCAAGGTGGGGCAAACCTACGACGAAGAAGGCAACCCGGTAGCAGTAATGGGCAAGCACTTCCGCATCTTCGTCAGCACCTTGGCAGGCGATCTGTTCACGGAGCCGTTCGTGATGTGCGAGCTGGACCATCCCGTCGATCAGATAACGACATTTTTGACGTCGGGAGGCATGCTCTCCGCGCTCGCCACGCACATTGTGAGCGCGGAGAAGAGCGAGGCAGAGCTGCACGGCATCGAAGTGCCTCTGGTGGCGTGTGCCACTCCGACGGGCGCGGTCGCCACCTCGGGCGCGGTGGTGCCCGGAGCAGCAGGCGAATCCTTCATGGTCACGGTGCGAAACGACGGCAACACTTTGCTGACTGCCGGCACAATCGATCTGTACCGAGAGGGCTCCAGCCAGCCGTTCTCCAGCGCATCCATCGGATTCGGAGCGAACGCACGCATGGCTTCGATCTACGATCCAGAGCTTGCCGAAGACGCTTCGGCCAACGACATGGCACACGTAAAGTACGCGCTCGAGACGCTGGGCGCACGTTTTGCAACGCACCCGCTGGTAGCCGACAACGGCAACGCCGTGCTGGCACCGGGTTGCACGGCACAGTTCCGCATGAGCTTCGCCATCCCCGAGAGTTGGAGCGACGAAGTGGGCAAACGCGTCACGCTGTATGCGAAGGCGCGTAATCTGGTGGCGCTCGATCCCGTAACGCTCGAGGAGATCCGACCGGGCGCAAACTCGGCGCTGAGTGCCGTTCTGCACGAGCTTCATGTGCCCGACGCGGCATGCGAACGCTCAGAAGTGCAGGTCGGCGTATGCGACAGCGCGGATACGACAGGACTTCACGACGCCCCGATGACGGCAGACGGCGATGGTGGCTCGAGTGGCAGCGGTACTGACGAGGGCGGCGGCTCCGGCGGAAGCAGCTCCGGCAGCGGCAAGGACCACGGCAATAACAAGCGCTCCGGAAAAGCGGGCGCGCTTGCGGGCACGGGCGATGTCAACGCTGCCCTTACGGCAGCCGCTGCAGCACTCGCCGCGGCAGGCGCGGGCCTCATCGCCTACAGCGCCCGCCGCACGGCGCTCGAAAAAGACGCCGCCGATGAGGTCAATTCGGATAAGCCTCGCTAGCTCCAAGTTACTTTTGCGAGAGACGCCGACCCGGCTCATCGAACACCAAAATGGGCTGGTTCTGAATACCCAGAGCCAGCCCATTGCGCATTAGATGTCGCCAGCGGAGTCGAGCTCGGCTTCCTCGCCCCGCATTCCACCGAGGACAGTGGGGCACTATCGTTTAAGGGCTTCGTTATTGTTCGATGGTCTTCTTGACGACTGCGGGGACGCCTGCCGCCACCACGTTGTCTGGAAGGTCTTCCGTCACGACGCTGCCCGCGGCAATTACGCAACCGCTGCCGATGGTAACTCCCTGCAGCACTGACACGTTCGCGCCAAACCAGCAGTTATCGCCGACAACGATGGGCAGAGCCTTCTCGAGACCCAAGTTGCGGTCCTTTGCCTTTAGGGGGTGCGAAGCGGTGTAGAAGCCGCAAAACGGCCCGATAAACACGTTGCCACCAAAGGTGATAGAGCCGCCGTCCATAAAGTAGCAGCCATGGTTTACAAAACAGCCCTCACCAAAGGTCGTCTTGCTCCCGTAGTCAAAGTAGGCAGGCGAAAGGACCGTCAGCCCCCCGGGAAGATCGGTATCGAGCAAGGACTTCAAAGCATCGAGCTGTGCGTCGCTTCCAGGTTTTGCCATATTAAAGTCATAGCAGAGCGCCTCCGCCTTCGCGCGTTGCGCCAGGAGCTCCTCGTCAAAGTTGGCATCATGCCACTCACCGCGCTCCATCTTCTCTTTCTCGGTCATTGCGCCCCCTCAAACAACATGCAGTCTTGATGCGGCAATTCTACCAGCCGATAAGCCACGGTTTTAACACGAGCACCACACCGCGCAGGGAATGACCGCAGAAGCCAAAGGTGCCCGACTCCGAACGATTGTTCGATGGATTTCGTGTTGGTTGGAATCGCCTATGGGCCGGGCTATGCTACCTTGACTATCTATATTGACTTAAACGCAGCAAAGGAGCATCGAGAGAGCGAGCATGGCAAAAAACACCGCAAACTATGGTAACGACAGTATTCGTCAGCTCAAGGACGAGGAGCGCGTACGCCTGCGCCCCGCCGTCATCTTTGGCTCTGACGGGCTCGACGGCTGCGCGCATGCCGCCTTCGAGATCCTGTCCAACGCCGTTGACGAGGCGCGCCAGGGCTACGGCAAGCTCATCACCCTTACCGCCTTTCGCGATGGCTCCATTCAGGTAGAGGACAACGGCCGTGGCTGCCCGCTCGACTGGAACCCTTCCGAGAAGCGCTTTAACTGGGAGCTCGTCTTCTGCGAGCTCTACGCCGGCGGCAAGTACAACAACAACCAGGGCGGCGACTACGACTTCTCGCTCGGCACCAACGGCCTGGGCTCGTGCGCGACCCAGTACGCTTCCGAGTACATGGACGTCACCGTTTGGCGCGACGGTAACAAGTACTCTCTGCACTTTAAGAAAGGCAAGGTCGTCGGCGCCAAAAAGAAGGCACTCGAGATTGAGCCCAGCGACGAGGACCGCACCGGCACCACCATCAAGTGGCGCCCCGATCTTGAGGTCTTTACCTCGATCAGCATTCCCCACGACTGGTATCGCGAGACCATGCGCCGCCAGGCCGTGGTCAACGCCAACGTGACCTTCCGCCTGCGCATCGAGGACGACAACGGCGAGTTTTCCGAAGAGGATTTTTGCTACCCCAAGGGTATCGAGGACTACGTGCTCGAGAAGGTCGGTACCGACTACCTTACCGAACCCTTCTTTATCGAGGCCGACCGCCGCGGTCGCGATCGCGAGGACCTGCCCGACTACAACGTAAAGATCACCGCGTGCATGTGCTTCTCGCGCACCTTCATGATGCAGGAGTATTACCACAACTCATCGTGGCTCGAGAACGGCGGCTCGCCCGAGAAGGCCGCGCGCAGCGCTCTGACCAGCGCCATCGATGCCTATATTAAGCAACAGGGCAAGTACAACAAAAACGAGACCGGCATTAAGTGGCAAGACGTCCAGGACTGCCTGGTACTGGTGACCAACTGCTTCTCCACCCAGACGTCCTACGAAAACCAGACCAAGAAGGCTATCAATAACCGCTTTATCCAGCAGGCCATGACCGCCTTCTTTAAGGAGCGCCTCTCGACCTACTTGATCGAGAACAAAGACGCTGCCAACAAGATCGTGGAGCAGGTGCTCATCAACAAGCGCTCGCGCGAGAACGCCGAGAAGACGCGCCAGAGCATCAAGACCAATCTGCAGCAGAAGACCGACATGGCCAACCGCGTGCAGAAGTTCATCGACTGCCGCTCCAAGGACAAGAGCCGTCGCGAGATCTACATCGTAGAGGGCGACTCGGCAGCAGGCGCCATCCGCACCTCGCGCGATGCCGAGTTCCAGGGTGTTATGCCCGTCCGAGGCAAGATCCTCAACTGTCTGAAAGAGGACTACCCACGCATCTTTAAGTCCGACATCATCATGGACCTTATGCGCGTGCTGGGCTGCGGTGTGGAGATCAAGGACAAGCGCATCAAGAACCTTGGTGCCTTCGACCTGGACAACCTCAACTGGAACAAGGTCATCATCTGTACGGACGCCGACGTCGACGGTTATCACATCCGCACGCTCGTGCTCACCATGCTCTACCGCCTGGTGCCCACGCTTATCGACGAGGGCTACGTGTATATCGCCGAGTCACCGCTCTACGAGATCAACTGCAAAGAGAAGACCTACTTTGCCTACACCGAACTCGAGAAGAACGGCATTCTTAAGGAGATCGGCGACCAGAAGTGCTCGATCAACCGCTCCAAGGGTCTTGGTGAGAACGATCCGGACATGATGTGGCTCACCACCATGAACCCCGAGACGCGTCGCCTGATCAAGGTGGAGCCCGAGGACGTCACCAAGATGGAAACCATGTTCAACCTGTTGCTGGGCAACGACGAGGCGGGCCGCAAGCGCCATATCTCCGAGCACGGCAAGGAATACCTGGACCAGCTGGACCTGCAATAGCAGCAAATCGATAACGACGGCCCATAAGAAGTTCAAGAGGAAATCGTGGCAAAGAAGAAGACGAAGAACCAGCCAAAGAAAAAGCAGGTCAACGCCGAGAACGTCATCGGCCTGCACTCCGAGGTCACCGACCAGCCGATCACGCAGACGCTCGAGGTCAACTACATGCCCTACGCCATGAGCGTCAACGTCTCGCGCGCATTCCCCGAGATTGATGGCTTTAAGCCCTCGCACCGCAAGCTGCTCTACACTATGTACAAGATGGGCCTGCTCAAGGGCGAGCGCCAAAAGAGCGCCAACATAGTGGGCCAGACCATGAAGCTCAACCCACACGGCGACGCCGCCATCTACGAGACGATGGTGCGCCTGGCCACGGGCAACGAGGCGCTGCTTGCTCCTTTCGTGGAGTCGAAGGGCAACTTTGGCAAGTACTATTCGGGCGACCTGAGCTACGCCGCCTCGCGTTATACCGAGGCCAAGCTCTCCCCCATCAGCGCCGAGATCTTCAAAGACATCGACAAGGACCCGGTCGACTTCGTTGACAGCTACGACGGTGCCATGAAGGAGCCGCGTCTGCTGCCCACCACGTTCCCCAACATCCTCGTCTCGGCCAACAAGGGCATCGGCGTCGCCATGGCGTCCGACATCTGCGGTTTCAACCTCAACGAGGTCTGCACCGCCACGATGCACTACCTGCAGGATCCCGACTGCGACCTGCTCGAGTACATGCCCATGCCCGACTTCTCGACCGGCGGCGAAATTATCTACCGCCGCGAGGAGATGGAGAAGATCGTCGAGACCGGCCTGGGCAGCTTCCAGATTCGCTCCCGCTGGCGCTGGATTCCCGAAGAGCGCATCATCGAGGTCTACGAGATCCCCTACACCACCAAGACCGATGTCATCATCGAGCGCATCGTCAAGCTCTCCAAGGAGGGCAAGGTCAAGGAGATCGCAGACATCCGCGATGAAACCGACCTTTCGGGTCTGCGTATCGCCATCGACCTTAAGCGCGGTGTCGACCCCGACAAGCTCATGGCCAAGCTCTATCGCTCGACCACGCTGCAGGATTCGTTCTCGTGCAACTTCAACGTGCTCGTCGACGGCTATCCCCGTGTTATGGGCGTGCGCCAGATTCTGCACGAGTGGGTCAAGTGGCGTATTGAGTCCACGCGTCGCCGCATTAACTTTGACCTGGGCAAAAAGTCCGAGCGCCTGCACCTGCTGCACGGCCTTGAGGCAATTCTGCTCGACATCGACAAGGCCATCGCCATCATCCGCGGCACTAAGCTCGAGGCAGAGGTTGTACCCAACCTTATGAAGGGTTTCGACATCGACGAGACCCAGGCCGAGTTTGTCGCCGAGCTCAAGCTCCGCAACATCAACGAGGAGTACATCCTCAACCGCACCAAGGACATCGCCAAGCTCGAGGGTGAGATCGCCGAACTCGAGGAGATCCTCTCGAGCGAGGACAACATCAAGAAGGTCATCAGCGACGAGCTGGCCGCGGTTAACAAGAAGTACGTGATGCCGCGCCGCACGGGCAGGATCGAGCCCCATGAGGTTATCGAGGTAAGCTTGGAGCCCGAGGTCGAGGAGTACCCGGTTACCATCATGCTTTCGCGCGATGGCTACCTCAAGAAGATGACGGACCGCGTGCTCAAGAAGGCGACCACGCTCAAGTACAAGGACGGCGACAAACCCTTTATCGAGTTCCCGTCCTCCAACACGCACGAGCTGCTGGTCTTTACCAACAAGAGCCAGGTGTACAAGTGCAAGGTCGCGGCGTTTGAGGATACCAAGTCGGCCCAGCTGGGCTCGTACCTTCCGACCGATCTCGAGATGGAACCCGACGAGAGCGTCATCTGGGTCATCGACCCCGAGGACTACAAGGCCGACGTGCTGTTCGTCTTTGAGAACGGCCGCGTGGTGCGTGTCGCGCTTTCTGGATACGTTACCAAGACCAACCGCAAGCGCCTTAAGAACGCCATCTACGGCGGCAGCAAGCTGCTGTATGCGCAGGTGCTCAAGGAGGACCGCGACCTCGCGCTGGTCTCGAGCGACTACCGCCTGATGAACTTCAACACGTCGCTGCTCAAGACCAAGACGACCACCAACACGCAGGGCGTCCAGGCCTTTACGGCCAAGAAGGGCCGCTCGGTCACCACCGTCGGCACGACCGAGGAGATCCTCGGCGCCGGCGTCTCGGCCGAAAAGTTCACCGCGCAGAGCCTACCTTCCGCCGGTGCCCTCATGAAGGAAAACGACATGCCGAGCCTGTTTGACTAAAACAACGGCGACCAAACCGTCATGGTTTTACAAAGCAGCGGGGCCCGGAGCGCAGTAAACGCTGCGCCCTGGGCCCCATGCATTACACCAGCATCATCCCTATAGACAAAATGCCGCATAAAGTGGAACAGACATAAGCCCATCATTCATTCCAAAGGGCTTAGTCGATAGCCTGATAAGGCGTACGCCCGGATGGGTCTTTTTAAGTGAGGACAGGCTTCGAGATCTTGTGTTCTCTCCCGCCTTGACTTCAATCGCAGACAAGCATCCCTGCTTCTCTACTACAAAGTCGATTTCCGCACGATTATCTCGCGCCCAATAATGCAGCGGATAGCCCATGGCTGAAAGCTGTTGGGCGACGTAGTTTTCGGTAAGTGCACCCATGAATGTGCCGCCGATGCCGGCAAGAATATCGGCGCGTTGAGCACCGGCCTTGGAGACGAGCAGCCCTGTATCCGCCTGATAGATTTTAAAAGCAGAAGGGTTAACGAAGGCCTCTAAAGGGCTTTCGATCTGCCCGACTAGGCTGCAGCGCGCCACCGTACCCGACAATACAAGCCAGTCGAGAGCATCTCCAAAGAGAGACGCATTGCCCCCCGCTCGCACTACCTTGTATTGAAATTTGCGATTCTCTTTGGCAAGCTGCTGTGGAATGGAATCGAAGCACGCACGCGTCTTTGCGCTCAAGCGTTCATCAGCATATTTATTGGTGTCGGCGGAATATCCGTCGAGAATAATCCGATGCTTTTCGGCCACATCAATGATTGACTGATCATCGATGTACGTTTGGACCGCCTCGGGCATTCCGCCAACAACAAGATACTGTCGATAGAGCCCAAGCGCCTTTTCATGAAGGCTTGGCGCAAGAGGACCCATTATCTCGAATGATGAGCGTATCTCGTCGACCAGCTGATCGTGCCCCATCGCCCAGAGAAACTCCTCGAAATCGAGTGGAGTCATCTCAATCAAGTCGGTCTTTCCGACGGGGAACGAATACGACTGATGGTTAATGGCAACCCCAAGAAGCGACCCGGCAGCCGCAACGTAATACTCGGGAGCATCTTCGCAAAAGTATTTAAGGGAAGTGAGCGCTTCCTCGCATGCCTGGATCTCGTCAATGAACAATAAGGTTTTGCCAGGCACGATACGCTGTCCCGTACGAGCCTCGATCGCACGTACGATCGAATGAGGGTCAAGACCGCCCGAAAAATCCGCTCGCGCCGACCGGTCGTTCTCAAGATTAACGTAGACAACCGATTCGAAAAGATCCTGGGCGTACGTTCTGAGCAAATAGGTCTTGCCACACTGGCGCACGCCTTTGACCAGCAAAGGTTTTCTATCAGCTCTGTCTCGCCATTCCCTAAGGAGCTCGTCTGCCTTGCGACGCATACGTAACCTTCCCTCATGAACTTCTATTTGACAATATTTTAACGCGGATTAATTTGTTTTCAGTTATTTTTCTGCGTTTAAAAATTGTTCTATACGGCACTTGAGGGAATTCGCCCCTATTCATGTACTCGCGCTACATTCGATTGCACGAGACACCAGCGAAAGGGACCCAATGCAGAACGATAAAAACGGCATTGCACAGCTCACCCCGGAGCAGATCACGCTCTTCAACGCCATGTTCGGTATGCAGAGCTAGCCAAAATGGATGCAAGCGGTGGCTGACGGAATTGTCCGCGGGAGCATCAACGCATGGCAATCAGCACTCCTCTTGGTAAGGGCAGCAAGCATTTCCGCTAGTGCTGATTGCCATGCAATCTTCTTGTTCATAGCTGCGTCGCCTGCCTGAAATGACCCGCAGTCAAGATGAACTGCAGGAATCATGGCGAGTCGTAACCGCTCGCAAGCCTCCTTCGGAATAGGTGCTGAGCAGTTCCTGGGCATGGGTGAACTCGGGTCCCCGCCTCCAACCGAGCAGGCGGTTGACCGCGAGATTTCCCTGAACGCTGTGGACAAAGAGCAGATAAGCGTCCTCGCGCGAAAGCCCGGTCTTCTCCATCATCTGGGGAACGACCTGCTCTGCCCCGCGCTCGATGACGCGCTGCGCCACGCGGGCGTACGCGTCGTCATCCGAGTAGAGCAGATAATAGTCATCGTTTGCCGGTGCCCGCTGGCAAAGGGCCCCCGACTCCGCCCCCTCGAGCGGAGGTGCCGCCGCCAGAGCCTCATCGATAAGCACATCAAGCAGCGCAAACTTATCCTCGTAATGCAGATAGAACGTACCGCGGTTGATATCCGCGCGGCGGCAGATATCCGCCACCGTCATCTTTGCGAAGCCGACCTCGGCCAGCAGCGCAAAGAACGCCTCCCGTATGACCGAAAGCGTATAGCGTCGGCGACGATCGATCTTCCCCGCTTCCATGGCTCCTCCAATTGCAACGCTCAACAATGCCCGGCAGACGTTTGTTTATCGACAGCGCCTCAAAGCTGTTCATTGCTCTCACGCAAATCAACATTGATACTTTTTATAGACACCTGTTCATTGTAGCCGAAAGAGAGCTTTGCATGACTTTTTACGAGAAACTCGTCGTCGAACTCACCAACCGGTCGTTTTCCCATCAGGCAGCCTACCGCGGCGGTGGCACGCCCTACGACCTGAGTGACTGCGAGCCTAAACCCTACGACCGGCAGATCGAGGACTTTGCCCGCATGATCGATGAGGCCGATTGCGTGCTTGTGGGCGGTGCCTCCGGTCTCTCCGCGGCGGGCGGCGGCGACTTCTACTACGAGGACAACGCGACCTATCGCAGGCATTTCGGCAAGTTCGCCGAGCGCTATGGCTTCAAGGGTGCTTTCGAGGGTTCATTCTATCGCTGGCCTACCGCCGAGGCGCGCTGGGGCTATCTTGCCACCTTCCTCGACACCACGCTCAACGCCCCGCTGCGCAAGCCCTACAAGGACCTCGACGCCATCCTTGCTCAGAAGGACTTCTTCGTGCTCACCACCAACCAGGACACGCAGTTTGTGAAGCTCTATCCCTGGGAGAAAGTGGCAGAGATCCAAGGCGACCACCGCTTCTTTCAGTGCTCCCACTGTTGCACCGACGCGGTGTGGGATGCGGTCGAGCCGGTCTCCCGCATGGTAGAGGCCATGGGAGACGGCCTTGAGGTTCCGACAGAGCTCGTGCCGCGCTGCCCGCACTGCGGGGCAGAGGCGTTCCCCTGGGTTCGCGGCTACGGCAACTTCCTGCAGGGCGAACTCTACGAGGAGCAGTACCGCAAGGTGTCCGACTGGCTCGACGCGCACGCACGGCAGAGGATCCTCTTCCTCGAGCTGGGTGTGGGCCGCATGACGCCCGCGTTTATCCAGGAGCCGTTCTGGGCCCTCACGGCGCAGTTACCGCAGGCCAGCTACATCGCCGTAAACAACAAGACGCAGTTTCTCCCCCGCGCGATCGAGGATCGGGGGCTCGCCGTTCGCGCCGACATCGCCGACGTGCTTGCCGACGTGCGCAAGACGCTGGGGAGGTAGCGCATGGAGACGGCGAAAGCAGTTCGCATAGGCAGGGCGCTAGCCGAAGCGGATCTTGTCATCATCGGCGCTAGCAACGGACTCGACATGGCGGAGGGGCTCAACCTTTTCTGCGCCGATGCTCATTTCCAAGAGGCGTACGGCGACCTCGCTCAGGCAGACGGCATCGGCTGCATACTGCAGGGGCTCGCTTCCCCGGATGCCAGCGTGCGACGCCGATGGGCCGAGCGGTTCCATCAAAAGGAGTATCTCGAATATGAGCCCGGCTCGCTCATGAACGGGCTGCGGCGTCTTACGGAGCACGCCGACACCTTCGTGGTCACATGCAACATCGACGGGCACTTCGCGCGCGCCGGGTTCGACGAGGAGCGCGTGCTCGAGACTGAGGGGAGCACGCGCACGTCGGTTGACGAGCGGCGCCTCGCCCATCCAGACGCCCTCGCCATGACCCAGCTCGAGGAGCTCGAGCGCCTTGTGCAAGCCCATCGCAACGGCAGGGTCGCCATCCTCGAACTTGGCGTGGGACTGCGCAACGGCATCATAAAGCACATGCTCGCCCAGATCGCGAACGTCTGCGAGCACGCCACCTACATCGTGTTCAACTACAGCCAGGCTATGGCGCCCGATGCATCGTGCGAGACGATTCTCGTTGACGGCGATATGGCCCTGGCTTTCGAGGAGATTGCCCAATGCCGTCTCTAGAGAGGGAAGCGTATAGGCTTCGAAGCCTTATCGACGATGCCGACGCCATCATCGTCGGCATCGGCTCGGGCATGTCAAGCGCCGCCGGGTTCAACCATTACAACCGCTCAGGCATGGCGCGCGCCGGAATGACGGACTGGCAGCAAGCCTTTGGCTTCAAGAGTCTTTTTGACGGCTTTTACCACCTCTACCCCAGCCTCGAGCAGCAATGGGCCTACTACGCGCGATATATCGATTTCATGCTGCGCGAGCCGACCTCGCAGCCCTATCTCGACCTACGGTCCCTCATCGGCCATAAGGACTACTTCATCCTGAGCACCAATGTAGACACCCAAGTCGAGAAGACGCTTCCCACCGAGAGGATCTGCAACTATCAGGGAAGCTTCGCGCACCTTCAGTGCAAGCAGCCATGCTGCGACGAGCTCTTCGACGCGAGCCCCTACGTCGAGCGCATGCTCGCGGGCATGGCGGGGTTCGAGGTCCTCAGCGAGGATGTCCCCCGATGCCCGCATTGCGGCTGGCAGCTTGTGCCGTGGGTGCGCGATGACACGTTTCTGCAGGGTGCGGCCTGGCGCGAGAGCCTCGGACGATACGAGCGCTTTGTGTGCGAGCACAGCGATCACCGCGTGCTGTTGTTGGAGCTCGGCGTGGGCGAGATGACCCCCGGCATCATCACGCTCCCGTTCTGGAGCATGACCGCGAAGCTACCGGATGCGCATCTGTTAAGCGTAAACATCTCGGGCGACTCGGCGCCGCTGCAGCTTGGAAGCAAGGCAGGGGCGATCCAAGCCGATTTGGGCGCCCTGCTCTCGGCGGCGCGGGCAGGTGGCGAGTAACGCGGAGCGGTAGACGCGCAATGAGGTTTTAGCCGCAGCCTCCGAACGAGAGGGCTCGGAGGCTGGTATTCCTGAATCGCAGGTCACGATGGGTTATCGGAATCGCGAAGAGCGGATACCGCCAGTAAGCCCCCTTCGGAATAGGCGTTGAGCAGCTCCTGGGCATGGGCGAACTCGGGGCCTCGTCTCCAGCCGAGCAGGCGGTTGACGGCCAGATTGCCCTGGACGTTGTGGACGAAGAGCAGGAAGGCGTCTTCGCGTGAAAGCCCTGTTTTCACCATGACCCAGGGAACCATCTGCTCCGCTCCGCGTTCTATGACGCGCTGGGCTACGCGAGCGTATGCGTCGCTGTCCGAATAAAGCAGGCGATAATCGTCGTCTGCCGGCGGACGCTGGCAAAGCGTTGCCGATTCAACCCCCTCAAGCGGGGGAGCCGCTGCCAATGCCTCGTCGATAAGCGCATCGAGCAGCGCGTACTTATCCTCGTAATGCAGATAGAACGTTCCCCGGTTGATCTCGGCGCGGCGTCAGATGTCCGCCACCGTCATCTTCGCGAAGCCGACCTCGGCCAGCAGCGCGAAGAACGCCTCCCGTATGACCGAGAGGGTGTAGCGCCGCCGGCGGTCGATCTTGGTTTCTCCCATCGCCTCTCCAATCTGAGTCGTTTGACAATGTCCAGTAGCTGTTCGTTTATCGACAGGTGCACGCGTTTGTTCATTGCCCCTGCGAAAATCAACAAGGATACTGTTTATAGACATCTGTTTTTTATAGCTGAAAGGGAGCACGGATGACCCTGTGCGAGAAGCTCGGCATCGGGCTTGTCAGCCGATCGTTTTCCCATCGGGCCGTCTATCGAAACGGCGGCACGTCATACGATTTGAGCGATTGCGAGCCTGCTGCTTGCAAGCAAGATATCGAGGCTTTTGCCCGCAAGGTGGGGGAGGCTGATTGCGTGTTTACGGGAGAGGCGGGTAGGCAGGCGTTATGAGCATCTGCATCAAAAATCAGATTCAGAATATGAATATCGTCATCGGCTGCACGGTGGGGTGTCCATATTGCTATGCCCGTAACAATGTGAAACGTTGGCATATGATTGACGACTTCGCTGATCCTGCGTTCTTCCCGAGCAAGCTCAAGATGATGGAAAAGAAACGCCCGCAGAACTTTCTCCTTACCGGCATGAGCGATCTCTCCGGGTGGAAGCTGGAATGGCGAGACGAGGTATTTGCAAAGATCCATGAGAATCCACAGCATCAGTTCCTGTTCCTGACCAAGAGACCCGATTTGCTGGATTTAGATACCGACCTGGAAAACGCATGGTTCGGCGTTACGGTGACGAGGAAAGCGGAGCTGTGGCGTATCGACGCCCTTCGGAAAAACGTCAATGCAAATCACTTCTTCGTTACTTTTGAGCCGCTATTCGACGATCCCGGTACGGTCGACCTTTCCGGAATCAACTGGATCGTCGTCGGTACCATGACCGGGACGCAGAGCAGGAAGGTTCATACGGAACCGGAGTGGGCATGGTCTTTGACGGACCAGGCGCACGCGCTTGGCATTCCAATGTTTATGAAGGAAGACCTCGTCTCTGTCATAGGGGACGAAAACATGATTCAGGAATTGCCGGAAGAATTCGAAAGAGTGCTGGAGGTGCAGAGAACATGGCGGAAGTGATCGATGGAATCCTCATCAATGAGGTGGAAGCAAAGAACATCATGACCAAGTCCAGCCTGCCGGTAGGCGGCTACTCGGTCAATCCCTATGTAGGCTGCACGCATGCCTGCAAGTATTGCTATGCCTCCTTTATGAAGCGCTTTACCGGACACAAGGAGGAATGGGGCACCTTTCTTGATGTGAAGCATTGGCCGGAAATCAAGAATCCGAAGAAATACGCTGGACAGCGGGTGGTTATCGGTTCTGTGACGGATGGCTACAATCCACAGGAGGAGCGATTCGGGAATACCAGGAAACTCCTGGAACAGCTGATTGGCAGCGATGCAGATATTCTGATCTGCACAAAGTCCGATCTTGTGGTACGGGATATCGATCTGCTGAAGAGGCTTGGACGAGTGACCGTTTCATGGTCGATCAACACGCTGGATGAGAACTTCAAGAACGATATGGACTCCGCGTCGAGCATCGAGCGTCGTATCGCTGCTATGAAGCAGGTGTATGACGAAGGTATCCGTACGGTCTGCTTCGTGTCCCCGGTATTTCCCGGCATCACGGATTTTGAGATGATTTTTGAGCGAGTAAAAGATCGGTGCGATTTGTTTTGGCTCGAAAATCTCAATCTTCGGGGTGGTTTCAAAAAAGCGATCCTGGATTATATCGCCGAGAAACATCCCAATCTCGTACCGCTTTACGATGAGATCTATAACAAGCGCAACCGTAGCTATTTTGAAGCGCTTGAAGTAAAAGCCGAGGAAATGGCCAAGAAGTACGATTGCCCCTTTGTGGACAACGAAATGCCTTATGGCAGAGTCCCCCAGGGGCATCCGGTGATCGTGGACTACTTCTATCACGAGGAAGTCCGAGGGTCGGATAATAGCGGAAAAAGAAATCGTTAAACGGAAACCGACGACGATTCGCTCGAGCGATTAGCGTCCACGCGTGGCTTCTGCCGATTGGCGCAACGGGCGACGGATTAAGGGATCGCTCGGGCGGATGATCCCGCTGCAGTACAGGCAGTCGCTCAATTTAGCGGCATGAGCGTTTTCGCACGGAAAACCAGTATCCCCTGTGCCGAGTTTAATCGTAGCGAATACAATGGGCACTGAGCATCAATCGAAAGTAGTCAAGAGGCTTTTCGACGGCTTCTACCACCTCTACCCCAGCCTCGAGCAGCAGTGGGCATACTATGCGCGATACATCGACTTCATGCTGCGCGAGCTGGCCTCGCAGCCCTATCTCGACCTACGGTCCCTCATCGGCCATAAGGACTACTTCATCCTGAGCACCAATGTGGACACCCAGGCCAAGAAGACGTTTCCCGACGAGAGAACCTGTAACTATCAGGGAAGCTTCGCGCACCTTCAGTGCAAGCAGCCATGCTGTGACGAGCTCTTCGACGCGAGCCCCTACGTCGAACGCATGCTCGCGGGCATGGCGGGGTTCGAGGTCCTCAGCGAGGATATCCCCCGATGCCCGCATTGCAGCTGGCAGCTTGTGCCGTGGGTGCGCGACGACACGTTTCTGCAGGGTGCGGCCTGGCGCGAGAGCCTCGGACGATACGAACGCTTTGTGTGCGAGCACAGCGATCGCCGCGTGCTGTTGTTGGAGCTCGGCGTAGGCGAGATGACCCCCGGCATCATCACGCTCCCGTTCTGGAGCATGACCGCAAAGCTGCCGGATGCGCACCTGTTGAGCGTCAACATCTCGAACGGCTCGGCTCCGCTGCAGCTCGGAAGCAAGGCAGAGGCGATTCAGGCAGATTTGGGCGCGCTGCTCTCGGCGGCGCGGACGGCGAAGGTATTTAAGCCTCCTTGTTAGTCTCTTTGAGATATTCCCCGTCGCCCACGGGCTCTAACCACTCGTTGGAGGCCTCCTCGCCCGGAACCTCCAGCGCGAGATGGGAGAACCAGCTCTCGGGCGCGGCTCCGTGCCAATGTTTCACACCCGGGGCGATGTTGACCACATCGCCAGGGCGCAGCTCCTGTGCCGGTTTACCCCATTCCTGGTAGAACCCTCGACCAGCCACGCAGATGAGAATCTGTCCGCCGCCGTTTTTGGCGTGGTGCACGTGCCAGTTGTTGCGGCAGCCGGGCTCGAACGTCACGTTGTAGACGCCAACCTGCTCGGTTGATAGAGGCGCGAGGTAGCTTTGCCCGATAAAGTACTTCGCGAATGCATCGTTGGGGGCACCGATGGGAAAGGCCATCTCGTTTTGGTGCTCGGCTTTTGCATCAGCGGCATCGTCATCCGCCCAGACCTCCTTCGCCATGCGAAAGGCCGCCCATGCCTTGGGCCACCCCGCGTAAAACGCGGCGTGGGTAAGGATTTCCGCTATTTCCGCCCTGGTTACACCGTTATTCTTTGCGGACATCAGATGGTATTGGAACGAGGAATCCGTCAGTCCCTGCGCCATCAGCGCCACCACCGTCACCACGCTGCGGTCTCGAAGGGAAAGCTCGCCCTCTCGGCTCCACACCTCGCCAAACAGCACATCGTCATTGAGCTGTGCGAATTTGGGGGCAAAGTCCCCTAGGGCATCTCTGCCCGCCGTCTGTTTAATCGTCATGTTTGATTCCTCCTGTCGATGGCTTTGAGTACAAAACTGCTTCCGCGCTGCTAAGCCGCGCCTAGACTCCCATGCCCATTCGTTACGCCTGCTCCAGAGCAGAATGCCCCGTGATTTCGCCCACACCGTTCACGCCGCCGGCGAAAACCGTTCCGGCAAGCGTGCGCCTTTGGCGAAAGCATCCACCAACGTCTCGGAATTGCCATCCTTTCGAGGGCTTGAAGAGACTATCAAAACCGTTTTGCTCATTACGGAATACCCCTTGCACTCCTTATATATATTGACGAAAATAAAGGTAATACATAAACCTAACTTTAGGTCAAGGAGTAAATTCGAGATTCGTCCGGAGGGACCATGTACACAATCGGACAGGTAGCGGAGATGTTCGGTCTGCCCGTTTCCACGCTGCGGTATTACGACAAACAGGGATTGTTTCCGGAATTGGAGCGGACGTCCGGCATTCGCCGATTCGGCGATACGGAACTCGAGGCGCTTCGGGTCATCGAATGCCTGAAGAAGGCTGGGATGGAGATCAAGGACATCCGGCTGTTCATGGAATGGTGTTCGGAGGGCCCATCGACATATCCCAAACGCAAGGCCATGTTCGAGGAGCGGAAGGCCCACATGGAGTCGGAGATCGCAAACATGAACCGTGCGCTGGATATGTTGAAGTTCAAATGCTGGTACTACGAGCAGGCAATCCAAGATGGCAACGAGGATAGAGTGAAGGCGCTGATTCCCGACAATTTGCCAGAAGAAATCAAAGATACCTACGATAACGCCCACACTCAATAATGCCGCCCGATGCTCAACGGGCTTTGGCAAGGGGCTCTTTCCGAGCAGAACGAAAAAGAAAGCCTCCGAACCAGAGGGTCCGGAGGCTTTTATTCCCGTTATTTCGCTGGTGGCTTTGCTCTATGGCGGCGCCGAAACAGCATCAGGCGGTACTCGACGGTATCAAAACGCGAGTTCAAAAGCCAGTTTCCGCTATTCCCGCTCAGTGACTAATCCAGTCCGAGTGTTGTCGATGCGTGTCGCGTCGTACCGCCTAAGGGCCAATTCGTGCGCAATTTGGGCGAATCAGGCCCTTGATTCGCGATTTTGTGAATGACTCAATTGATTCGCAAAACCGCAGCTCGCCTTTTTAATCACTCCCTAGTTTCCGCCGGGGTTCGTAGCGGGTGGCGTGAAAAGGGGTAATTCAAAGGGTCGGAGAGATGTCTATAGCGCAATCTTCTGGTATTGGCGCAGTGAGGGACTTCCCACCTCCATCAGTCCAAATCGTCAAGCTCCGAAAGACGTCGAGCTAGAGAAAAGGACCTATTGCCCGTCATGGATTGGGTTTACCTGCATGACTAGAGCCCTGGTGTAATTGGCTGGATCACCGTTCCGGGAACCGGTATCGACCTACCTGTCCGCCAAGTTCCTTCTTCAGCTCCAGCCTAGTATCTGACTCGCGCCGCTATAAGCGAAAACCGAAGAGATGCGTCTTAGCCAAGAAAAGAAGGTTAGCCTCATCTTACTGCATGATTCGTGTGTTATAGTTAGATGGCTCTAACTGTTTGGGGGGCGTCAGCCATGCACGAACGCGAGGGTTTCTGGGACAAGAACGCCGGTCGGTATGACCGTTTCATGCGAAACGACCGGGCGGCGTATGAGAAGATGTATGGGCTGATTCGGCCGGTAGTGAAAGCAAAAACCGTACTGGAGGTCGCCACCGGCACGGGGCTTATCGCAAAGAGCATCGTGAATGCGGCGGCGCACATCGAGGCTACGGACGCCTCTGCAAAGATGATCCTTGAAGCAAAGCGGGACAATCAATCCGCAAAGCTGCACTTTTCCGTACAAGATATGTTCCGCCTGCCCTATGCACAGAAGTCCTTCGAAGTGGTGATCGTGTCCAACGCGCTTCACATAGTGCCGCATCCGGAAAAGGCCCTGCAAGAAATCAGGCGGGTGCTGAAGGACGACGGCGTGCTCATCGCTCCAACCTTCACCCACGCGGGGAACTCGGTTTCCGGCAAGGCAAAAGCCTTTTTCATGAGTATGGCGGGATTCCCTCTCCACAGCAGGTGGACAAGCGAGGAATACCTACGTTTCCTGCGTCAAAACGGCTGGGCGGTGCAGAAAAGCGCGGTGCTGAAGGCCTCGTTCCCGTTGACCTATGCGGAATGCACAAAATCGGAGGGGCCAGATGTCGTTCTTTGAAAACACCCGCAAGCCCGTGGGCCTCGGCGGAAAACTTATGGTTGCCATGATGAATCTGGGCCACAGCCCTGTGGCGCGGTGGGGACTTCGATTTCTACGACTTGCGCCAAACGCCAAGGTGCTAGATTGCGGCTGCGGCGGCGGGGCAAACATAAAACGGCTGCTGAAAAAATGCCCGTATGGCGTCGTCAAGGGCATCGACTATTCGCCCGTCAGCGTGGAGAAGGCTAGAAAGCTCAACCGAACTGCACTTCAGGAGGGGCGTTGCGCCGTTCTGCAAGGCAGTGTGGCGGATATGGCGTTTGAGGATAGCTACTTCGATGCTGCCACGGCCTTTGAAACCGTCTATTTTTGGCCTGATTTGCCCCGATGCTTCCGTGAGGTCTGGCGGACGCTGAAGCCAGGCGGGACAATTCTTATCTGCAACGAGAGCAATGGCGATACGGACAAGGACGAGAGGTGGACGCAGATCATCGGCGGCATGACCATCTACAAGGACATTGAATTAGAGGCATGTCTGGAGCAGGCGGGTTTTCACGAGGTGCAGATACACAAAAAGAAAAAGTGGCTCTGCGTCACGGCGCGGAAGTAGGGGCATCAAGCACGGGTATTTTTGCATCCATCCTGCACATGGCGATAGGCATGACGGTCATAGCGGCTATGCTGGCGGCAATTATGACAGTTTTTATTCACTGAGGAAGAAACCTATGAAATGTAAAATTGAGAAAAACACCGTGCAGGAGACGCTGATCCTCCCGCTGTATTCCCGGAAGCTGTGTACGGAGTTGTACCCGACCCTTTACAGGGATGAAACAGCGGTTCGTCTGCTCGACCAGATCGACTACGACTTTTCAGAGGCAGAGAAAAACTCCCGCAGCCTGATGCAGCGCTTTGGTGCGCTGGAGGTGGCCACACGGCAGAGTGATCTTGCTTTCGAGGTGCGGGATTACCTGAAAGGCCACCCCAATGCGGCGGTGGTCAATCTGGGCTGCGGGCTGGACAACACCGGCAGAACCTGCGACAACGGTAGATGCAAGATCTACAATCTGGACTTCCCGGATGTGATTGCCTTGCGGCAGCAGCTACTGCCCGCCGGGGATCGAGAACAAAATATCCCCTGCGACCTGAAAGACACCGCATGGTTTAGCAAAATCGATGCCTCCCGCGGGGCGGTGTTCTTTGCCTCCGGGGTGTTCTATTACTTTCTGACCCAGCAGGTCCGGGAACTGGTGCGGGGGATGGCGGACGCTTTCCCCGGCAGTGTGCTGGTCTTTGATGCTGCCAATCGGACGGCAGTAAAGATGATTGCAAAAACATGGCTTAAGACTGCAAAAATCAAAGATGTGGGGGCATATTTTGCGGTTTCGGATGCCGCCAAGGAAATCGGCACGTGGGACAGCCGTCTGCAGGTCACAAGTCGCGGCTATATGCTGGGTTACAACGATTTGAGAGACCCTTCTGTCAGCGGCTTTTTCCGGTTTCTCGCAAGGGTCGGTGACAACGGGATGAAAATGCAAATCGTGAAAATAAGATTTTGAGAGGCAAAAACGAAGCGCATTCACTTTGACGTCGAAGAAGACGGCTTTTACGGCGCATATTGGGCATGCAAGGACACGCATACAGCAGCGGGCACGGATTCAATTGAAACCGTGCCCGCTATCTGATACTATATTATTTTATCGAACGTCTGTTCTATTCCCACTCAATCGTCGCGGGCGGCTTGGACGTGATGTCGTAGCACACGCGGTTGGCGCCGGGGACCTCGGCCACGATGCGGCCGGAGATGCGGGCCAGCACGTCGTAGGGCAGCTTGGCCCAGTCGGCGGTCATGGCATCGCTGGACTCGACGGCGCGCAGGATGATCGGGCGCTGATAGGTGCGCTCGTCGCCCATAACGCCAACGGACTTAATGTCGGGCAGGACCGCGAAATACTGCCAGCAGCTGTGCTCGGAGTTACGCTCGCCGGTCTGTTCAAACAGACGCTGGTTGTAGGCATCGAGCTCCTCGCGCACGATGGCGTCGGCATTCTTGAGGATCTCGAGCTTCTCCTTGTCGACCGCGCCGATGATGCGGATGGCCAGACCCGGGCCCGGGAAAGGCTGGCGGAACACGATGTGACCCGGCAGGCCCAGCGCCAGACCAAGCGCGCGGACCTCGTCCTTAAAGAAGTGATCGAGCGGCTCAATAAGGTCGAAGTGCACACCCTCGGGGAACGGGATCAGGTTGTGATGACTCTTGATGGTGGCCGTCTTGCCGCCCGTCTTGCGAGCGCCAGACTCGATGATGTCGGGGTAGATGGTGCCCTGAGCCAGGTACTTGACCGGCTTACCATCGGTCTCGAGCTGCTGCGCCACGGCGAAGAACTCTTTCCAGAACTGCGTACCGATGATGCGGCGCTTCTCCTCGGGCTCGGTCACGCCGGCCAGAAGCTCGGCATAACGGTCCTCGGCGTGGACGTGAATAAAGTCGACGTCAAACTGCTTGGTGAAGACCTCCTCCACCTGCTCGGGCTCGCCCTTGCGCAGCAGGCCGTGGTTGATGAACACACAGGTCATCTGCTTGCCCACGGCGCGGGCGCCCAGCGCAGCCACGACGGAGGAGTCGACGCCGCCGGACAGGGCCAGAATCACGCGGTCGTCGCCGACCTTCTCGCGGAACTCGGCCGTCATGGTCTCGACCAGGTTGTCCATGCTCCAGTTGGGCTCCAGGCCGCAGATCTCAAACAGGAAGTTGCTCAGCAGCTGCTGACCGTACTCGGAATGCTTGACCTCGGGGTGGAACTGCGTGGTGAAGATCTTGCGCTCGACGCATTCCATGGCGGCAACCGGGCACACGTCGGTGCTGGCGGTAACGGTAAAGCCCTCGGGCACCTCGGACACGGCGTCGCGGTGGCTCATCCACACGGTCTGCTCCATGGGCGTGGAGTTAAAGAGCTTGGCGCCGGCAGTGCGCGTAATAGTGGCGCGGCCGTACTCGCCCACCTCGGAGTGACCGACCTTGCCGCCGAGCGTCACGGCCGTGATCTGATGGCCGTAGCAAAAGCCCAGGACGGGAAGGCCCAGGTCAAAGATGGCGGGGTCGATGGACGGAGCGTCCTCGGCGTACACGGAGGCCGGGCCGCCAGAAAGGATGAGCGCAGAGGCGTTCATCTCGCGAATCTCATCGGCCGAGATGTCACAGGGAACGATCTCGGAATACACGTTGAGGTCGCGGACGCGACGGGCAATGAGCTGACCGTACTGCGCACCAAAGTCGAGTACGAGGACCTTTGCGGAAGCCTTTTGATCCATGGTTTCCCCCTCTTGTTGGCGGGGAGCCGGTGCCCACCCGCGTGAATGAACGAAAATAACTTTCATAGTGTACACGTTATATGGGGTTTCTCGTCCCTCGCAGCCATCAGCGCACGGCAAACGCACGACCTGGGCCCCTATTTGACGGCAATTGGAGTGTTACCAAACGTTACAGATGATGTAATACGTTTGAACATTGGACGCCCTGTGCCACAATACTGCCGAACGACTCCGCCTCTGCGGCGGCAAATACGATAGGAATACCAGCATGAAGCGCATCCTTCTCATCGCCACGGGCGGCACCATCGCATCGACCGAGGACGGCAACGGCCTCTCCCCCGCCCTGACCGGTGAGGAGCTCGCCCAGAGCGTCCCCGAGATTTCGGGCCTCTGCGAGCTCGACGTTGTGCAGCCCATGAACATCGACAGCACCAATATGCGCCCCAGTGACTGGATGCGTATCCGCGACGTCATCGTCGAGGGTTATGCCGACCACGACGGCTTCGTGATTCTGCACGGCACCGACACCATGAGCTACACCGCGGCGGCGCTTTCCTACCTGATTCAGGACAGCCCCAAGCCCATCGTACTCACCGGCTCGCAAAAGCCCATGGGCAATCCCTTTACCGACGCCAAGCTCAACCTGTACCAGAGCCTGCTCTATGCGCTCGACGAGCACTCGCACGACGTCTCGATCGTGTTTGGCGGCGTAGCCATTGCCGGCACGCGTGCCCGCAAGCAGCGCACCATGAGCTTTAATGCGTTCATTAGCGTCAACTATCCGCCCATTGCCTATATCCGCAACGACCGCATCGTTCGCAACGGACTCCACGGCACTCACCAGAACGAGAACCCGGTTCGTTTCTACGACAGCATCGACCCGCGCGTATTTGTACTCAAGCTTACGCCCGGCGTAAACCCGGGCATCCTCGACGCCCTTGCCGATAGCTACGACGCCGTGATTCTGGAGACCTTTGGCATTGGCGGTATCCCCGAGTTTGGTGAGTCGGGCGAGTCGTTCCAAGAGGCAATTTTCCGCTGGGTCGATTCGGGTCGCACCGTCGTTATGACCACGCAGGTCCCCGAAGAGGGCCTCGATCTGGGCGTTTACGAGGTCGGCCGTGCTTACGCCGATCATCCGGGCATTCTGCGCGGCGACGATATGACAACCGAGACGCTCGTGGCCAAAACCATGTGGGCACTCGGCCAGTCACGTGATGCCGCCGAGATCCAGCGCCTGTTCTACAGCCAAGTCAACCACGACCGCATCCCGATGGCGTAATTCAGTTGTCGACGGGTATCCCCTATTCGATGCCCTCGAGAAGCTCTGATACCGTCATGCCGAGTGCGGGCGCGATCTTAAATAGAACCTTGAGCGTGAAATTTGCCGTTCCATCTTCGATTCGGTCGAGGTAGGGTCGGCTGATTCCTGTCGCCACACAAAAATCAACCTTGGAGATACCAAGGTCTCTGCGTGTCTCTTCGACCCGCCTGCCAAGAATCTGTTTCGCACGTTCGTCCATGCAGCCGAGTTTGAAATGGAGCTGAACAAAAACGTAAACTATAGTTTACGTTTTGCCGAATACACAGGAGTTTTCTATGTCGGGTTCTTCGGTCCGCATGTACCGAGCCATGCTTCGCACAAACAGCGCACCGCCCAAGCTCGTCGTCGTTGAAGCTGAATGCCTTTCGCCCGATGAGCGCACAGCATTTGCATTGCTATCAAGTCGCGTCGCCGCCGTTCTGGTCCCTTGCCCGGCGCAAGGTGAACTTGCCATCCAATGCCAAGCGCACAGCTGCTCGCTCAATCAGGCTGCCGTAATCGCAACCAGCCAACGCGGTCTGCCCCTTCTCCTGGAAGCCGGTATCGCGCTCGCCCTTCGCGGCGCCGGATACGAAAACGAGGCCGCCGCCGACATGGTCTTTAAACCACGATCGAGCGGCGGCCTCGCAGCAGCCATTGAATATATGTGCAGGCTCGTTGCCTAAAGGCGCAAGCTAAAAGCCTAGGCCAAAGCCCGTTCCAGTAATCGCCGAGTACATAAAGTAAACGTTAACCACGTTGAGGAACACACCCGTGATGCAACCGTTGCGCAGGTAGCGTTCGCACACGATACGCGCCATGGCGGCGGAGTCATCATTGTTTTTAGCCTGGCGTCCTGCCGTAAAGTACGTCGCCACGCTCAGCAGCAGGTTGAGCACCGGCAGTGCCAGCAACTCGTAGCTCTTGCCCCAGCGCGTCGCCTCGCCGGCGGCATTAAACTTTGTTGCCACCTCGGGACCGATGTTGGGGATAACACACGCTGCGACCACCAGCGGAATCACCGCAAGCACCAGCAGCGCAATACCCATGTAGCCGGCTTTTTTGCCATATTTAAACATGTGCGTCGTCCTTACACGTTAAAGCGGAAGTGCACGACGTCGCCATCGGCCATGACATAGTCCTTGCCCTCAATACGCAGCTTGCCGGCGGCCTTGGCGCCCTGCTCACCGCCGAGCTCGATGTAGTCGTCATAGCCAATGACCTCGGCCTTAATAAAGCCGCGCTCAAAGTCGGTGTGGATGACACCGGCAGCCTGCGGAGCGGTCGCACCCTGACGCACCGTCCAGGCCTTGACCTCCATCTCGCCGGCCGTAAAGAACGACTGCAGGCCGAGCAGCTTATAGGCCGCCTGCGCGAGCACGTCCAGGCCGGGCTGCTCCAAGCCCAGGCTCTCCAGGTAGTCGGCGGCGTCCTCGGGATCGAGCTCGGAAAGCTCGGCCTCGATCTTGGCGCAGATGGGCAGCGGCTTGACGCCATCGATGGGCGCCAGGTCCTCGTTGAGCATGTCCTCGTCTACGTTGGCCACATACAGGATGGGCTTCATGGTGAGCAGGAACAGGCCCTTGGCGGCGGCGCGCTCCTCATCGGTCATCTCCATGGACGCGGCGCGCTTACCCTCGTTGAGCCAGGCGAGCAGGCGCTTGGCGACCTCGAACTTGGGCATGAGCTCCTTGTCGCGCTTGGCCTCCTTCTCGAGCTTAGGCAGCTGCTTCTCGAGCGTGCCCATGTCGGCCAGGATGAGCTCGGTCATGATGGTGTCGGCATCGCCGGCGGGATCGACGAACTCGCCCGTGCGGCCCACCTCACGCATGACGTTGGGGTCCTTAAAGTAGCGCACGACCTCGCAGATGGCGTCGGTCTCGCGAATGTTGGCCAGGAACTGGTTGCCCAGGCCCTCGCCCTCGTTGGCGCCCTTCACCAGACCTGCAATGTCGACGAACTCGACCGTTGCCGGCACAATGCGACCCGGGTTGACGATGTCGGCGAGCTTTTGCAGGCGGCTATCGGGCACGTCGACGATACCCACGTTGGGGTCGATCGTGGCGAACGGATAGTTGGCGGCAAGGCCGGTCTTTTTGGTAAGCGCGGTGAACAGCGTCGACTTGCCCACGTTGGGCAGGCCCACGATACCGATGGAAAGGGACACGACAGCTCCTTTTGGTACAAGCATTTCAAACTGCATAAGTATAGCGCCGCTGCAGCATCTGGGCGAACCCGGACGCCACGGCGGCACGAATGAAGCAGAGATAGAGGTCGCTGACTAGTCCGCGAGCTTTTCCACCTGGTCGAGCATCTTGTCAAGCTTGGCCTTTGCCTCGGCCTTGACCTTCTCAGCTTCTTCGTGAGCCTTCGCCTTCTGGGCGGCCTTTTCCTCGGCTTCGGGATCGACGACGACCAGATTGGACGCGTCATGCTTAACTAACTTGAGCGCATGCTCGGGGCATACCTTGACGCAGGCACCACAGCCCAAACAATACGTGGACTCCAACACAAAGCGGCCGCTTCCCACCAAATCGCAGGCGAACGTGGGACATACATTGACACACTCGCCACACGACGTGCACTTGTCAAAATCGCACTCCGGCGTGCTCACCTGCATGTTCTGGGCAAGCTCGGGGTGGTTTTGCAGCGTCGAGAGCACCAGCTGCCGCCCGTGCGTGAGCGAACGGCGACGCTTGGTCGTCGTGGTGCCGCACATGGTGTTGAGCGTACGCTCCAACTGGGTAATCTGATGGCGATGGGCTTTGAGCTTCTGCGTCACCGAGGCCAGTGCCGCCGTTGCCGGATTGAGCTTTGTCACGGTAAGGCCCGTGGTGCGGGCGATCTTTTCCATGTACTCCTTGCGCTCGTACTCGCGGCGCTTATGACATTTGAGGCTCTTGGGATCGACCTCCAGACCCATGCCCGTGCCGGCCCACTCCTCGGCCTTCGCAATCGCCTCGCCCAGGATGTCCTCACCGCCGGTGTTGCGGCACTTATCGCACACGCCCAGTGGCAGGTACACGCTCACGTTGGGATAGTCCGCCAGTACCGAGAACCAGGTCTCGGCCGTAATATCGCCCACGCAGGCGACAACAACCTCGTTCTCGCGCGGCATGCGCTTAAGGGCACGCGTGCAGGTAACGTAGGCGGTCTCGTGGCTCGTAGCGGCCGAGACAATGTCGTCGTAAAGGTTTTTGGGCGCCAGACGCGGCGAAATAATCGCCTCAGTCGGACAGGCGGCAGCGCACAGGCCGCACTTGCGGCAGGTATCGAGGATCTCGATGGCGTCTTCCTCGACCTCGATGGCGTTGACCGGGCACACGTCCATGCACGCGGTGCAGCCGCTCTTTTCATTTTTGCAGGTCAGACACGGAATCGTGTTGCCGCGCGGACGCTCCTTGTAGTCGGCAGGATTCCACTGCGGCGCCGACGGATCGAGCGCGTCGGTCACGCCGCCAAGCGGGTTTTTAAGAAAGTCGAAACCCTTGCTGATCTCGATAATGTCATCAAACAGATCGTGTTCCTGCGCCATGCGCGGCCCCTCCCTGAGCAGTGCAAACAAGCAAGAGATAATGATACGCTATCGGCCCACGCCTCGGGCAAATTACACGCGGAGCATCTTTGCGGCAAATAGCCCATGGCCTATCGCTGCCTCGATTGCACAAGATCAATCAAGCGCCAAACTATGCCTCGCACATGAGCTGCACGAGCTTTTGTTTGGTCACCTTGGCCTGCTCGTTGGCCATATTACGCCCGTTTCTAAAGACCGCATTTGCAACACCCTGCAGATCGGCATCGGAAATCTCGCCAAGACCCAGCTCCTCGAGCGTCGTCGGCAGACCAACGCGCTGGCAAAACTCGAGCACCTGATCAAGCTCGGGAGCACGCTCCAGGCGCAGCTGCACCACCAGACCAAATGCCACGGCCTCGCCATGCATCGCCCTGCACTCGGGCAGAATCGTCAGACCGTTGGCGATGGCATGTGCCAACGCCAAGCCACCGCTCTCAAAGCCGACGCCCGAGAGCAGAATATTGCACTCGATCAGGCGCTCAACCGCCGGCGATATACGCCCCTTCTTGAGATCGCGCTTGGCAGCGACACCGCACTCCATGAGCGTGTCGTAGCAGGCACGTGCCGCGACCAGGGCCAAGTGTCCCGGCGCGCCACCGTGCTCGTTGGCACCGTGCGCCGCGGCGCACGAACGCGCCTCGAAGTACGTTGCCAGCGCATCGCCCATACCAGCAACCGTCATACGCAGTGGGGCCGCCGCGACCACGTTGGTATCGACCACGACCAGGTCTGGATTCTTCTCGAGCATCAGGTAACGGTCGAACGACCCATCCTCGTGATACAGCACCGAAATCGCACTGCACGGACCATCCATCGAGGCCGCCGTGGGACATACGCACAACGGCAACTCGGCATAAAACGCTACTGCCTTGGCGATATCGAGCATTTTGCCACCGCCAATACCCACCACCATGTCGCAATACTCAGCCTGGGCTTCCTTAGCCATTTTTACAACGGCCTCTTCCGTACACGGACCGTCATAAATCTTAAAGAACGGCTCGCTTAGATCTTCATCCAGAAATCCATCGACGATCTGCCTGCACAGCCGATCCTCGGTGCCCTGGTCAAACAAGACATAGGCAGCGCAGCCCAACCATGACAAATACCTGCCCTGACGCGAAAGTTCGCCCGGCCCCTGAACATACCGGCCGGGACCGCCATAAACCATAGGAAGCGCCATACGAGAATCCGCCCTTCATCAAACAACGATTGGTGCAAAGTAACCTGCCCCCTTTGCACCATAGCAAAAAGGGGCAAAGCCATCTGCTGGCTTTGCCCCTTCCTTAGCTTGATTTACTCATCCATAAGATAGTAGTGACCCAGCGCGTCGGCACCCAGGATGGCGTTTGCGACCATCTCGGGCGTCACCTCAAACGGCATGTTGCACATGGTGTCATCGGGCGCGCAGGCGGCCTCGGCAACAATCATGGCCTGCTCGCGCGTAAGCTCGGCAACGCCAAGCTCCTTCATCGTGACCGGCAGGCCCAGCTCAATGCAGAAGCCCAAGACTTCCTCGAGTTTCTCAGTCGGGGCATCCTCGAGTACCAGCTGGACGATAGTGCCAAAGGCGACCTTCTCGCCGTGATACATGCCGTGGCACTCGGGCAGCATCGTCAGGCCATTGTGGATGGCATGAGCAGCAGCAAGGCCCGAGCTCTCAAAGCCAATGCCCGAAAGCAGCGTATTGGCCTCGATGATATGCTCGACGGCAGGCGTCAACGCTCCCTTCTCCAGCGCAACCTTGGCCTTGACGCCGTCGGTCATAAGCGTCTCGTAGCAGAGCTTGGCGAGTGCCAGGCCGGCCATGCCGCCCTTGCCGCCAGCGCAGGTGCCACCGTCGGCATCGTGCGTTGCCTGGGCCTCGAAATAGGTTGCGAGCGCATCGCCCATACCGGAAACCGTCAGGCGCACCGGGCTCGCCGCGATAACCGTCGTGTCCATAAGGACAATGTTGGGGTTTGCCTTAAGGAAGAGATACTTGTCGAACTGGCCGTCATCGGTATAGAGCACCGAAAGCGCCGAACACGGGGCATCGGTCGAAGCAATGGTGGGGCAAATGATAACCGGGGACTCCAGGTAATAGGCGACGGCCTTCGCGGTGTCGAGGATCTTGCCGCCACCGACGCCGACGATGATGTCGCAACCGTTGTCGCGAGCGAGCGCAACCAGGCGATCGACCTCGCCCTTGGAGCACTCGCCGTTAAAGTCCTCAAACAGCAGCTCGGCCTTAGCCTCGGCAAAGCCGCCCTCGATCTTGGCACCGACGCGCTTCTTGCCCGAAGGCGTCACGATGACGAGGGCCTTAGCGCCAAGCGGCTCAACATAAGAGCCGAGCTTGGCCAGCTCGTCCGGGCCCTGGATGTACTTGCTGGGGCTATTGAAAATTGCAGCCATAACTATCCCATTCTCTAAAAGAAAAAAGAAAGGGGCTCCGTACGGATACGTGCGGAGCCCCTCGTTACGATAACAAGAGTCGATTAGAAATCGATGTCGGTGTCGTAGTAGCAGGCCTTGAGGATCTTCTCGAAGTCGGCAGCCTTGGTCTCACGCGGGTTCTCGGGCGTGCAGGCGTCGGTCTCGGCGTTCGCAGCGATCTCGGGCAGCTTGGCGAGGAACTCCTCCTCGGAAACCATCTGCGGGTTCTCGGCGTCGACCTTCACGCCACCATTCGCGTAATCCTTGATGGACTGCGGAATGTTGAGCTGGTCATTGAGGTCGCGAATCTTCTGGACGAGCGCAGCGATGAGCTCCTCGTTGGTCTCGCCGGGAAGGTGCAGGATCTCCTTGGCCACGTAAGCGTAACGCTCAGCAGCACGCGGGTCCTTGGAGTTCCACTGGATAACCTTGCCCAGATACATGGCGTTAGCGGCACCGTGGATGATGTGGCCGTTCTCGAAGGCAGCACCGGTCTTGTGAGCCATGGAGTGAACGATGCCGAGCAGGCCCGAGGAGAAGGCGATACCGGCGATGCACTGAGCCTCGTGCATGTGCTGACGGGCCTCATGGTCGCCAGCATAGGACTTGGGCAGCCACTCGACGATCTCGCGGATGCCGTGCAGGGCGTTGGCGTCGGTGAACATAGAGGCGCAGGTGGAAACGTAGGCCTCCATGCAGTGGGTCAGAGCATCCATGCCGGTGTGAGCGCACAGCTTGGCGGGCATGGTGTAGGTGAGCTCGGGGTCGACGATGGCGACATCAGGGGTGATGTTGAAGTCGGCCAGCGGGTACTTGATGCCCTTGGCGTAGTCGGTAATGACGGAGAACGCGGTGACCTCGGTAGCGGTGCCGGAGGTAGAGGAGATGGCGCAGAAATGAGCCTTCTGACGCAGCTCCGGGAAGCTGAACGGCTGGATGATGTTATCGAAGGACTCCTCGGGATACTCGTAGAAGACCCACATGGCCTTAGCGGCATCGATGGGCGAGCCGCCACCGATGGCGATAATCCAGTCGGGCTCGAACTCGCGCATGGCCTCGGCGCCCTTCATGACCGTCTCGATGGACGGGTCGGACTCGACGCCCTCGAACAGCTTGACCTCGAAACCGCCTTCCTTAAGGTCGTTCTCGACGTCCTGCAGGAACCCGCCGCGGCGCATAGAGCTGCCGCCAGAAACGATGATGGCCTTCTTGCCCTTGAGGTTCTTCACCTCGTGGCGAGCGCCCTCACCAAAGTACAGATCGCGAGGATTGGTAAAACGTCCCATACTGTGCCTCCTAAACAAGCCCCTCTTAGACTTGCGTATATAACGGAGCACCCAATTGGCTCCGTTAGGACCGTTTTGCGCGTTGCCGGCGATGACAATGCGCGACGTCTAAACGTCTCAACGCTCAGACAAACACTATTCTACCGTTCTGGTTGGTCAGTTATTCACCTAAAGCCGACAATGATGAAACGTTTTTTCTATCCCTGAAGACCCTTGTGGGGCATTCATACTCCCAAGCTGGGCAAACGTTTTATCAAGGTTGACCACATATCCCGGGCAGGACGGTGCCCCTCCAAAATGCGCCCCGTTCGCCGCCAAAAATCGACCGTTTGCGGCACCGTGATACCACTCAGTCGTCCAAGGTGCCGACATTTGTGCGACATCCGTCTTCGTGGTGCAAAGGTGCATGTCCAAGTGCGGCACCCCCGGTGTGCCACATGCGGGTAAACTAGAACCTTATATAGAGACATTTGAACCCTAACCGCAGCAAAGGAGGCCCCATGGCATTCGATCCCATTCAAGAGGATTGCCATCGCCTCGTTCTTGAGGCCTTGCGCCGCGACAATATCCCGCTCACCGACGGTGCCGCCGTAGAGCGTCTGATGGAACAATTCACCCGCAACCCCGCACCGCTCATCGTGCACGACCGCGACCGCGCCGGGCACCTCATTGCCAAGGTGGTCGAGGCCGTCGATTACCGCATTCCCTTTATCCCTGACGATACCCAGGCAGAGCAGGAAGAGGCAGCTGCCGAGAACATGCTCCGCGAGGCAGCCGCACTCGATCCGGCCAACTGGGATGCCCAGCGCATGCTGACGGCGCTCACCGCCGAATCCAACGAGGAATACGTGCAGTATCTGGTGTCCAAGTGCGACGAGGTGGAGCACGATCTGGCGCTCAAGATCGCCTCGGCGCAGGACCCCTACGAGCGCGAGGCCGCAGGCGACCTTACGTGCCGCCCCTATCTGCGCTGGCTTGCCGCCTTGGCATCGCGCGCCCTCATTAGCGGCCGCTATCGCATGTCGCTCGAAGCCGCAAACCGCAGCCTCGACTTTGCCCCCAACGATCCGGCCGGCGTCCGCCACACCGCGATGCTCGCCATGGCAAAGCTCGAATACCCCGCCGAGGAGCTCAAAAGATTTCGCTCCGCCCACTCCGTACCCTATCTCGCGAATACCCCGCTGCGCCGCCGCCCCAAAGATGCGGAGCGCGACTTGGACCCGTGGACGCTCATCGCACTGATGAGCGCAGCCTGGCGCGAGCTGGACTACGAGGGCGCCGAGCACTACCTGCGTATCCTTGCGCGCTCGTGTCCGCACGCGGCCGAGGCGCTCTACTTCCAAACCGAGTTTCCCGATGGCGTCTATGCCCGCGTCAACGTGGGTGCAGGCTCCACCGACGAGCTCGTCCTTGCACTGTCCGAGGCGACGCCGGTACTGCAGGAGGGCCTGGGCGCTCCCGACAACGCCAGCTTTGCCGCCTGGGTCGCCACCAACGACATCGTGCGTTCCCAGATCGACGAGCGCATCCTGCGCGCAGCCGAGCAGGGGCTTCCATTTAAGGGAGGAGACCTCTAATGGATCCGAGCGTCTACATCCCCGCCTACCTGGAGCGCACCTATCTGGCGTCGCACCCCGAGCTCACCGATGCAGCACGCGAGCTTGTCCATAACGACATGAGCGCGAATCCCCAAAAGTATGCGCAGTCCGAGCATGCCCAGGCGCTGCTGTCCTATGCCGGTGTTCATCGCCACCTGCTCGACGAGCTCCATCGCATCGAGGACATGGGCAGCGACGAGGAGTTCGAGCAGACGCGCAATCGCCTGTTCGACGACATGCGCGATGAGCTGCTCAAGATTGTCCGCGTCGATGCACTGGCCGTCGACGCGCAGCTGCTCGCCATCATCCTGGCCGACACGCCCGTTGACGCCTGCCTGGGCGACCTGATGAAGCTCGAGGTGACCACGGCCGATTACCTGCGGCAAAGCGTGCCCGGGTTCGATATGGAGGCCCCACACTACTGGGCCAACAAGGTTTTGACGGACGGCGTGACAGCGGCAGATCTCACCGTGAACGAGCCGGCTCTTATCGGGTGGCTCCACACGCTCGAGGCTATCTCGCAGCTGTGCATGGCGAGCGCTCGCTACCGTGCTGCCGCCGACTACGCCCGCCGCGTCCTTAAGGCAGAAGGCTATCCCACCCGAGCCGCAGGCACCGTGCTGCTCGCCCTCGCTCGCTTGGAAGATCAGGACGGCTTTTTTGCCCTAGCCCACCAGCTCGAGGAACAGATGGGGGCAGACGCACTCGAAAACTCTCCTTGGTACCTGCTCGCCCGCACGATTCTGCTGTTCAAAACAAACAAGATGCGTCCAGCGGTGCGTGCACTACGTGAGTTCGCCAACCGCTGCGAGGGCGGCGCGTTCTTCTTGCTGAATCCCATGTACCAGACACCGTACCTTCCCTGCCGGCCCGAGCCACGCGATCCCTGGGATCTTTCGCACCAGGCCGTTTGGGAAGCGGACGGCATTATCTCGGACACTCCCGACTTTGCCCCCTGGGCCAATGCCTGCGAAGACGTGTCGCAGCTTGCCCAGGAATTTGCGCGCCGCTATGGATTTTAGTGACGCACTCGACCCGACCATGTCGTTTACGTTAGGAACGGTTTCATGAACCTCCGCTCATCTCTTGCCTGCACCTCGAGCGATATCGCTCGCTGGGGACTGCGCTCCGTCCTCAAGCGCCAGGGTGGCGTACTCCCCGGCCGCATCGCCATGAAGATCGACCCCGAGCTGCTAAGCGACCTCGCGAGCCTGGTCGATCGCAGCGTGGTGATCACCGGCACCAACGGTAAGACCACCACCTCCAACCTCATCGCCGACGCCGTTGCTGCCAGCGGTGCTACCGTGGTGTGCAACCGTGCCGGCAACAATATGGAGCCTGGTGTGGTGGGTGCCCTGCTCGAGGCCCGCGGCGGCCTTAAGCACACTGACAGCGGCAAGCGCGTGGGTGTTTTTGAATGCGATGAGCTCTACACCGTGCGCGTCCTGCCCAAGCTCAAGCCGACGTACTTCGTGCTGCTCAACCTGTTCCGTGACCAGCTAGATCGCTATGGCGAGATCGATCACACCCAGGAGGTCATCGCCCACGCGTTGGAGCTTTCGCCGGCAACGACGCTCATCTACAACGCCGACGACCCGCTGTGCGCCTCGATTGCCGCGCGCGTTCCCAACGCGAGTATTGCCTTTGGCATCGATGGCGCCACGGGCACCGAGTCCGACCGCATTAGCGACTCGCGCTTTTGCTCGCAGTGCAACGCCCCGTTGGAGTACGACTACGTACAGTATGGTCAACTCGGCGCCTACCATTGCCCCTCGTGCGGCTGGGCCCGCCCTGCGCTTGTCCGTCGCGTGACGGGCGTGGAACTCGGCTGCGACGGCTACGGCTTTGACCTTGTCTTTGGACCCGATACCGACGCACCCGCAACGCACATCGCCACGCGCTACAACGGTCTGTACATGGTCTATAACGTTGCCGCCGCCTTCTTTGCCACACACGAGTTGGGCGTGAACACGGCGCTTCTACAGCCTACGCTCGATGCCTATGTGCCTGCCGGCGGTCGTATGGGGCGCTGGGATATCGCCGGCCGCACCGTCAAGGCCAACCTGGCCAAGAATCCCGTAGGCTTCGATCGACAAATCCAGTCCATCAAGACGGCAGGCGGCAGACTCTGCGCTTTCTTCCTCAATGACAACGACGCCGACGGCCACGATGTCTCATGGATCTACGACGTCGACTTCGAGCGCATCGCCGATACCCCAGGGCTTGTCGCCTTTGTCGGAGGTACGCGCGCGCACGATATGCAGGTACGCCTGAAGTACGCCGGCATCGACGCCGCCATCATCTCGGATATCGAGCAGGCGATCGGCGCCGTGGCAGACGAGGCCGCCAATGACACCTTCTACGCCGTCGCCAACTACACGGCCTTCCCGCCGCTGGTCAAGGAGCTCGACGGACTGAAGGGCGCCACTTCCGACGCTGTTGCCGGGCGCGCCGTAGCCCGTGCCGACGGCAGCGCTCTTCCTGTCGGCATCGCACCAGTCGAGCTTTCGCGCCCGCTGCGCATCGTCTACCTGTATCCCGATGCCCTTAACCTCTACGGCGACGGCGGCAATGTTATCGCGCTCGAGCGCCGTTGCGCCTGGCGTGGCATTCCCGCGCGTGTAGACGAGGTCCGTATGGGCGAGGTGCTCGACCTGACGGACGCCGACATCGTCATGATGGGCGGCGGCTCCGACCGCGACCAGCTAGCCGTGGCACACGAACTGCTCGCCCAAAAAGACAAGGTCGCGGCCTATGTTGAGGATGGCGGCTCGCTGCTTGCCATCTGTGGCAGCTATCAGCTGCTCGGCCGTTCGTACTATATGGGCGAGGATCGCATCGAGGGTCTGGGGGTCATTGCCGCCGAAACCGTACGCGGCTCCGACCGCCTGATCGGCAACGTAGCCGTCGAAACCAATCTGGCACCCGAGCCCTTTGTGGGATTCGAGAACCACGGCGGCCGCACCCTGCTCGATACAGCGGCCACGCCGCTCGGAACATCCGTCGTCACGGGCACCGGCAACAACGGCGACGATGGCTTTGAGGGCCTCATCTACAAGGGAGTCATCGGCACGTACTTACACGGGCCGGCACTGCCCAAGAACCCCGAACTCGCCGACTGGCTGATCGCGCACGCCCTCGAGCGCCGCGGCGATGCGCAGGCCACAGCCCTGCTGCCGCTCAAACCCCTCGACGACACCTACGAGTACGCCGCCCACGACGCCGCCATGAAGCTCCTCCCCTAACGCCCCAACCACCAAAAAGGGGACAGGCACCTTTGTGGTGGTTTTTCAGTTTGCCAACGATATGTGAACGGCTAAAAAAGTCTGCTATACTCTTTCCCGCTGTCCCCATCGTCTAGCGGCCAAGGACGCCACCCTTTCAAGGTGGATATCGCGGGTTCGAATCCCGCTGGGGGCACCACTGAATCTGAGAAGCCCGTTGCCCTCGCGGCGGCGGGCTTTTTGCTACCCATGCGCCGGGATTCGAACCCCGAAGGCATAAAATCACACTGTCATCCAAGGGCCCGTGGACAAAAAATAGCAAATATGAGTACTGTTACCAATTTAGTAACAGCGATTTCATGCCATCAGAAGGCGATTTGGACACAAGGCGTCCTACGGCGGAGGAATTGCAGGCGTTTATCAGCTAAGTACTTGGACATATGTTGCGTAACACTGCATATTTTGCAAAAAGATAATGCTACAGGGCTTGTGACAGTACTCATATTTGACGTTTTTTGCCCACGGCCCCTTATTGCGTGGGCGAATCAGTTGCAAAGCGGGATCCAAAGCGTCCTTCGCAAACAAAAAGCCGGGGCCCACGCGATGCGGACCCCGGCTCAATACCGTGACGATATGTCGGTTACGTTCTACACGTAGAACAGAATGTCGTCGTAGGTCGGGACCGGCCAGTAGTCGGCGGCCACGATCTCCTCCATGGCGTCCACGGCAGCACGCAGCGTATCCATAGCGGGAACGACCTCGTGCGCGTACACGTTGGCCTGCTCCTGGCCATCGAGAGCCTCGGCCTTCTGATGCACGGCGTCGAGCGCCTTGATGGAGTCGTTGATGGCGGTGATACCGTTGCAGAGCTTGTTGAGCGTGTTCTGCTCGCACTGCATGGCAGCCTCAGCACCGGCGGCACGAATAGTCTCAAGGCCCTTAGCGACCTTGGTGGCATAGGCGGTAATGACCGGGCGATAGGTACGACGCGCCTCGCGAACCATCGTGGTGGCCTCGATGTTCATGAGCTTGTTGTACTTCTCGAGCTTGCAGTCATAGCGGCACTGGGCCTCGGCCTTGGTCAGGACGCCCGTCTCCTCAAAGAGCGCAATGGCCTTATCGGAAACAAAGGCGGGAAGAGCGTCGGCCGTGGTCTTGTTGTTGGCAAGGCCGCGCTTCTCGGCCTCGATGGGCCACTCGTCGGAGTAACCGTCGCCGGAGAACAGGATGCGCTGGTGATCGGTCAGCACCTTCTTGCAGTACTCGAGCGCGGCGTCCTGGAACTTATCCTCGGGCGTACCCTCGAGTGCGTCGGCGAAGGACTTGAGCGACTTGGCCACGGCGGCATCGAGCACCAGGTTGGAGTCGGAGACGTTCTGCTCGGAGCCGCAGGCACGGAACTCGAACTTGTTGCCGGTGAAGGCGAACGGGGAGGTGCGGTTGCGGTCGGTGTTGTCCTGCATCAGTTTGGGCAGGGTATCGGCGCCCAAGTCGAGCACGCCGCGCGTGGCATGGACGGAAGCCTTGCCATCGATGATCTTCTCGACAACCTCAGTGAGCTGGTCGCCCAGGAAGATGGACATAATCGCCGGAGGAGCCTCGTTGGCGCCCAGACGATGATCGTTGCCCGCCGAGGCAACGGAGGCACGCAGGAGCTCCTGGTAGTTATCGACGGCCTCGATCACCGCGGTGAGGAAGACGATGAACTGCAGGTTGTCGAGCGGGGTGTCGCCCGGGTCGAGCAGGTTCTCGGACTCGGTGCCAAGCGACCAGTTATTGTGCTTGCCCGAACCGTTGATGCCCTCGAAGGGCTTCTCGTGCAGCAGGCAGACCAAGTCGTGGCGGGAGGCGATGAGCTTCATCTTCTCCATCATGACCAGATTCTGGTCGATGGCCTCGTTGACCTCGCCGTAGACAGGGGCGAGCTCATGCTGGCAGGGAGCGACCTCGTTGTGCTTGGTCTTGGCAGGAATGCCAAGCGCCCACAGTTCATCGTCCAGGTCCTTCATATAGGACGAGACGGTGGGGCGGATAGCGCCAAAGTAGTGCTCCTCGAGCTCCTGGCCCTTGCAGGGAGCAGCGCCAAAGAGGGTGCGACCGGTGATGACCAGGTCCCTGCGCTTGCGGTAAGCGTCCTTCTTGATCAGGAAGTACTCCTGCTCATCGCCCACGGAAGGAACGACCTTCTTGGGGGTCTTACCAAACAGCGCCAAAACGCGCTTGGACTCACGCGAGAGCGCGGTCATGGAACGCAGCAGCGGGGTCTTCTTGTCCAGGGCCTCGCCCGTGTAGGAGCAGAAAGCTGTGGGGATGCACAGGACATCGTCCTTGATAAAGGCGGGGCTGGTGGGATCCCAAGCGGTGTAGCCACGGGCCTCGAAGGTGGCACGCAGGCCGCCGTTGGGGAAGCTGGAGGCGTCCGGCTCGCCCTGGATGAGGTTCTTGCCCGTAAACTTGGTAATGGCGGTGCCGTCGTGGTTGGGCTCGAGGAAGCTATCGTGCTTCTCGGAAGTAATGCCCGAAAGCGGCTGGAACCAGTGCGCGTAGTGCGTAGCACCCTTGGAGATGGCCCAAACCTTCATGGCGTGAGCGACGGCGTTGGCCACATCCAGGTCGAGCGGCTCACCCTCCTCGAGGGTTGCGGCAAGGCGCTTCCAAATGTCCTTGGGGAGGTAGTCCTTCATGACTTCCTCAGAGAACACCATGGTCCCGAAGCGGTCAGTAAGATCGGCCATACGGAACTCCCTTCGTATCGGCACCGCGTGAGAAGCGGTGTTGATTACTAACGAACGAGTCATAGCTTAGGCTCGCCGTGTTTCCGCGACATTACCGTTGTGTTGCTGTCGCGAAACCAATCAATGAGGTTACCGCATCGCGGCAGTATTGCCACCCTTAACAGCCAATGAACTGTATAAATTGCAGACCTCCCCGCATGGTTTAAGGGTAGTCAATTTAGGACGGGGCTAAATTGACTGGTATTTCGCATCAGATACCAGTCTTTATAACCCCGCACCCAATGAGCTGCGTTGTTATAGGGAATGCCGATAGCAAGGCATCTTTGATTGGTATCCCTAAATAGCGAGTAAAACTCCACCGTGACACAGTGGTGCTGTAGAATCCTTACAATACATCGCACTAAATATCTAAAGGAGCACGATATGCGCGTCGACGAGGTTTTTAAGCAGGCAGCATCCCAGGGCACTGCACCCGTTTCGTTTGAGATGTTCCCGCCCAAGGGCGAGCTTACCCTCGACACGGCTCGCGAAGTGGCAGGCAATCTGTGCAAGCTTTCGCCGAGCTTTGTCTCGGTCACCTGCTCGGCTGGCGGCTCGGGCAACGGCGCCACCACCGCCCCCATCGCGCATATGATTACGAGCGAATTCGATACGCCCTCGGTGGCGCACCTCACCTGTGTGGGCCGTACCCACGCCGATATCGCCGCCAAGATCGATGAGTACCGCACCGCCGGCGTGGAAAACATCCTGGCCCTGCGTGGCGATCTCCCTGCCGGCGCGACCGAGGACGACAAGCCCGCCTCCGACTACGCCTACGCCCGCGACCTCATCCCCGAGCTCGTCGACGCCGGCTTTTGCGTGGGTGCCGCAGCCTACCCCGAGGGCCACATTGCCTGCGAGGATCTCAACCTCTCGGTCGAACACCTCAAGCAAAAACAGGACGCCGGCGCGAGCTTCTTTGTGACGCAGCTCTTCTTTGATAACGAGTGCTTCTATCGTTTTCGCGAGCTTGCCGACAAGGCCGGCATCACCGTGCCCATTACCGCAGGTATCATGCCGTTTATGGGCAAGTCGCAGATCAGCCGCATGGTCTTTATGTGCGGCGCGTCACTGCCCTCCCCCGTCATCAAGATTCTCGCCAAGTACGAGAACGACCCCGAGAGCCTGCAGGCAGCCGGTGTAGATTATGCCGCCCGTCAGCTTTGCGACCTTAAGGAGCACGGTGCCGCCGGTCTGCACCTGTACACTATGAACCGTCCTGCAATCGCCGCGACCATTATGGAGCGCTTGGGGTAATGGAAAAACCGCACATCGATACAACCGCTGTCGAAGTGCCGGCCGACCTTGCGTCGCCGGCGCTTTATCGTATCGATGATGCCCACCATCCCCGCGTCGATCGTGCCGAGATGCTGCGCTATCTGGGCTACGGCGGTCAGCAGATTGAGCCCGAGCTGTCGCAGCGTATTGAGCTTGTCGTTGAGCGTCTGGAACTGGACATTGAGCCCCGTGGCGTGCGCCGCGCATTTGCCATCGATGCCATGGGCGTGGACGAGCAGGGAGAGCCTTGCATTCGCTTGGTCGGCACCAACGTTGAGCTGCGCGGTCGCGACATCTATCGACATCTCAAAGACGCCCGCTTTGCCGCGCTCATGGCATGCACACTCGGCATGGACGCCGAGCGTCGTCTGCGCACCACGGGAGCCCAGCAGCCCCTGGAGGGAGCCGTGCTCGACGCCGCATGCTCTGCCTATGTAGAAGCCGCCGTCGAGCAGATGGACCAGCAGGTCAAGGCTGCGGCCGCCGCACACGGACTCGCCGGTAACTGGCGCTTCAGTCCCGGCTATGGCGACTGCCCGCTTACGGCCCAGCGCTCAATCGTGAATGCGCTCAACGCCACGCGGCTCATCGGGCTTACCGTCACGCCGACCAGCCTGCTCATGCCCACCAAGAGCGTGACCGCGGTGATTGGTCTGTTTGACGGCGAAGTCCACGACGCCCAGAGCCGCCCCACCTGCAATATCTGCCGCATGCGTGAGCACTGCCGCTTCCGCGCCGCCCACACCACCTGCTATTCCAGCCATTAGGAGCCATCGATGTTTACTCCGCTTATCACTCATGATCTGGACGGTGCCGCGCTGGCGGCGCCTGTTGATGCTGCGCGCCGCAACGGGGCTGCATACAAGACGCGCACGATCGACGACCTTCGCATTAAGGACGATCGTCTGCGCGCCGCCATCAAGGGCACCGGGCACCTGCTGTTTGACGGCGGCATGGGCACCATGTTGCAGGCCGCTGGCATGAAGGCGGGCGCCCTGCCCGAGCTGCTCAACTTTGAGGAGCCCCAGGTCATTACCGACATTCAGCGACAGTACGTCGAGGCCGGCTGCGACGTGATCACCGCCAACACCTTTGGTGCCAACGCCCACAAGCTCGACGGTACCGCCACCGTGGCAGATGTCTTTGCCGCCGCTGTCGCCTGCGCCCGCGCAGCCGGTGCCCACTACGTCGCCGGCGATATCGGCCCCATCGGCGCGCTGCTGCGCCCCCTGGGTACCCTGAGCTTCGACGAGGCCTACGACCTCTTTGCCGAGGAAGTGCGCGCCGGCGTCGCCGCGGGTGTGGACCTCTTTATTATCGAGACCATGACCGACCTTGCCGAGATCAAGGCGGCCGTCCTCGCCTGCCGCGAGAACTCCGACCTGTCCGTCTTTGCCACCATGACCTTTGAGGAAGACGGTCGCACGTTCCTGGGCACGAGTCCCGAGGTGGCCGCCATCACGCTCGACGCCATCGGCGCCGACGTTTTGGGCATCAACTGCAGCCAGGGACCGGCCGAGCTCCGAGGGCTCGCCGCACGTATGCTCACCGTTACGGACAAACCCGTTATGGTGCAGGCCAATGCGGGACTGCCCCACGTGGACGACGACGGTAATACCGTCTTTGACATCCAGGCCCCCGAATACGCCAAAGCCGTCGCCGGCATGATTGAGGACGGCGTGAGCGTCGTGGGCGGCTGCTGCGGCACCACGCCGGCGCACATGGCCGCCTTGCGCACGCTTATCGATAACCACACGCCCAGTCCGCGCCACCGCAAGCCCAGCATGTCGGTCACAAGTGCCCAGACTGTGGTGGACCTTCCCTGCGACGGCCACAAGATTGCCGTCATCGGCGAGCGCATCAATCCCACCGGCAAAAAGCGCCTGCAGCAGGCCCTGCGCGACGGCGACCTGGACTACGTCGTGAGCCAGGGCATCAGCCAGCAAGAACAGGGCGCCGACATCCTGGACGTCAACGTGGGCCTGCCCGAGATCGACGAGGTCAAGGTCATCCAGCAAGCGACCGAGCAGCTCCAAGGCTCCACGCTGCTGCCGCTGCAGATCGACTCCACCGACCCCGCCGCCGTCGAGGCCGCCGTACGCCGCTACGCCGGCAAGCCCATCATCAACTCGGTCAATGGCAAGCAGCAGATCATGGATGAGATCTTTCCGCTGGTCGCCCACTATGGAACCAACGTCGTCGGCCTTACGCTCGACGAAGGCGGCATCCCCGATACCGCCGAGGCCCGCTTTGCCATCGCCGAACGCATCGTGGCCGAGGCCGCCCGCTACGGCATCGGCCCGGACCGTATCCTCATCGACTGCCTGGTCATGACCGCCTCGACCAATCAACGCCAGGCCGAGCAGATCCTACGCGCCATGTCCCTGTGCAAGGAGCGTCTGGGCGTCAAATGCGCGCTCGGCGTGTCGAACATCAGCTTTGGCCTGCCTGCCCGCCCGCTGCTGGGCTCGGTCTTTTTGGCCGCCGCTTTTGGCGCGGGCCTGGACGCCCCCATCATGAACCCGGGCTCCAAGCGCTTTATGGATACCGTCTACAGCTATCGCGTCCTGAGCGTTGAGGACGAGGGCTCGACCGGATACATCGAGCGCTATGCCGGTTGGACCGATCCGTATAAGATCGCCGCCAACCCGGCAGCAGCTCAGGCCGCATCGAGTGATGCCGCGCCCGCTGCTGGCACCGCCGGCACCGACGGCAACGACGACCCGATTCGTCGCATGGTCGTCTCGGGCCGCAAAGGCGAGATCGCTGCCGAGACCGAGCGTCTGCTGGCAGACCACGACGCCATGGACCTCATCAACAATCACTTTATCCCCGCCCTCGACGAAGTTGGCGTCCTCTTTGACCAGGGCAAGTTCTTCTTGCCGCAGCTTATGGCCTCGGCCGAAGCCGCGCGTGTGGGCTTCGACACCATCAAGCGCCTGATGCCCGCCGGCGAGATTGCCGACAAGGGCAAGATCTGCGTGGCCACCGTTAAGGGCGATATCCACGACATCGGTAAGAACATCGTCAAGATGCTGCTCGACAACTACGGCTACACCGTCTTTGATCTGGGTCGCGACGTCGATCCGCAGGAGGTGCTCAAGACCGTCAAGGAGCGTGACATTAAGCTCGTCGGCCTCTCGGCGCTTATGACTACCACGGTCGTCGCCATGGAAGAGACCATCAAGCTGCTTCATGCCGAGGTGCCGGGCGTCAAGATCATCGTGGGCGGCGCCGTGCTCACCCCCGAATACGCCAAGCAGATCGGCGCGGACTACTACGCCAAGGATGCCGCCGAAAGCGCGCGCATCGCCGAAGAGGTCTTTGGGCAGTAACACAACGGAAACAACCGAGCACCAAAACGTGCCGCATGCGCCACTTGGCACGTGCGGCACGTTAGAATAGATAAGATTATGCTCGTTTTGGCAGATAGGAGCGCAAGGATGGCGATCACGCCCGCAGAAATCGCGGAAACCCGCGGCATGGTTGAGGAGCAGAACCTCGACATCAGGACCATCACCATGGGTGTTTCGCTCATGGGTTGCGGCGACGAGAACCTCGACCGCATGTGCACGAAGATCTACGACCACGTGACGCACACGGCTGAGCATCTGGTCGAGACCGCCGAGAACCTCGAGCGCGAGTACGGTATCCCCATCGTCAACAAGCGCGTTTCCGTCACCCCGGTGGCGCAGATCGCCGCGTGCTGCAAGGATGAGGACCTCACCCCCATCGCGCACGCCCTCGACCGCGCGGCCGAGACACTCGGCATCGATTACCTGGGCGGCTTCTCCGCACTCGTCCAGAAGGGCATCGGCGACGCCGATCGCCGCGTTATCCAGTCCATCCCCCAGGCACTCGCCACCACGAGCCGCGTCTGCTCCAGCGTCAACGTCGCCAGCCTGCGCGCCGGTATCAACATGGATGCCGTGCTCATGGCCGCCCAGACCATCATCGATGCCGCTAAACTCACGGCCGACCAGGATTCCGTCGGCGCTTCCAAGTTTGTCTGCTTTGCCAACATGGTCGAGGACTCCCCGTTTATGGCGGGCGCCGTCCACGGCGGTGGCGAGGCCGACGCCGTCATCAACGTAGGCGTCTCGGGTCCCGGCGTTATGGCCGCAGCCCTGGAGACGCTGCCCGATTCCGCCTCGATGATGGAAGTCGCCGAAAAGATTAAGCAGACCGCCTTTAAGATCACCCGTGCCGGCGAGCTCATGAGCCGCGAGGCCGCCCATCGTCTGGGTGTCGAGAAGGGCATTGTCGACCTGTCGCTGGCTCCCACGCCTGCCATCGGCGACTCCGTCGCGCGCATCCTCGAGATCATCGGCGTGGGCACCTGCGGTGGCCCGGGCACGACCTGCGCGCTCGCCATGCTCAACGATGCCGTCAAGAAGGGCGGCGTCATGGCCAGCTCCAGCGTGGGCGGTCTTTCCGGCGCCTTTATCCCCGTGTCCGAGGACGCCGGCATGATCGCCGCCGTCGAAGCCGGTGCGCTTTCGCTCGAGAAGCTCGAGGCCATGACCTGCGTGTGCTCCGTTGGCCTGGACATGATCGCCATCCCCGGCGACACCCCGGTCGAGACCATCGCCGGCATCATCGCCGACGAGATGGCCATCGGCGTCATCAACAACAAGACCACGGCCGTCCGCGTGATTCCTGCCATCGGCAAGGGCGTGGGTGACTGCGTCGAGTACGGCGGCCTGTTCGGCCGTGCGCCCATCATGCCGGTGAACCCCAACGCCGGCACCGTGCTTGCCCATCGCGGTGGACGCTTCCCGGCACCGCTGAACTCGCTCAAGAACTAGCTGAGGGGTGCTGGCGAGGAGCCCCGGGGAGGGCAAATATATAAGGTCGCCTGCTCGGACAGTCCTGACTCGCACGGAGAGCACATTAAGTGCTCTCCGGCTCGTGCGGAACTCGCGATCGACCTTATATATTTGTCCTCCCCGGGGCTCCCGCACAACGGGACCTCAGTTGGGTTCTATCCCGGTTGCAGTTGCTTCGCTCCTGCACCACTTGGCTGGTGCGGCGTTTTGGCGTTGGAACGGTTCTTTTTCTGATATATGCTTGTTGCGGCTCTTCTTTTGGGAGGGGCCGCTTTTTTTGTTGTGTGAGGAGGTTGGCCCGTGGTTGATGGGGAGATTCGTTCTGATCTGCTTTCTGCGGATTGGAATGGCGAATGGATGCGTCTGCAAGCTGATCGGCGGCGGGCTGATGATTCTTTTGAATGGGATAAGCGGGCTCGGCATTTTCGGCCGTTGGAGACTGCCCCGTATGCCCGGGACTTTATGAAGCTGTTGGCGTTAAAGCCTGGTGAATCGGTGCTTGATATGGGGTGTGGGGCTGGGTCGATTGCTATTCCGCTTGCTCAGGCTGGGCATCCTGTGATTGCAGCCGACTTCTCCCCCGCTATGTTGGGCACCCTTGATGCCGGCATTGAGTATTACGGGCTCGAGGGGCGCATAACGCCGCTTGAGCTTGCTTGGGATGATGATTGGGATTTGGTTGGACCGGTCGCGAAAGCGGTGGATGTTGCCTTTGCCAGTCGGTCGGTTACGACGACCAATCTAAAAGATGCGCTTGCCAAGCTTAATCGAACGGCTCGTCGGCGTTGTGCTGTCACGATGGTCGCCAACTCCAGCCCGCGCTATGATCTGCACTTGATGAACGCCATCGGCGCCTCGGTTACCTGCAGCAATGGCTTTGTGTACGCCTTTAACATTCTCATTCAGATGGGTGCCCTGCCGCAGGTCACGTACTTTGAATCGCCTCGTCGCGATACCTTCGATAGCCTTGAGGCAGGCGTGGCGGACTTTTCCCGCATGCTTGAGCATGGCAACGAGGATAAGGTCGACCGTCTGCGCGACTACATCGCCCAACACATGATCGAGAATCCCCACGCCGGTGAGCCGGGCTCCAAGGGCGTGCCGCAGGGGTGCTATATGCTCGACCATATCCGTAAGGTTCGCTGGGCGTTTATTGCATGGGAACCGGTCTCTGAATCCCGCTCGTAGCCCGTTCACAGCCCGAGCTGCCCATCACCTCGGCATCCGCATTCTTTGCGAACTGGGCAAACGCGCCCCACACCGCGCCGTTCCTGCGCTATCGTGGGACAGCTCACGTAGATTAAGGCCCCGTCGCGGGGCGCCCCATACATAGAAAGCGAGAACCCATGGCACTGACAGGAGCCCAGGTCAAGCAGCTTCGCAGCATGGCCCATCACCTCAACCCCGCCATCATCATCGGTAAGTCCGATGTCAACGAGGGCACCATCGAGCAGACGGTCGCCTACCTGGAGAAGCACGAGCTCGTTAAGTGCTCCGTGCTCGATGGCTCCAGTCTTTCCGCCCGCGAGGCCGCCGAAGAGCTCGCTGAGCGCTGCCACGCCGAGGTCGTCCAGGTCATCGGCCGCAAGTTCTCGCTGTATCGCGAGTCCTCGCGCAAGGACATCGAGAAGATCAAGCTCGTCTAAGAGCCAATGATCCGGCGAGCCAACACATAGCAAGCTTACGGGTGCCCAAGTACTTCGGGCGCCCGTTTTTTATCGCTCGACCAGCACGCGATTGAGCCGTCCCTCCACCAAGCGCTCGTATAGACGCCGCGTCTCGGGCTCGGGCACGCCATTGACCTGCTCCCTCAGATGGTGCATATGCCCGCTGTACAGCTCGACGATATCGCGCCGCCGCCCCGCCGCACTGTAGACGCGCATGGCGCAGCGCACCATATCCTCACGCGCCGTTTCCTGCCGAAGCCCCGACTCCGCCAGCCAAATCGCCGACTGCAGGTCGTTTTCTTCTAGAGCGGCATTTGCCCCCTTAATCATGCAATCGATGTACTTTGACTGCATAATGCGCCGCATGCGCAAAAAGTAGGTTGGATTACAGCCATTGGGAACATACAGCGGTCCGGCATAAAGCTGCTCAATCTTAAGGCACAGCTCAACTAAATGGGGCCCGCGCGCACCCGTGCGATTTCCCAAAACCTCGCGGCTTATCTGGTCAAACAGCCGTACATCGGTCTTGACGTAGTCGCCGTTGAGTCCGATGCATTCATTTTGGATGAGCACACACGACTTGCCATCCGGCGTCGGTCCCAAAGCCGACCGCAAGCGCGATATCGTCGAGTACAGGTTGTTGCGGGCGCTATTGAACTCGGCATGGGGCCACAACTCCATTGCCAGCGTCTCGCGGTCGACGAGCGCATCCATGCCCAGTGCAAGCCGCTCGGCAAGCGTCGCCGCCTTCTTGCGGCGCCACATTTTGTCCGTGATGGGAAACCCGTCGCGCTCGGCGCGGAACGCACCAAACATGCGAATCTCGATATGGTCGATGGTATCAACGGCTTCAACCTCGCCAGCCTGGAACAGGCGCTCGCCCTCCCCTTCCAAATCGTCGCGCAGCGAGTACCGCGACAGCTCGCGCACGGGAAGCTTCTTGCGAATCCTGGTCGCCGGCTCGCCCAGACAATGCATGGCAAGGCGCGCAAAGAGCCGATACGATGGTTCCAGAATCCCCGCGCGATTCATGGACATCCAGGCCGCAAGATCGCTATCTCGCCCCGCGCAAGCCAAATGCAGCGCCACCATCCAGGCTTCTGCACCACCAACCTGCGTCTGGCTTATATCGAGCAACTCCGCTTCCTCGCGTACCGAAACCATCGAGGTGTTACGCAGATACGCCGCGCGCTCCAGCAGCAATGCGTTATCGCGCATGTACGCAATCGACTCCTCGGCAAGTTTGAGCACTTGGACCGCACGGAACTTTGCATTAACCGGCCGTCCCTCTGCCAGCGACTGCCAGCCTTCTAGCAACAGGCCAAACAGCTGAATCTGGTTGTCGCGCATGCGCACGGCAAAACGATCGAGCTCGTTGAACGCCGCGTCGTCGGTTACCGGCAGGCCGGAAAGGAGCCGCCGTGCCGCCAACACCATGCGCACCCAGATAGCCATCGCCTTAAGCCCACGCACGTCGAGCGCCTCCCGCACCACCGTCATCTCGTCGTCGCGCTCGTCGGTTCCCGTAAACGACCCGTCAAAGAGCTCCACCAGCATGCTATCGGCCCGTATAACAATCCCCGCGATGTCGAGCTCACAGTCGTAGGCCTTGCTCGTTTTGAGCTGCTGTAGAACGCCGCCGTCATCTCCCCGTTCGGTCAGGCATCGCTTGACCTCGATATGCGCGGACAGCATGTCGAGTGCGGTGTGGGACGTCTCTATTTCTGGCACGGCCAGGTTCGTAGGAAGCCCAAGCCCGTTGTCCCCATAGCAAACAGCCGTCAGTGTCTGGGCCACCCTCCATGAAACAGGGTCTATTTCGCAGGCCGCCCGTTCGCCCCCGCGCTCGATGACCGATGCCATATAGCGAGCGAGCTTTGTATTGGACACGCTGACCGCCGCCAGATATACGCCGAGCGCCTCAGCAGGCGTTGGCTCTGGAGCCGGATCGTCGGCATCGATCGTGCCCAGCGCTGCCCGGCAGATATCGGCCCCGTGCCCCGTCAGAGCCAGATCGACCCCATACTGCCCAGCAAGTTCAAGGACCGCTTCACGGTCCAAAAAGGCGTCCGCCAGGCCCATCGCCGCATCGCATCTACCCGCCTTAAGCAAAATCCGGGCCGCCCTCGGAACAAGCTCGGGGCGAACCTCGGCCACCAACTTGCGCAAGCGCAAGCGTCCGTTATCCTCCGTGCCCAGACACGTAAAACTCCGCTCGGCGGGATCCAAGCCAAAGATCGGGTAGTCGCGTACAAAGTAGGACTGGTCGACCATCGACAACCTCACCCCACAAGCCTCGAGTTCTGCGATATTGCCCTCGCCCATCAAAACCATGAGACATGCCACGCAAAACAGCGCATTATTGTCGAGCGAAGCCAGATCGACAAGTGCCGCGCCATATACGTTGACAATCTCGTTTTCGAGCAGACCGGCTACGTCGCCTTGGCCATACAGACCCGTCTGCAATGCCGAGACGAGCTCGGGCACGCCCTGCGTAAGCTGATAAAAGTCGAGCGATGTGCTGATCGAAAACGCCGATGCCCACGCCGAATACTCATAGGCATGCACCTTGAGCATCTGCGCATTGATCTTAACCGAATCGCCCAGCCCATGAATCAGCTGACGATTTGAAGGACGGCAGGAGATAAAGACCCCTATCCCCATAGCGCGCAGGCCGCGAATCCTGTCGATGAGGTCTTCGGTATCGTGCTGATCGAGGTTTGGCACATTATCAATCGCGATAAGGGAGTGCGGTTTGTCTTTGAGTTCTTCGGTAACCACCTCGAGCTGCATAAACACCTCGCGCCCAATGGCGCGATCGGCCTCGATAATCCGCACGGGGCCTCGCGTCGGGTCGCATTTAACCTCATGGGTGTACTGCAGCAGCACCGAGGTCTTCCCAAACCCGTCGGGCGCATAAAGAACCACGATGCCGGCTTTTCGGCCCTTGGCGATAAGCTCATTCATCAAGCGTTCGCGTCGCACCATATAGCCTCCGCCCAGCGGCATCAGCTCGAGGTCGTCTATACCGCTCAAATCGTTTACCATGCCCGCTCCTCAACTCGACCGTATGGACACTGTAACCGCAAGACCATACAAGCCGCGCTATGAATAGAGCGACCTTGCGTTTTAGGTTGTCTTTTGGTACGCAAGCGGCAAGTTTTTGTACAGCGAGGGCCGATTGTTATTAATCCCCCGACTAATCGGTCTTTAAGCAGGTAAATGAGCTTGTCAGCTTGTCCCATCTAAGCGGCAGTGTAACGCAAATGAACAAGGTTCAGCTATGTCATTCAACTCGCCTAGCACCCGCTACCGTCTACGACCTTTTGGTGGCATTTTTGCATAGAATCTGGTATGGAATGAATCAAACTGTTGGGCATCCGGCATTCGTCAAGCTTGCGGCAAGATTTTGGTCAAGCGGGCGGAGAGGGATAACAAAAAGGCCCCCGCAAAGCGGAGGCCTTAGGCAAGGCTATGTCGAGATGCAGGATTCGCGCTACTCGCAGAGCGAAAGGGCGGCCTCGTCGGCAACGACAACGCAGTTGGTGTGCAGCTGCAGGATCGAAGCCGGGCACGCGGGCGTAACCGGACCATAGCACATGTCATGCACGGCCTGAGCCTTGGCCTCGCCGTTGGCGACGACTAGGATCATGCGGGCATACATGATGGTCTGGGTACCCATGGTGTAGGCCTGACGGGGAACATCGTCGATGCTGTCGAACAGGCGGCTGTTGGCCTGAATGGTGCTCTCGGTGAGGTCGACGCAGTGCGTGCCCTTGGAAAAGTGGTCATCGGGCTCGTTGAAACCGATGTGGCCGTTGTTGCCAATGCCGAGCAGCTGCAGATCCGGGTAACCGGCGGCGGCGACGATCTTGTCGTACTCAGAGCAGGCAGCGGCGGCGTCGGGGTTGGAACCGTCGGGCACATGCGTGTTGTTCAGGTCGATGTTGATGTGATCGAAGAAGTTCTCACGCATGAAGTAGTGATAGCTCTGGGGATCGTCGTGCGAAAGGCCGCGATACTCGTCCAGGTTGTAGGTGCTGACCTCGGCAAAGTCGACGTCGCCCTTCTCGTACCAAGCAGCGAGCTGCTTGTAGGCACCGATCGGGGTGGAGCCGGTGGCAAGACCCAGCACGCAATCGGGCTTGAGGATAACCTGCGCCGAGATGATATTGGCGGCCTTGCGGCTCATATCCTCGTAGTCTTTAGCTTTAATGATCTTCATTACGCGTCCTTTCTCGTACAAGAGAGGCAAGGCTCCCCTTACAAGCACTTGCCCGCGGCCCGCGTCGGCCGCAACCAACGTGTGCGGCCACCAGGGCGAGGTCGCGTAATGTATGTGTCTCGTGTCTAGCCGCGTCGAGGCCCCTGCCCGTCCACGGTGACCCGAAGCCTTTTAGCTTCGGACAAATCCCATCTTGCCACGGAGGGCGTCCTCTTTCAAGGGCGCCCTCCGTAAACGTGTTTGAATTGTAGGCTAATGGCCACGTGCACTTGCTAGCGCTCGCGAGCAACGATGAGCTGGTCCATCTCTTCGACATGCGCACCAACGGAGCCCTTGATACTCGAGAACTCAACGGAGTTGCACACCAAGATGGGAACCGTCACATCATAGCCCTCGGCAGCAATTGCCTCACGATCGAACTCAATGAGTACATCGCCCTTGTGGACGATGTCACCCACTTGCGCATGTACGGTAAAGTGCTTGCCCTCGAGCTGAACAGTGTCCAAGCCAACGTGGATGAGCACGTCCAAGCCATCGACCGTGTTAAGCGCAACGGCGTGTCCCGTGGGAAAAATAGCCTCGACCTTGGCGTCTGCTGGCGCAATCACGCGCGTACCCGTAGGCTGAATCGCCACGCCCTGGCCCAACAGGCCGGTGGCAAATGTCTGGTCATTGACCTCGGACAACGAAATGACGTCGCCCGAGATGGGAGCATCCAGCGTAAGGACTCGACCACGCATACCAAAAGACCTTAGGACTTTAGTGAACATGCTCCCCCTCGGACATACCAATCGACCAAAATAGCCTTAACAGTTTACCACTTGGCACTCGTTTTTGACCATTAGGGAAGTTCGCGCTTGACAACCTCGACGATGTCGTCGACAACGCGCTGGGTCAGCTCGTGCGTCTCGGCCTCGGCCATAACGCGGACCAGCGGCTCGGTACCGCTCGGACGCACCAGAATGCGGCCGCGACCATTGAGCTCCTTCTCGGCGGCAGCGACGGCATCCCAGATAGGCTGGCAATCGTCCAGACCAGCCTTGTTGTCGGAATGCACGTTGACGAGTACCTGCGGGTACTTCTTCATGATGCCGGCAAGATCGGTGAGGGTACGACCGGTGCGCTTGAGCACGGCCAATAGCTGCAGTGCCGTCACCAGACCGTCGCCGGTGGTGTTGTGCTCCAGGAAGATGATGTGGCCGGACTGCTCGCCGCCGATGACGGCGCCATCCGCGAGCATACGCTCCAGAACGTAGCGGTCGCCCACGGCGGTCTGAACCATCTCGAAGCCCTGCTCCTTCATAGCGATGGAGAAGCCCAGGTTGCACATGACGGTCGAGACGATCTCGGAGTTGGCGAGCTTGCCGCGAGCGGCCAGATCGGAGCCGCAGATAGCCAGGATGTAGTCGCCGTCGATCTCGTTGCCCTCACTGTCCACGAACAGTACGCGGTCGGCGTCGCCGTCGTGGGCCAGACCGATGTCAGCATGGGTGCGCAGCACGAGCTCGCGCAGAGGCTCGAGGTGCGTAGAGCCGCACTCGACATTGATGTCGGTGCCGCAGTAATCGGTGTTGATGGCATGGACCGTGGCACCCAGGCGCTGCAGCGCGGCGGGCGTAGTCTGGCAGGAAGCACCGTGACCGCAGTCGACGGCAACAACCAGGCCATCGAGCTTAAGGCCGTCGAGCGTGCTGATGGCATGATCGACATAGGCCTTGCGGGCGTCTTTCATCTTGATGATGTGACCCACACCGGCGCCGGTCGGCAGCGTGTCGGCAGCCATGGCCTCCTCGGACATGACCCAGGCGCTGATCTCTTCCTCGACAGCATCGGGAAGCTTCATGCCCTTGCGGCTAAAGAACTTGATGCCGTTGAACTCCGGCGGATTATGCGAAGCGGAGATGACGATGCCGCCGTCGAGCTCGTTTTGGACGGTGAGCAGCGCCACGGCCGGCGTAGGGATAACGCCGCAGCAATGCGGACGGCCGCCCTCTGCCATAATGCCAGCGGTCAGAGCACTCTCGAGCATGGTACCCGAAAGACGCGTGTCGCGGCCGATGCAGATGTCCGGGCCAAGGAACTTGGTCGCCGCGCGGCCCAGGCGAAACGCGAGGTCGCACGAGAGGTCGGCATTGGCGACGCCACGGACGCCGTCGGTACCGAAGATGTTCTGGGGCATAGGATCGCTCCTTCCCTAGCAGGCGATATACAACCGCCCACCCTAGTCGAAAAAGAAAAGCGGGACCCGCCGAGGAATCGGCAGGCCCCGCTTGTACATTGTATCTCGAAAGGAGATAAAACCTTAGCGCTTGGAGAACTGGGGAGCGCGGCGGGCCTTCTTGAGGCCGTACTTCTTGCGCTCGACCACGCGAGCATCGCGCGTAAGGAAACCGGCCTTCTTGAGGTCAGCACGGTAGTCGCCAGCGTTCAGAAGAGCGCGAGCGATGCCCAGACGCAGAGCGCCGGACTGACCGGAGATGCCGCCGCCATCGCACAGAGCGATAACGTCGAACTGACCGGCGGTGTCGGTCACCTTGAAGGGAGCAAGGGCGTTCTCAACGAGCTGATGACGGCCGAAATACTGCTCGGCGTCACGCTTGTTGATGGTCACCTTGCCGGTGCCGGGGACGAGACGGACGCGGGCGACGGCGTTCTTACGACGGCCGGTACCCTGGTAGACAACGGTGTTCTCAGCCATCTTTAAGCCTCCAGCTCAATCTTCGTGGGGTTCTGGGCAGCATGCGGATGCTCGGCACCAGCGTAGACCTTAAGCTTGGTCATCTGGGCACGGCCGAGGGTGGTCTTGGGCAGCATACCGCGAACGGCGCGCTCGATGACCTTCTCCGGGTGCTTCTCCATAGCCTGGCGGAAGCTCTCAGCCTTGAGGCCGCCGTTGTAGCCGCTGTGGCGATAATAGGTCTTCGTGTCGGCCTTGTTACCGGTAAGCTGGACCTTATCGGCGTTGATGACGACAACGAAGTCGCCGCAGTCGCTGTTGGGCGTGAACTGGGGCTTGTTCTTACCGCGCAGGATCATTGCGATCTGGGTGGCAAGACGGCCCAGGACAGCACCATCGGCGTCGACGAGAACCCAGTTGCGCTGGACCTCGCCCTGCTTGGCGTAGTGAGTCGATTTCGAAATCACTTAGACTCCTCCATGTACAGTACGTGTTGTTACAGAGATTCACGGGGCTCTGCAAGTAACCCGTCCATATTACCCCGCTCGCCGTACGAGTCAACAGGTATTTTGGCTCCGACCAGAGTTTCTGCACATGTCATCCACGAGCCGTGATTTTTCCAACTCTTTAGCTGTTGTCATTTTTTGAGGGTTCGCCGTCGCTAGCGCTCAACGAACTCTTGGATTTCCGCGAGCAGGCGCTTTGCCTCCTGACGGCCCTGGATATACAGGTCCAAAAGCTTTGCCGGATCGTGCTCGACATGGCCGACCTCGACCGGCTTTTGCGGAGCGACGACCAACGCACGGCCCTCGCGCTCATACTTCCACAGGTGCATGCGCTGTATGTTGTAACGGTCGTGGCGCGTCTCGATAGCCTCGAGCAGGTAGGGGTAGTCGGCATAGCGGGCGCGCGCGGCAGGCATAAACTCGTAGGGCTTTTTCTCGTACGAGCGGTCCTGCGTGACAATAACAACCGCGCGCTCGAAGCCGGCCTCCTCGAGCACATGCTCGATAGGAACCGAATCGGCCACGCCGCCGTCGACGTATTTGTGCCCGTCAATCTCGACCGGCGGCGTCACCAGCGGCAGCGAGGTCGAGGCGCGCACGGCGTCGAGATCGAGCACGGCGCTTTTGACCGGGAGGTACGTGGCGGTTCCAAAGAGCATGTCCGTCGCGACGGCGTACATCTCAATGGGGCTCGCGTCGAAGGTCTCGTTGTCAAAGGGATCCAGGCGGTCCTGGACATCGTTGAAGATAAAGTCGTAACCCACAATGGAGCCCGTGGACGCAAACGATGCGGCGCCCATGAAGCGGTTGTCGTTGCAGAAAGCCAGGTTGATGCGGTTGGCACGGCCGATCTGGTGCGACTTGTAGTTCACGCCGTTGAGGGCGCCGGCCGATACGCCATATACCGCCGGAATCTCGACGCCGGCCTCCATGAGAACGTCGAGCACGCCGGCGGTAAACTGCCCACGAAAACTGCCACCCTCCAAGACGAGCGCGACCTTGCCGGCGTTCTTTGCCTTATCTTCTGCAGTCATATTGACCTCCTGCGATTGCGTTTTGGCTTTCTTCTACCCAGTTTTGGAATGGAGGGCGCGCAGGTTTTTCGAGGCGGCAGGTGCAGCGGAAAGTGCGTCCCAGTTTGAGGCGGGATTACGGGATGCGCTTTCCGCTTGGACCGCCGTTGGGAAAGCGCGACCCGTTCTGAGCGCGGATTCCGGGATATACTTTCCGCTAGCCATTCATTTGGAAATTGCATCCCATTCCGAATGAAGATTCCGGGATGCAGTTTCCGCTTGAGGCGTCATCCGGAAACTACGTCCCAGTCTGAGCGCGGATTCCGGGATGGGCTTTCCGCCTGGGCTGCCATTGGGAAAGCGCGTCCCACTCTGCGTCACTGAGGCGTTTTCTTTACGCCCGCGCCCTGCATAGAGTTCGATTCTCCGCGGGTGGGGGAATCCGTTGGTGCTGGGCATGGCTAGCTGAAATACCATCGGCAGCACATCTGTTTTGGGTTGGGGCTTTGCGCGGAGAATCCGCGTGTTTGCTTCGCGAACACGCACCGGCTTCGGCCGCCTGCCGGCGTCCTCGCCCGCGGGCCAAAAACGCTTACGCGTTTTCTTTACGCTCGCGCCCTGCACAGAGTTCGATTCTCCGCGGTACGGGCTAGAAATGAAAAGGCAGGTAGATACGAATATCTACCTGCCTGTAACTATTGGTGGAGGCGCGGAGAATCGAACTCCGGTCCACGAAAGCCCCCTGATTGGCATCTCCAAGCTCAGTCGCTGGTTTAGTCTCGGACGCTTTGCGCGCAGCGACACGCTCGTGACGTCCTAACCGGTTCGGTCTTAGCCCACGCCATACCGATTACGTGCGCAGGAGCATTCCCCTAAGATGACGTCGCGCCGGTGTCGGGGAAATCACCGGGTTGACGCGCCGCTATAAACTAAGCAGCGAGAGCCATAGGCTCAAAAGAAGAGTTGTTGTCAATTCAATTTGACGGTACCCCTGTTTAACGAGGCGAGGAGACCTCGGCTTGCTTCCTCTCTCAGAGCTATCGTGTCGAAACCAGTCGCCCCCGAATGTCGGGAAAGTCTGGATGGCATTGGGTACGAGCACCCAACGCCCGTCGACTTTTCAAGGAACATGCGGGGCGAGCCCCGCTTGTGGAGTGTTATCTTACCACGTTCTGAAAGCGGACAGCTGTTCTATGCACGAGCTGTGAAGACCCCAATGTGCGCCGCACTTCGCACTTTTGTTACCGATCGCGTCACGTATATTTTCGCCAAGCAAAATTGACCCGTCGAAAGGACCGTTATGGATACCAAGCAGCAACTCGTCGATGCCCTCGCAGGCCTGGGCTCAACCATTACCGAAGCTATGGATGTCATCGAGGGTTTTGTCCCCTGCGGACATCCCGCCCTCACGGTATCGAACGCACTCGTCGCGCTGGACGTTGACGATGATGCAGCTCTCGCCCAGCAGCTTGAGACCGTCGAGGGCTTTATCGACCACGTGAGTGAGAACCGCGGCGTGGCCGCCTACCACGGTATCGAGGTCGAGCTCGCGGGTCCCAAGGCCGATCTGTTCGCAGCAATCCGCGAGGTAGGCGCCCTTATGCAGACCGCAGGCGTCAAGAACACCCAGGTCAACGAGTGGGTCTACCGCAGTCTGGCAGCACTCGACAGCTCCGACGAAAAGGCAGCCGAGCAGCTCGCAGAAAGTCCCGCCATCAAGGCCGAGCTTTTGTAAATAGCAGACGCGGGCCCCTTGGCGCATCGTCGTCCAAGAGGCCCGCAAACAGTTCGCGTCAACCGATTGCCGCGCCGCCGCATTCGGCCAAGGCAAGAATCGGCATCATTTGACGAGGTGTCTTTGCTGCAAGATCGGCATGTTCGAGCAGTTTTCGATCGTTGGTCACCAAGTAATCGACCTGGGCGCGTTTGCATGCGGCGAGTACCAAGTTGTCCTCGTAATCGCGATGGAGCGCTAAGTATTTGTCGGCCAGCCAAAGGTCCGACGCATCTGCACCCACGGCCGTGGCGTTTTCGGTCATGTTCCGAACAAACGCCAGCGCCGCATCGCCAATCGCGCGGGCAGAAGCCTCGCCGAGCGCTCCCCCGCCGGCAAGAACGCTGCGCTTCAGTTCGTGCTGTACAACATACAGTACGTCCTTGGCGATATGCACCGGAAAGAACAGCAATGCCCCCGCCTCCGTCGCCTGCCCAATAAACGCACGCGCGGCAAGCGACTCGGCATGGTCGACGCAAAACGAATCAACCCATACGTTGGCATCCACCATTATTTTGAGGGGAGCCCCGCTCACAGGATCATCCCCTTTTGGCGATAGCGCTCGTCCATGGCTTCGGAATAGATTGTGTCCCAATCGCGATTGTCGGATACGGGCGACGTAGCGATGCCCAGGTCCGCGTAAAGCTGATCCGCCGCCGCCCATGATGCGGCGAACGGAGTATCGTGCGCGACGGTCTGCCGCCGGTCGTCGACGGCCGCAAGCACTTCCTCGCACTGCCCGCCACCCTGCGCGACCTTGGCCACCACCTTTTTGATGAGCTCGGGCAGTGACCCGCCCGAAAGCCGCAACGCTTCCTCCGCATGGTCCTTGACCTGGCGATCCACGCGAACGTTCACCTGCGCCATGCCGCTAACAGCACCCATGTCGATCTCGCTCCCTTCAATTGCTAGCCTTGCTAGCAACACTATATAGAGAAGCTAGCAAATGTTCAAACGCAAAAGGCCTGCGCCCGGACGACACCGATGCCGTCTGGGCGCAGGCCAGATAACGTGGGCAAACACGTCTGCTAACGCAGGTACGCTTTTGAGTTGCCCAAGCTATAGGCGATTGTCGAGCCGTTGTGCAGCAGTGACGACGTCTGCGGAGTGATCATGCCGGTAATGCCCAGCGCCAACAGCGCCGAGTTGGTGAGCATCACCTTGGAATACGAACTCGTCAGACGGTCGATAAGCCCCTGGCTCATGCGACGCAGGCGCACGATTGCGGCCAGATCCGTATCGGTCAGGATGATATCGGCGACCTCCTTGGCGATATCGCTTCCGCCACCCATCGCCAGGCCCACGTCGGCCAAACCGAGCGCCGGTGAATCGTTGACGCCGTCGCCCACCATGGCAACGTGGCGCCCCTCGCGCTTAATCCGCTCCACATAAGCGTACTTGTCCTCGGGCAGCAGCTCGGCCTTAAACTCGTCGACCCCTGCCTCTCGCGCAATGCGCTCGGCCGTGCGCTCGGAATCGCCCGTGAGCATGACCACGTGCTTGACGCCCAACGCATGCAGGTCGGCGATGGCCTCACGGACCCCGGGCTTAAGCGGATCCTCGATTCCGAGCACGCCCACAACGGTGCCGTCGACCGCCAGATACAGCGGCGACAGGCCCTGCATCTGGGACTCAATGCGCTCCTTAATGTCGGAATCGAGCTGCGCGCCCTCATCCTCAAACACAAAGTGTGCCGAGCCGATAATCGCGCGACGCCCTTCGATGGAGGAAGCGATGCCGTGCGCCACGATGTACTCGACGGCGGCATGGCGCTCGCGGTGCTCGAGCCCACGCTCGCGAGCAGCGTTGACGACGGCGCGTGCCACCGGATGCGGGAAATGCTCCTCCAAGCAAGCAGAAAGGCGCAGGACCTCGTCCTCGCTCCAGCCGTCGGTGGTGAGCACGCAAGCTAGACGCGGCTGTGCCTCGGTGAGCGTGCCGGTCTTATCAAACACAATGGTGTCGGCCTTGGCAAACGACTCAAAGTACTTCGCGCCCTTGACCATGACGCCCATCTTGGCAGCATCGCTCATGGCAGTCATGACGGCGACGGAACCCGTGAGCTTGAGTGCGCACGAGTAGTCGACCATCAGCGCCGCCGAGGTCTTAATGAGGCTGCGCGTGGTAAGCGCGACAAGGCACGCGAGCAGGAAGTTCCACGGGACGATCTTGTTGGCGAGGTCTTCCATGTGCGACTGGCCCTCGGACTTGAGCGAGTCGGCCGTCTGCACGAGCGAGACGATCGAGCGCAGTTTGGTTTGCGCCGTATTGGCGCGCACGCGCACCAAGATGCTGCCGTCTTCCACGACGGTTCCGGCGAACACGTCGTCGCCCACGCTGCGTTCGACGGCCAGCGGCTCGCCGGTCAGGGTCGCCTGGTTGACCATAGCGCTCCCCTGCTCGACAACACCGTCGATGCAAATGGACATGCCAGTACGCACGGCCACCAAGTCGCCGGGCTCGAGCTCGGCGGCGGCAACGCTTACCTCGATGTCGCCGACGACCTTTTGCGCCTTATCGGGCACATCGAGCAGCGAGTTGATGAGCTCGTTTTCGCTCATGGCGCGGGTGTAGTCCTCGAGCAGCTCGCCCACGTTGAGCAGGAACATCGTCTGGCCTGCGGTGTCGACATCACGTTTGACGAACGAAATGCCGATGGCCGAAGCGTCGAGCACGGGAACGGTCAGGCGCGGCTGCGCCAGCTCATGAAGGGCAGCGCGCAAAAAGGTCATGTAACCGGCTACGACAAACACCGCACGCAGGGGCGTGGGCAAAAACCAGCGACGCGCGTAATGGGCACCGACGAGTGTCGCTAGGTCCATAACGAGTTTGTGCTTGCGCGGCTCAAGCTGCATCACGTAACCCGTCTTTGCGTCGGCAATGGCCTGAGCGTCGAGCGCACCGACGGCGGCCAGCACGCTCGCGCGGCGCGGCTCATCGTATTCGAGCGCCATCTGGCCGATGCGGCCGTAGACGCGCACCTTGTGCACGCCGTCGATGTCGCCGCCAAGCTTAAGAAGTGCATCGAGATCGCTCTCTGGCACAGGACCCGCCAATTGAAGACGGGTCCTGCCGGGGATCTCGCTAATAATCGAGAATCTCATAGTTTGTGCCTGGGAGCGTTACTCGGCTGCCTCGTCAGCAGCGGCCTCGCTCTGGGTGATGTAAGCAGCCTCGGCAACCATGTCGTCGACATTAGCCTTGGCCTGCTCGACCATGTCCTGGTAGCCGTTCTTGATGCGCATGCCGCACGCGATACCCTGCACGCAAGCATTCTTTACCGGAGCGCTGGTGAGCAGCTTGATGCCGGCCGTACCGAGCAGAAAACCGCCACCGACAAGCAGGGTGTTAAACGTCGACTTCTTCATGTTGCTTCTCCCTTTTGCCGCATTGGACGCGGCATGGTGCCTCAGCACCCGAGTAAACAAGTTTGCTCGAGCACGCTTTTGAAATATCTCAATTTTATCTAACTATCTAGGTCAGCCATGGCTAACCTTTTGAAAATTAACGATGCGGAGTAACCGATTGTCAATGTGACAAAGGGACTGTCCCTTTGCCCCTTCTTACAACTGCCAGGTAGCTGCTTCCTTTTGCAGCGCCACCATGCGGGCGAATTCTCCACCTGCCGCCTTGAGCTGCGCCGGAGTGCCCTGCTCGGCAACCACACCATCCTTGAGTACAACGATTTTGTCGGCATTTTCCACCGTACGCATACGGTGGGCAATAACGATAACTGTCTTGCCTGCGAGGAGGCGGGAGAGCGCCTGCTGCACCACGGTCTCGTTCTCCACATCCAAACTCGCCGTCGCCTCGTCCAACAGCACGATAGGCGCGTCTTTGAGCAGCGCACGGGCGATAGAGATGCGCTGGCGCTCACCGCCGGACAGCTTGGAGCCGTTCTCGCCGATCATGGTGTCATAGCCCTGCGGCATGCGGCTCACAAACTCGTCGCAGTTGGCGGCACGCGCGGCAGCAAGCACTTCCTCATCGGTGGCATCGCGACGACCAAGACGGATGTTTCCCATCACCGTGTCGTCAAAGAGCAGCACGTCTTGGAACACAATGGCGTAGTCGCGCAGCAGCACCTCGGGATCCACGCTCGCAACATCCACGCCGCCCACGGTGACCGTGCCTTCGGTGGCGTCCCAAAAGCGCGCGGCCAGGCGGCTCACCGTGGACTTACCGGAGCCCGAAGGACCGACCAGTGCCGTGACCTCGCCTTCCTTGGCGGTAAAGCTCACATCGGTAAGAACTTTCTCGCCGGCGCGGCCGTCCTCGCCCGCACCATAGCCAAATGCCACGTGATCGAACACCACATCGTGGCCTACGGGCTCAAACTGCTCGCTGCCCCGCGCCACGGGCTCTTCCATGATGGAACGCATGCGCTTGGCCGACGACTCGGCGGCAAACAGCTCGGACATCAGCATCAGCGCCTGATCAAAGGGCGCATAGATGCGGCTCACCATAAGCAGGAAGGCAAACATCATCAAAAAGTCGACCTGGCCGGAGGCGACCATCGCAGCGCCCGTGACCAACGTGGTGGCAATCCCCAGGCGCAGGATGGCAAAGGCGGAGTTGACCAAAAGCCCATTGGCGAGCTCGCCTCTGGTGGTCTCGCGCTCCTCGGCATCGATCACGGCGTTGAGCCCCTCAAGATAATGAGCCTCCTGGTTGGTGGCGCGGATCTCGCGCACGCAGTCGAGCGTCTCCTGGATCGCCTCGGTAACCTTGACCTTCTCGGCGCGCACATGGTCGAACACCGGGGTCATGGGGCCGCGTGTCAGATACAGCACGGCAAAGGCCACGGGCACGCTCCAAAACGCCGCGATCGCCAGCTGCCAGCAAAAGAACAGCGACGCCACGAACACAATGGCGCTTGCGATGATGGCACCCCAAAGCTCTCCCAGCACGTGGCTGTAGGCGTGCTCCATGGCCTGGACGTCGCCCATGATGGTCTCGGTTAAATCGGCCAGATCACGACGGCCAAAAAACGACAGCGGCAGCTTGCGCAAGCGCTCGGCAATCTCCATACGCTGCTTGCCGCACTCCTCGTAAAAGATGCAGTAGGTGTAGTAATACTGCTGCCAGTTAGAGGCAAAGAGCAACACGAAAAAGACCAGGAGGCCGCCCACAATCGGCAGGGCATCCGGCAGGTCGGCACCGGTGGCGAGATGTTCGACAAAACCGGCCATGACCAGGAACAATAAGCCCATGCCGGCCATGGTAATGAGATTGGTGAGCGCGGTCCAGAAAATGCCGCGTTTTACGCCGGCGACGCCTTTATCGGATAGGAAATACTTCTTTTGGAATGAGGCGAACATTTAGGCCTCGCCTCCCTTCGTGACGGCGGCATCCGCGGCAGCAGTGATCTTCCAGCTCGCGGCCTGTTCGTATTCGGCCCACATCTTGGCGTATAGACCGTTTTGGGACAGCAGCTCGGCATGGGCGCCAGTCTCCTGCACGCTACCTTGGTTGAACACCACGATCTTGTCGGCCCCCACCACGGTCGAAAGCCGGTGCGCGATCATAATGACTGTGCGACCCGCCGCCAGTTTGCTAAAGGCACGCTGGATGAGTGCCTCGTTCTCGGGATCCGCAAACGCCGTGGCCTCATCGAGCACCACGATAGGTGCGTCTTTAAGGATCGCGCGGGCGAGTGCCACGCGCTGTACCTCGCCGCCCGAAAGATATGCCCCTCCAGCACCGAGCATGGTGTTAATACCCTGCGGGAGCTTGGCCACAATGTCGTCGCACTGAGCTGCGGAGAGGGCCGCACGCACTTCGTCGTCAGTGGCCGTAGGCTTGGAGGCGCGCACGTTATCGGCAAGTGTTTGCCGGAACAGCTGGTTGGTCTGAAACACAAAGGCGACCTGGTCCATGAGCTCGTGCGGATCCATGTCACGAACGTCTACGCCGCCCACAAGCACGCGACCCGAGGAAACATCCCAAAAACGCGGGATCAGGCTTGCGCAGGTTGACTTACCGCCGCCCGAGGGACCAACCAACGCAAGGGTGCTACCTGCGGGAACGCTAAAGCTCACATGATCGACGGCAGGCGCTTCGGCACCCTCGTAGGTAAAGCTTACATCCTCAAAGCGCACATCGCTGCCGATAGGGTGCTTGGGCTGGGCAGGCACGGAGAGCTGCTTGGAATCCATAACGCTTCGGATGCGCGCCAGCGAATCGGCACTCATCTGAGACGCCTCGCCCACAAACATGAGCTTGGTCATGGCCGTCGGCACCACGGCCGAAAAGATCGCGTAAAACGTGAAGTTGACCATAAAGTGCGCGAAGTCCGTCTCGCCCGGCGCCAACAGCAACGCCACGGGCAAAAGAAATGCCACGAGGCCATTGAGCGCGGTAAGGTTGAGCACCTGCGGGCCTCGGCAGAACGTGCCCGCATAGCTTTGCGCCATGTCGGCGTATTCGGCGATCGCATCGTGAAACGCCTTAAAGGAGTAGACCGTCTGCTGGAAGACCTTGACCACGGGGATGCCGCGTACGTATTCGGTGCCGGTCTTGTTCATCTTGACCAGCGCGCCCATGTAAGCCTTCATAAACTCGGCGCCCTTGCCGCTCATCATGGTGGCCATGGCGCAAAACGAAACGACGACCGAGATTAGGCATGCCGCACCCAAACGCCAATCGAGGGCGAAAAGCAGCACGAGCAGGCCCACGACCATGGCGGTGGCGCCGGCGATATCGGGCAGCATGTGTGCGAGCAGCGTCTCGGTGGAGGCAGCGCATCCGTCTACGATACGGCGCAGCTCACCGGTGGCGTGCGTGTCAAAGTAGCCGAGCGGCAACTTGAGCAGATGCTCACTCGTGGTCTTGCGGATATTGGATGCGCAGCGAAACGCGGACAGGTGCGTGCACATGAGTCCCACAAAATAGACCACAATGCTCGCCAGGGCAAAGCCCACAGCCCACCAACCATACATCGCGATATTGGCGGCCTCGCTCCAGTTGGGCGCCACGGCGATAAGATCTCGCGCAACAAGCCAGATGCACACGTACGGGCCAAAGCTCAGCAGCTGCGAGAGCGCCGAGAGGGCCATGCCCAAATACGTTAGGAATTTACGTTCACCGGCATATGCAAGCAACTCGCCGATGCCGCCACCTTCCTTTTTTGATCCCTTTGCCATGAGATTCCTTTCTAACGGCTTGAGAGTTAACCGTAAGAAACTTATCATGGGCGTGTTAGCCAAGGCACACAATTGGGCCAGGCGTGGACGTTTTCGCAAATGAAGGGGACGCTTTTGAAAATGCGGCGGGCGGCAACCGATATAACCGAGCTCTACGCACCGCAGTTTGAGCAGTTTGGCTTGGAGTTCTCCGGCAAGGGCGCCGTCTTTACCGGTGAGGTGGCAAACGATCGGGCGCACGGACGCGCATGGATCATGCCCCTTTCCCCCGCCTGCATCGTCATGGAGCATTTCATTACCCCGATGCACAACATGCACCTAGCCGAATACACGCCCGAACCGTACGCGTGCGTGAGCGAGGTCAGCGCGCCCACGCTCATGTGCATGCCCGAAGCCGGCATAACGCCTGCGAACCTCAAGCCGCTGCGTGGGCCGTGGCCGAGCAGCGCAGTCTGCAGCTTTATCCAAGACAGCTGCGGCGAGGAGCTAAGCCCGCTGTTTGCAGGGCAACTCTATCACTCACGCTCGGTGCTCTTTTTGCCTGGATATTTTGACGAGTTGGAGCATCGCTATCCCGCCGAGTTCGCGGGAGTCTTTGAGGCGTTTGCCGAGTCGTGGCACGAGGAGGCAGTATCTGCCATCTGCCACACACTACGCCGAATCAACGAGGACCGCGCTCGCGCCGTAGGCGGACACGTCTATATGCAAGGCATCGTGGAGACCATGGTCGCGGAGCTCGCCTGTTCGCGCGCGGCCCACAAGCAGGCGCGGCAGGCGGCAGACACACGCGCCAGCATGACCATTGCCGAGGAAGCGACGAGCCTTGTAGAACGCTCGCTCGACAAGGGCAAACATGTGGGTATCAACGAGGTGGCCGAGAGGCTCTACACAAGCCGCTCCAAGCTATGCGCCACCTTTAAGGCCCAAACTGGCGAGTCCCTGGGCGCCTACATCCGCAGACGCCGCATGGAGCGAGCACAGGACCTTTTGGCCGATAGCTCGCTCACGATAGCGCAGGTAGCAGAGCGGCTCGATTATCCCCAACAGGCCGCCTTCGCCCAAGCCTTCAAACAATACACCGGCACCACCCCCACCGCTTGGCGCTCCCAACATATATAAAGAATGAAGGCGCCAACGGCACCCTCATTCACCAAATTCCATTCAGCCCCGCCTGACCCGAACGGCCGAGTCGTTGCAGGACCCGGGAGCCCCGGCAGGGCGGGTGCTTGCTCAAAATGAGTTCCGCACGCAAAGAAGGCCACTTAATGTGGCCTTCGTCTTGCGCAGGACTGTTTGAAATTTTGAGGAAGCACCCGCCCTGCCGGGGCTCCCGGGTTCCCGCTTACGAGAGCGACGTTCTCAGCAACTCGTTGAAGAGCTTCGGGTTGCCCTTGCCGCGGCTCGCCTTCATGCACTGGCCCACCAAAAAGCCGATAACCTTCTGGTTGCCGTCACGATACTGCTGCGCCTGATCGGCACAGTTAGCCAGCACCTCGTCCACGATCGGCTGCAACGCACCGGCATCGCTCACCTGACGCATACCACGCTCGTCGACGATCTTGTTGGGGTCGTCACCGGTCTGGGCCATGGCCTCAAAGACCTCGTGCGCCTGGTTGGAGCTGATGGCATCGGTCACCAGCAGCTTGGCCAGCGCTGCTACCTGAGCCGGCGCGATGCCGGACTCGGCGAGCGACACGCCTGCGCTCTTAAGGTAGGCGATCATCTCGTTGACCAGCAGGTTTGCGACCGTCTGGGCCTCCTTGCCAGCCATACCGGCAGCGGCAGCCTCAAAGAACTCGGCAAACTCGGGGTCGCCCGCGATCTGCTCGGCATCGGCCGCCTTAATACCAAAGTCGGTCTCAAAACGGGCGCGCTTGGCATCGGGCAGCTCGGGAATCTCGCCACGGCAGCGGTCGATGAACTCGTCGTCCAGATCGAACGGCGCCAGATCGGGATCGGGGAACAGGCGATAGTCGTCGGCCGTCTCCTTCACACGCATAACCACGGTGCGCTTACGGCTGGGCTCCCAGTGGCGGGTCTCCTGATAGATGATTCCGCCCTCCTCGAGCACCTCGGCCTGACGGCAAATCTCGTAGGCAAGGCCGTCGTGCAGGCTCTTAAACGAGTTGAGGTTCTTGAGCTCGGTCTTGGTGCCCAGCTTGGTCTCGCCGCGGCGGCGCAGCGACACGTTGCCGTCGCAGCGCATGGAACCCTTCTCCATGGAGCAGTCCGAAATGCCCAGCGTCACAAAGATGCGACGGAGCTTCTCCATAAACAGGCGCGCTTCCTCGGGCGTGCGCAGATCGGGCTCGGTGACGAGCTCAATCAGCGGCGTGCCGCAGCGGTTGTAGTCGACGAGCGACTCGGCAGCGGCGGTAATGCGACCCTCGGCACCGCCCACGTGCACCATCTTGGCGGCGTCCTCCTCCATGTGGATGCGCAGGATGCGGATGGGCACCGTGTAGGAACCGTCCTCGCGACGCTCGGGCATCTGCAGGTTGGACGCGTCATAGCTGGCCAGGTGGCCGGCGCGCTGATTGCCTTCGCGCATGGTCGACGTCATGGACGTGGACAGGCCCTCGGCATTGGCCGAGGCGCTCGCCAGGCTCTGGGCCTCGGCCTCGCCAAACGCGCAGTCGGGGCGCTCGGCGGCACCGCGACCGGTCACGTCCAGGTCCAGGTGACCGTACATGGCAAAGGCGACCGGGCCCTGCGTGGTCTGGAAGTTCTTGGCCATATCGGGATAGAAGTAGTGCTTGCGGTAGAACATCGAGTGGCGCTGGATCTCGCAGTTGGTGGCGAGACCGGCCTTGACGATGCTCTCGATGGCGCGCTTGTTGGGCACCGGCAGCGCACCGGGCAGGCCCAGGCATACCGGGCACACGTTGGCGTTGGGTTCGTCATCGTGGCTGAGCTTGCAGTTGCAGAACATCTTGGTATCGAGTGCGGTGAGCTCGGTATGGATTTCCAGGCCGATCACGGCCTCCCAATCCTGCAGGACCTCGGATAGCTCCTTCATTACAGCTCGCCTCCCTTCCCGGCAAAATCGGGCGCGACGGAAAGCGCGGGCGCGCCCGTGGCGGCATCGGCAAAGCCGCGCTCCAGGGCGCGGGCAAATGTGAGCAGCTGACGGTCCTTAAAGGCGGGCCCCACCAGCTGGGCAGAAACGGGCAGCTTGCTGTCCTCGCCCAGGCCCAGTGGCACCGAGATGCCACCGTTGCCGCAGATGTTGAGCGAAATGGTGTACAGGTCGGAGAGGTACATCTGCGTGGGGTCGCTGATCTCGCCAAACTTAAAGGCCGTGCGCGGCGAGGCGGGCATCAGGATGGTGTCCACCTTGGCATACGCGGCGTCGTAGTCCTGCGTGATGAGCGTGCGGGCCTTTTGCGCAGCATAGTAATACTTGTCGTACACGCCCGAGCTCAGCAGGTAGGCGCCGAGCATCTGACGGCGCTTGGCCTCGGCGCCAAAGCCGTGGGCGCGCGACAGCGAGCTCTGATCGGACAGGTTGGCGCAGCCCTCCTCCTGATAGCCGTAGCGAATGCCGTCGAAGCGGGCCAGGTTGGAAAACGCCTCGGCCGGGCCGATGACGTAATAGGCGGCGATGGCGGCATCCAGGTGCGGCAGGTCGACCTCGACCAGCTCGGCGCCCTGGTTCTGCAGCTCCTGGGCGGCGCGCTGAACAGCGGCCTTGACCTCGGGCGTCAGACCCTCGGCCTCCATAAATGCAGGGATAATGCCCACGCGCTTGCCCTCGATGCTGTCGTTGAGATGCTCGGTAAAGTCGACAGCGCAATCCTGGCTGGTGCAATCGTACGGATCGTGGCCCGCACCGGTAAGCGCGTTCATGGCCAACGCAACATCCTCGACCGTGCGGCCGAAGGGTCCCACCTGATCGAGCGACGAGCCAAAGGCAACCACGCCGTAACGGCTCACGGCGCCGTACGTGGGCTTAAAGCCCACCACGCCGCACAGGCTCGCCGGCTGGCGAATGGAACCGCCGGTGTCCGAGCCCAGCGAGAGCGCGACCTCGCCCGCGGCGACGGCGGCAGCGGAGCCGCCCGAGGAGCCACCGGGCACGCGCTCGGTATCCCAGGGGTTGTTAGTGCGATGGAAGGCCGAGGACTCGGTGGAGCTGCCAAAGGCAAACTCGTCCATGTTGGCCTTGCCCATGGGCAGGCAGCCGGCGTCGAGCATGCGCTGGACGCAGGTGGCGGTGTAGACGCTCTGGTATTCCTCGAGCATACGGGAAGCGCAGGTGGTGCGCGTACCCACAAGGTTCATGTTGTCCTTGATGGCCAGCGGCACGCCCGCGAGCGGGGGCAGAGCCTCGCCAGCGGCGCGGCGGGCGTCGATTTTGGCAGCAGCCTCAAGCGCGAGCTCGGGCGCCACCTGCAGAAATGCCTGGACCCCGCCCTCGCGCGCCTCGATGGCCTCGAGCGAGGCCTGCGCGACCTCGGTAGCAGAGAAATCGCCGGCGGCAACGTGCTCGGCCAGCTGCGCGGCCGTGAATCGATCGAGATTGAGCTTCATTACTCGCTCTCCCCCTCTCCCAAAATGGACGGCACGCGGAAGTAGCGGTCGCGCGCGCTGCCGGCGTTTTCGAGCGCCACGTCGAGCGGCAGGTCGCGCTCGGGCTCGCGCAGGTCATCGCCCATCACATTGGAAAGGCTTCCGATGGGATGGAACGTGGGCTCCACGTCGGGCAAGTCATATTGCAAGACGGGCTCGAGCATCTGGACGGCATCGTTCAGGTAGGACGTCATCTGGGCGAGCTCGTCATCGGTCAGTGCGATCTTTGCGTACTCGGCAATGCCGCGCACGTCTTTCTCGCTGAGTGCCATAGGCGCTCCCTTCCGCATAACAGTTAAACCGTTCCAGTATACAAGGCAAGGCCGCTTGGAGCAGGTGCTTTACCCAAATGCAGCGAAAACGTAACGAGGGCGGCGGGCACGGCCCGGCGGTTCTGCAGCAAAACCGTCCCAACATTCGGCGTTTTTCAGCAAAATCGCGATTTTCATTGAATGTTGGGACGGTTTGGATACCTCGATTGCCCAGCTGGAGCCAACCACCACAAAGGGGACAGGCACCTACGTGGTGGTTTTGGGCGAGCCTTATGCCGAGGCCTTGGCCTTGCGGCGCTTGCGGACCGCGTGGATCACGATGTCCAGCAGCAACAGCACAATGGCCACGACCACGATGAGCATGGCAAACTCGCGCTTGCCCCAGTGGCGGCCGGCCAGCGACTTTTGCTTGTCGACATCCTTCTTGCTGTACTTGGTGCGCACGCAATGCACCAGCAGGCGATGGTCGTTCACGCCGTAGGGCGTACAGGTGACGAGCGTCACCTTGTCGGCGCCGGGCTCGATGGTCAGCGACTCCATCTCCTCGGGAAGCACCACCTCGGAGTCCGCCATCTTGTAGGCGAGCGTCTTGTTCATGGTGTGCAGCAGCACCAGGTCGCCCGGCTCCAGCGAGTGGATGTCGTCGAACATGCTCAGGTTGCGCATGCCCGAGTGCGCGGTAAGCACGCAATGCGTCGAGGTACCGCCCACCGGCAGGCTCGTGCCCTCCAGGTGGCCGACGCCCGCCATAAGGACCTCCTCGCTCGTGCCGTGGTAGATGGGCATGCTCACGTCGATGGAGGGGATCTCGACCCAGCTCATCATGGGGTCGCGGTCAAAGATGAGCTGCTGGGCGTAGGGCTCGATCTGGTCGGCGGGAAGCTCGGTGGCTTCGCCCGCCAGTTGCTCGTTATAGGAGCGCGCCTGTAGCAGGATGCGCTCGCGCTCCTCTTCCGAAAGCGCGTCCACGGTGCTGGACACCGTGCTGATCTGGTTGAACACGCCCGAGGCCTCGAGCCGGTCCAGGATCCACGGCCAGGTCATGAGACCCACGCCAATAAGGATGATGACGATGGTGATGAGCCGGTCGGCCCAACGCGGCAGCCGCTTGCGGCGGCGCTTGGGCTTTGGTTGAGGTTTGGGCTGAGGGCTTGAGCCGCCGTTGTCCGCGGCGTTATTGCTCTTCATATGTTTGGCGCCCTGCACCATCGCCGGTCACTCCTTACAGCTCAGGTTGTCTAAACAAATAATAGCCGATTAGCGAGCTTCCGCGCCAGACAACGCCGCTAGACTGCACCGTTCGGGCCACGTAACCCCACTCAACCAATCAAGCCATATGTTGCTTTCATCGTCTCGAGCAACTGCGCCATCGTTACGCCCGCAACCCCGATCTGTTTCAGATTGACGTCGCCCACCTCGCAATCTTTAACAAACGCAAGCATATCGTCCTTCAGTTCTTCGCCCAGGTCTACACCTTCCGACTCGCCAAGCAACTGAGCAAGCCTCAGCGCATCGCGTTTATGCTTTTTTACCTTCTTCGAATCAACGTTCTCCCCCGCTTCCCTTCTGGCTTTTAGGTCGAGATACGCCTTCGCTTTGAACGGGACAATGTATTCCGTACCCAGGACCGAAACGCCGTCTACGGTCCGAATTCCCTGAAGGAACAAGCTGTAGTAAGCATCGTCCAACAAAATTGCCGAAAGACTGCTTATGTTTTCACCAACGTGAATTGGCGCCACATCAATCCCCTCACGACCCTTTAGAAAGTCGGGGCACTTCGCGAAGAGTTCGATCATATGGGGGTAACCCGGCCTCTTGGGCTCTGTAAACCGATAAAAACATGAGCCTTTGCCTTCGCCCCAGCCGCAGCGGTAACCGCCATCACGCACCAAAGTCCATATAGCTTCTGCCGTCTGAGGCAACCGGTCATCGGCGACGATTACCACATCAAAATCGTGAGTCATCCTAAACGGAAGTCCCGCCTCCGCGAGCAAAATGTCGCATGCCGTGCCGCCGATAAGAGCATACGATCCTGCAGCTTCTTGCATATGCTGCTGAAATTCTTGGAGACCCTCTACAGCGCTTCTTGCCATGGATATTCCTTTCCAAACATGCGATCGACTTCGAGCTGAATTCGCTCATCGTCGATTGCCGCCAAAGATAGCGCAAGCGAAATGTCGTCGACACGGGAGGAGCCGGCAAACACGGGTGCATAGCGCCACACTTGAATCATCGCCGTTTCGTTATCCGGCAACTCCCCGTCTGCGACTTCGAGGTCGCTCAGTTGACGCCATGCACTTCTTAAGACGGCCTTTTGTTCCATGCCCGGTGCAGCGAGCATCGAACGCGCGGCGAGCGCCGTCTCCCCGGCGTCAACAAGATAGTCGATCTGCGGCGTCTTCCTTGCAAAAAAGACCTTCGAGACAGGCGAGGAGAGCTCTGCCATGTGCTCGCTGAGCAAAAGATCAACGGCAACAGGGAACACGACGACACGTCGCTCGCAACGCTCGCGCCTCGCGAGTCCCCTGTCAACAAGCTCGGTTATGGCCTCACTCGCGCGGCTTGCCGAGATCCCAAGCGCACGACAAAGGTCATGGGGGCGATATGGCTCCTGGGCTGCTCCCCAGATTGCGGCAGCCTGTGCGTTGGGTGACATCTTGGTCGCGTGATTGCGAAACCGGGCACCGCCCCTCTCCGTGCAGGCCGTGCCCATAAATGGAAGAAAAGCCTGTCTGCCGGGGCAAACAAACGGAATCCCTTGTGCGACCAATGCTTTGCGCTGACGTGCATCGGCATCAGGAAACGAAACGACAACAGGAGTCTCCGCACGCAAGGCTAGCTGACTATAGACCCTCTTAGCCTCGGGAAGCCCGACGCCAGTAGGCAAACTTGCAAGCAAAAACGAAAAACCGTTTGCGTCAACAGCGCGGACTTCAATCGCCCGCAGATGCAGCGGCAAGCGTGCGGATCCAGGCCAAGTTTTGGTCTTGGCGGAGAGGCCTAGTGCTTCTTGTAAGTAGATTAACGCTTCGTTCATTTCCATTGTTTTCGTTCGATTCCAGTTTGTATTGGAATTATACATAATTTTCGGAATTAAAGAGATACCGTTCGTGCCTAAGCCTACATTTGAGTTTTCAAAATGTCCCGGATCGGCGGGGCGATTCGGGATACAATGTCAATAGGAAACGACGCACCCCGCGTAAGTGTACGAGAGCGCGGGCGACCTAGTTTTCAGTTTTTGTTAAATGCCCGGGATCCGACCCCCGGGCATTCTTATTTGCGCTTGCGGCGCAAATGCCGTCCACCGTCCGCACCGCGCGTGCGCCTACGGACCTTAAACCGAACCTCATACGAGTCAAGAAACGCGATGACGAACGAGCCCACCGCCGCGAGGGCGGCGAGCGCGTTAAGGAATTTCAGCATATGGTGACCTCCGATCGAGTCGTCGGCCGCCCGCGCACGGGATGCGTCGCAAGGATATTTTACTGCGAGTGCATGCACCCACAGCTGCTAAACGCAATAATTGCAAACATTTGTTCGATAGTTACACACACGGTTTCTCGTCCGGCGGAGCTTGGCCGCATTGTCCGGGTTTGCCCGACGTGTTTACGTTTTCAGAATAGCCCGGATCGGCGGGGCGATTCGGGATACAATAGCTACAGGAAACGACGCACCCCGCGTAAGTACTTAGGAGCGCGGGCGACCAGTTTCCGACGTTGTTAAATGCCCGGGATCCGACCCCCGGGCATTCTTATTTGCGCTTGTTGCGGCGCAAATGCCTTCTACCGTCCGCACCGCGCGTGCGCCTACGGACCTTAATCCGAACCTCATACGAGTCAAGAAACGCGATGACGAACGTACCCGCATCGGACGGTGGAGGCTGGCTGCGTTATCCCAAAAAAACGGGGCTGACTCCAGTGCGGAGTCTGCCCCGAAAAGAGAATGGCAAAGCAAGAACGTGGATGGACGAGAAAAGTGTCCGCAAGTCTCATGGCCATCACATCCCACCTGCCAAAGGGATGGGTGAGCGAGCGTTACTCCTGCTCGGACTCCTCAGCCTGCTTACGGCTGCGGATGAGGTGCGCCACACCGATGCACAGCACCGCGCCACCAGCGATCCAAGTGAAGGTCACACCGTTAAGACCGGTCAGCGGGAGGCCCACGGACTTGGTGTTGCCGATGTTGATGGTGACCTCGCCGGCAGCGGCGTTGGTGCCGGTGCCATCTTGACCATGAAGAACATTGTCGCCGGCCTTGCCGTCAAGCGTGCCGAAGGCGATGTCGGTGCGGACCTTGTCGGCCGCGGAAACCTCCGCCTTAAGATCCTTCACCTTCATGGTCGCATCGTCATACGTCGGGGTAATGGTGAAGGTGAAGGGGTTGGCCTTGGTGTAGGGGCCGTCGGGGGTCTGGACCTCAGTCACCCTGTAGGAGCCGGCATCGAGGCCGGAGACGGGGATCTTGCCGTCTTTGTCGGACGTGAACTTCACGTAGCCAGGCAGGTCGTTGTCGTCGGCAACGGTCACGAGCTGGCCCGCGACGACGCCCGCGGTGGGGTCGTCCTTCGAGGCGATATACTGGTCTTGAGTGTTCGCATCAGCGGACTGGATGGTGAAGACGGCGCCCGCAAGGCCCTTCTCGGTGCCCTGATCGACCTTGTTGAGGTTGAGCTTGAAGGCGAAGTCGGCGACGGTGTCCTCGATCGTCTCGCCTGTGTCATTGCCATACGGGTTGTTAGAGTACTCAAGCTTAACGGTGTTGGGGTTGCCACCCACGGTGTGCTCTGTGGTGTTGTTGCCGATAACAGCGTTCTTGTTAAGCTTGGCTTTGTAGAAGACAACGATCTCGGTGTTCTCATCAATGCTGAGGGTGCCAGTACCGTCAGCAATGGCAGACTTCAAACCCTTGTTACCGTTGTTGTCAACAGGAAAGTCAACGGTAAGTTTCTGATTCTGGAAGCTAACCGAATAGGAAGTCGAGCTAATCTTAGTGTAGGTGTTGTTGTTCAGGGCGTACACCTCGACTGAGTTATCGACATAATCCAGACCCGTCGAAAGATTATCGGTGAATTTGTAAGCATACGCGTCAAAGGTGGCGTAGTTGCTGGCAATCTTGCCGGTGAGCTTGTAGTTCACCTCCTGGCCGATCTGGGAGTCAGCAACGTCTTTCCATGCTTGTGAGCTCTTGATATCCGTCGCCTTCGCAGCGTCAGCATCATCGAGGATCTTCTTCTCGACCGTGGGGACGCTCTTCTTAGGCTTAATGGTTGTTGCGCTGGTGCCGTCAATCACAGCATACACAGGAGCCGTAAATGCGTCGGTAGACTTTCCGTCAGGCTCACCAGACGTATTGGTGAGGAACAGCCAGTAACCAGCAGAGAGATCAGTAAGCTGGGCACTGTTTTCCGACGTTTTCTTCCAAGTAAGCGTAGTGTTCTTTTCAAGATTGGCAGCAATCAGACTCAGTACATTATCGTTTTTGACTTGCTCGGACGTCCCCGAGACGTGGGCATTTGCACTCAGATAGTCGGCTGCATCCTGAGCGTTCGTGCTGCTGTAATCGCTTTTTATAGTTCGAATTGCATTAACAACAGCCTGCTGGATCGCTTGCTGCTCAGTCGTATCGGCGCCGGCCCACTCGATGCCGCTCACCGTCGTGGTTCCGTTAGTCGTAGTCACCTTAGCCTTGAAGATCTGAATGCCCTTGTAGGTAGACGACTTGGCGTAATCGGAATCACTGAACGTCACAGTTGAGCCGCCCTCAGCAGCAAACGCCATGGTCACCGGGGCCATGACTCCGCCGAAGCTCAGCGCTGCTGTGAGGCCGGCGGTTACTGCCAGGCGTGCGATGTTCTTGCTCATGCTCATCTTCTTTTCCTCTGCTTTCTGCTTGATTCCCATTTGATCGGTCATCATCTGTCTGTGTCTTAGCATCTACTTCGCTACGTCTCGCCCCGCTCTCTGTGGGGCTGCCAGCTACTCTTTATGACTGCCACCTCCCCGCTTGACCAGGAGCGCGACCACGATGAGCGCGGCTCCCGCGACCGCTGCGGCGGCCGCGGCGTACATTGCCATATCGCCAGTCGAGGGCATAAAGCCTCCGGTGGTAATGCTAGGGGGTGTGACGGTGGGCGTGTTGATGAGCGACGCCTCCAGGCTGCCCGTCGACCCGTCCGCGCTGTCGGCGCGCAGGGGCGACTCGGCCGTGATGGTGAGTTTGGGCTTGGCGGCGGCCACCTGGTCGACGTCCAGGCCCTCGGCCTTGACCGTCACGCAGCGCGTGCCCTCAAAGGCGGTGTAGCCCTTGGGCGCCTTGAGCTCGCGGACCTCCAGCTTGCCCGAGTCCACGCCCGAGACGGTCACGCGGCCGTCCTCGCCCGTGGTGACGGTGACCTTGCCTTGCGCATCCCACGTGCCGTCGGCCGCAAGCGTGCGACCGCGGTCGTCGGCGATGCTCAGGACCGCCCCGGGCAGTGGCTTGTCGCCGTCGCTGCCGCGCTTGGTGAGTGCGAGATCCCAGGTGTAGGCGCACGCGTCGTCGCTCGGCGTGCGGGTGAAGCCGGCGTCGCCGGACTGGTCGGCAAGAGGAGAGCGCGGGTAGCGCAGGTAAACCTCGTTGGGGTTGCCCTTCGCGATGCCGTGGTTGCACGCGCTGTTGAGCGGCGCGTTGTACACGGCGATCACGCGGGCGCCCGCGGTAAAGGCGTCGGCCCCGCCGAGCGCGGCGACCAGGTCGCCGGTGCGCACGGTGAAGGTCTTGCCGTCGGCCGCTACCTTGGTGGCGCACTGGGCCGTGATGTCGGTCCAGCCCTTCGCGGGCTCGGTGCCGACGCGGCCGTCCTTACCGGTCGAGACGGCGTCGAAGCCGCCGTCCGCGCCCGCCGCCACGTATACGCGCATGCTCGCGGCCACCTTGGAGGGGTCGAGCCCCGCGCTCATGGTGTCGACGAACTGCACCGCGTAGGTGTCGTAGGCGGCAAGACCCGCGGGAATCGTGGCCGAGAGGCGCCAGTACAGGTCGTCGCCGACCGTGGCGTCGGCGGCCTTGCCCCAGGCGGCGGTGCTGTCCTCCAGCACATGCTTGGCCACCTTGGGAGTGGCGGCCTTGGGCTTGACGGTGACGGCGCTGCCGCCGACCAGAACCATGACCGGCGCGGTGCCGGCCTCGTTCTGGGAGATGGCGTCGTCGTCGGCGACGATGAGCCAGTAGCCACAGGGCAGCTCGGCCGCCGTGCCCGCGTTGAGGGCCACGGACACGGCGCCAGAGCTCCGGAGGGAACGAGCGAGCTGTGCGCTCAGCGCGCTCGTAAGGTGGGAATCGGTGTTGAGCCGCTCGGCAGCTTCCTGCGCGGTGGTCTGGGAATTGGGCATACCAGCGCTATGCAGCACAGGCAGCACGGCGTCGCGCACGGCGTCGCTTGCCCAGACAAGGTCGGTGGCGATTTTGGCATCGTTGTCGTCATCGATGACGTTGGCGCTAAAGATCTGGTAGGCGTTGTAGCTGCGCGCCACGGTACCGCCCACCGTGATGGATCCGGTCGTACTCGGCGCGGCCTGCGCGGATGCGGGGAACACAACCGCGCAGATGCCGATCAGGAGGGCAAGCAGCGCAAACAAGATCGGGAAGGAGCAAACTTTCTTATTCACGACGCTCACCTCCCTTCGCGCTCGCCTTGCGACGAACGTGCATCCAGGCCGCAGCGACGCAAAGCATCGCCGCGGCGGCAAGGTACGTCAGAGTGACGCCCGACATACCAGAAAGGGGCAAAGAGGTGGAGTAGGTGTTGATGAAGGTGGGGATGGAGGTCGGCTTAGAAGTATCGGATCCGTCGTTGTATTTCACCGGAGTTTGAACGGCTTCGTCGATGGGGTTGCCGTCAGCGTCCTTGGTCTGGGTGTAGGTCACATTCGTGGCAGCGATCGTGCCATCTTTCTGATCCGTCATCGTTACGTCAAGCTTATAGACCGACTGATCGAACTTGTAATGCGAGAAAATCGAACTTTCATTCTTCTCGCACACGTAGTACGTAAAGGTCTTGGAAGCGCCACGGCCCGTAGGATCACCGGCAGTGAAGGGATTCTTCGTGATATCAGAGAGCGAGTACTTAATCCCCTCACCAGACGCATTTAAGAACGAAAGCGTCTGGGACTTGTCGCCATCGACCCAAGTCTTAACCGTCTGAGCGTTGTTGAAGTCCGGGTTATTCGCAAACTCGAGCGTAAACTCCTTCATCTCGCCACCCTTAACGACCTTAGTCGCCTTAGGAGTCCAGGAGCCGCTGGAGGTGTACGGAGTGTACTTGTTGGTGAAGGTCTTTTCCGCGTTGGAGTCGATAATCGAATAATAGCCTTCGCCGTCTCTTTCCATAATGCCCAGCGCTTTTGTTGAACCTCCGGAGCGCCTGGTCGCACTCACGCTTGTAATCGTATAGTTATGGACGTAAAGCGGAACGTTCTGACTTGAATCATCCTTCTTCGGCACATTCATGAGCAAAGTTTCGTTGTCCGTGAGCTGCACCTCGATCTCGTACACAGTGTGGTCGTACTCAATGTCAGAGTCTCCACCGGTCTGTTCGACCAAGTAGTATGTAATCTTGTTAGCCACAACAGTCTTATCTACGAACTGTTCACCAAGGTCAAACGTGATGTTACCTTCAGCGTCATTCTTGGCAGACCCGACTAAGGTGCAGTCACCATCGCTGAAAGAGTCATTTTTCCAAGAAGGCGCCGTCGCAGTATCCGAATCCTTGCGATAAACCGCGAAAGAAAACTGATCTTTTGTGAGCATTTCTTCTTTTTCGGTTTGCTTATTTTTCAGCGCCTTTGACGCCTTTAGCTTAAGGCTTGGGTAGACGTACGTATCCGCAGGCACGCCTAGGTACAGGTCGCCGTTCGACATGATGCCGCCGCCATGGTCCCAGGAATAGTTGCCCGTGATGAAGGTTGTAGCAGCCGCCTGTGCATTATTTGCTTCAGCGTCGCCAACATGAACATCCGAAGTCAATCCGATACTCCGATAAATCTGCACGCCGCCATCGGCAGGAATTTTTATAGCTTCTTTGAGCTCTTTGCTTCCCGAATACTTGGCGTCTCCGCCGCCGAGCATCTTGCCGATTATTGCCGCAAGCGGTTCCTTATGGCCATCCTTTGCCGCAAGGAAGAAATCGGCATGGCCGTTCTCGCGGAACTTCTCCGAGTTGTATGCATCTTGATCTTGATTCTTTTCGCTACCGCCACTTGAAAGATGGGGCTTGCCTTCATTACCACTGTTAGTTGCCGGATCGTAACCGTTGGCATTGTGCTCATCGCCAGCAGCATTGTGCTCAACGCCAGCAGATATATTGCCAAAGATTGCAGTGCCGTCAGTGTTCGTCACCAGCGTCTTGCCCGTCGGGCAGACTGCAACGCCACCACCATAGCCACCGGCGGTATTGCTGCTAATGTACGAGTTGTATACAAATAATCTACCAGCAGTATATTCCTTACCCGCATTCGAGTTTCCCTGGACAAAGATGCCGCCGCCGCCCCAGTCAAAGCGAGACATGCAATGGTTATTCGTAATGTAGACCTTGCTGCTCGTAGTTCCGTTAATCATCGCGTCAACCATCTGGCCCACACGAATGCCGGCACCCTCGGATCGGTTGCTCACATTAGAGGCAATAATTCCTCCCGTGATATTCAGCCACGCCATTCCAGAACGAGAAGACTCCTCATTTCGATCCACATCGGTAACGTAAACGCCGCCACCGGCTTCCTCGGAATAGTTGCCAGTAATCTGGCCGCCGGAAATGGTGACATGGGCGCCGTTATTGGCAGCAAGCCCAGCACCGCCATGGTCACCCCAGCCATCGTGGCCGCAGAACTTAGCCATTCTATTATTCGTGATATAGCCATCAGAAACGGTCACGATGCCGCCCTCGGCCATAATGCCGCCACCGAGTCCCGCGCCGAGTGTGCTATTACCGGAGATTATGCCATTAGTTATGGCAACCTCGGAATAACGGGCATACACACCACCGCCCCTATTAGCGCTGTTGCCGGCAATGACGCCGCCAGTCAGTTTAAGGGTCGAGACGTCGCCTTTCTCGTTGGATACCATAATGCCCGCGCCGTCACCCGAGCCGGAAGCGCCGCAAACGTATCCGCCGCTCATATTGACGGCAGAGCCGTTCTCGGCATAGATGAGGTTGCCGACGTTGCAGTCCTTTTTCTGCGTAATAGCGCCACTTTCGAGGTTAAACGTGCCATGTTGGTAAACGTTAATGAGCCTCATCTTGGAGTTCTTGGTGACTCCAACAATTGCACCCTTAATAGTCGCCTTGTACTCTTTGATCTTCTCAGTGGTACCTACACCACTTGCAGCCGATTCGGTTACGTAATAGGTAAGATCTTCCGGAACTTCATTACCGTCATAAGACATTATTGCCGTCTTGCCATAATTTTCAGGTGTCAGGTGCTCGTCCTTATCTTGCAGCTGCTGGCCGTCGGCAACTTTCTCCGGTACTTTCCCGGAATCCATGACCGTAAGCGTCGCATAATCTGCAACATCGAACAACGGACTGGCACTACTATCGTGCTTAATCTTGAAGCCATTTAAGTCCAAGGTGATCTTGGTGTTTGCCCCTTCAAGCCGAATCTCATCGTCGCACTCAATATCGGCAGTTAGCTTAAAAGTAGCAGCACCGTTTCCATCGCGTAGATCCTTGTTAAGGAGCTTTGACTTCAGATCTGTCCCGCTGCTAATTTCATGAGTCGGTTCATTCTCTGCAGCAAGTGAGATTGCGCCCTCGCCGTTAGCACCGTCATCCGCACCCTTGGCTTCCGCACCATCAGCAGCCGAGTCTGCGTCGACGGTATCCTCGCTCGCGTCATCCTCGGCATCATCACTATTCTGGTTTTCGGCATCCCCGTTAGTAGTGTTTTCTACATCAGTAGACTCACTTGAAGAACCCCCCCCATCACAGTTTCCTCGGTAGGAGCTGCCTGGGCATCGTTGGCAATGGCCTGCGAGATCGGGGGCATGACGAGCGACAGTACCAGGCTCAAAACGGAGGCTCCGCACAAAACGCCTGCCAGTACACGGCGCGTCGCTTTTTTACTCTGCTTAGATTTGTCTGAATTCGCTTTCATCGATGTCTCCTCCCCAAGAGACCGCGATCTTGCTCTTTCCCTATCAAACGTATCTGCGCAATCTGTAATTGCGCTCGCTAAGTGATGCAATTATAACGATTGTTTAAACATCTGAGCAGCAAAACCGACATTTTTGTGCAAGTTCTTAATTCTCTTGACATTTACTCAGATTTACCTTCGTTTATTCGCTATCTATTTTTTGTTTCTACCGGTAATTAAGTTAGTTATCAGTTTTTTAATAGCATTTTATTTATTTGCACAACCTTTTGCTCAAGAGCAAACATCCTGTGAACGGTCGAAAATCGACCGTGAGCGGTAGGTCATTAACCGGAAGGAATATCCTACCAAACTGATGAGAATATCTTTAACCCACCGGTGGTTAGAAGCATGATGTTCAGACAACTATATTTGAATTTTCGTGCAGATTCTAGGTAGCAATTCGCCCAAATCGCCTGAGGCCACCACAAAGATGCCTGCCACCTATTGTGGTGGTTCTTCCCCGGTGCTACAGCAGGTGCTCCTGGATAAAGATCGCGATGCCGTCTTCGTCGTTGCTCGCGGTTACAAAATCGGCGGCGGAGCGAGTGGCATCGCTGCCATTTGCCATGGCCACACCCACGCCGGCGTCAGCCACCATGCAGGTGTCGTTATCGGCATCGCCAAACACGCAGATGTTCTGGAGCTCCATGCCGTTGAGCTCTGCCACGCGCACCAGGCCGCGCGTCTTGGACACGCGCGGATCCATGAACTCGTAGAGCCGCTGCGTGGTCTGCAGAGCCGCCGCCTTAACGGTGTTATCGGCAAACGTCGACGCCCGCTCAATCACCCGCGGCATTACCTCAGGCGCCATGGTAAACATCACCTTGGGCTGTGGCTCGCGCAAAAACTCGGCAAAATCGACCACCTGGTAGGGCACGCCGTCGACGCGCGACAGGTGCTCGACGCACGCGTTGCTCTCGGGCACGTAGAACACGCCGTCTCGGGGGCAGACGGGCGTTGCCGGAAGGTCCGCCATGTGCTTGCAGATGCGCGCGATGGTCTCGCCCGACAGCGGATAGCTCAGCTCGTTGATGTCGTGCGCGCGGTCGATGACCTCGGCACCACCGCAGCCCACGAGCACGTCCACCAAGCCTTCGATGCCCCAGAGCTCGTACATGGCCTCGGTCGCGTGGGCGTCGCGCCCGGTGCACAGGCCAAAGAGCACGCCGCACTCGCGCAGGGCGCGGATCGCCGCCACGGTGCGCGGGGACACCGTGTGCCGGCTCGTGAGCAGCGTACCGTCGATATCGCAGAACACGGCTTTGATGTGGCTGAAGGTGGCGTCCATGGGGGCCTTTCTGAGTTGTGCGGCGGTGTGGGGTGTATTCGCAAACGGCGTACATGGTATACCAAGGCACAGGCGCGGCCCGTCAAAGCAAAAACCACCACAAAGGTGCCTGGCCCCCTTTGTGGGGGAAGTGGCGTTTGTGGGCCAAACCATCACAACATTCGATGTTTTTCGGCAAAATCGCGATTTTCATCGAATGTTGTGATGGTCTTTACTGCCTTGCGGCACGATCAAAATGCCGGCGCCCAAACAGCAGCAACGCCGCGGGGACTGCCGTCACGACCATGCCTGCTCCGATGAGCGTCTGCTGCACGCCAAACGTCGCCGCCAGCCACGGAGCAATCGCCAGCGGGGCCACGCCAGCGAACATATTGCCAAAGCCCATGACCGAATTGACGCGACCAAGCTGCTCGAGCGGCGCCGTCGTTTGCACGATGGTGTTGTGGAACGGGTTGACGACACCCCAAGCTATGCCCAGGGCGACCTGACCGACAAGGGCCACACCCACGTACGGCGTCCCCACATAGAGCAGGCTTCCCAGGCCCACGGACATAAGTGCCACGAGCAGCGTTTTTAGGTTGACCAAGTGCGGCGGCAAGCGGAGCGCGAGCACGGCACCCAGCACCGCGCCCACGCCCGAGGCCGACGAGAGCCAGCCCATCCACTCAACGCCGACGCGTAGGACATCGCGATAGAAAAACGACTCGAGCGGATCGAAGGCTCCGTAGCCAAAGTTCGAAAGAAAAATGATGCAGAAAAGTAGCGCGAGGACACTGTTGGTGAAGACTGTCTTGATGCTGGCTGCGAAGGTGGCGCGGGTGGATGTGCTGGGGTTGGAGCTTTGTCCCGCACGCTCCCCTTCCTCCGCCGAATCGGCATCCGCATCCCCGACGACATGGCTGGTCTGCGGCCTAAAGCCCCAACCGGCGATGAGCGCCAGCACGGTAAAGAGCATCATGAGAACAAACACCGCGCGCGACGACGCAGCAGCCGCGACAAAGCCACCCAGCGTGGGGCCAACGATGATACTCACGTTTGAAAACATGGCGATGGCGGAGTTGATGTCTTTGAGCTCGACAGGATCGTCGGTGAGGTAGGCCGGATAGGACGTGGCGATGGGCTGGGCGAATCCCATCACAAAGCCCAGAAACACCGCGCCGAGCAGGACGACGCCGGTCGCGCTACCAAAGGCGATGATTGCCGTGCCAGTTGCAAGAGCACCGACGATGCTCAGCAAGAAATGGCGGCGCGGACCCCATGCATCGAGCGCAGCACCGCCCGCAAAGGATCCCAGGATCACGAAAACGTTCATGAACAGGACGGCCAGCGATGTCGCGACGACCGAAGCGCCGTCCGCATAGGTGAGCGTTCCGATGACGCCGATAAAGTAGCTGGTCTGAAAACCGGTGTAGATGAGAAAGCGCATCGCCACCAGGCGCTTGGCCTGCGCGGACAGCGATGATTGAGGCTTTGAGAAAAGGGAGGCGAGCATGGAGACTCCTTGTTTCATACGAATGCGGACGGCGGGCATTCGCCACCGTCTGTCAAATCAATCAATCCGCATGAAACATTAAGGACGCATCAAGCCCCTTTTCTCCGTTTTTCGCCCGTCATGAACTACTTGGTAGATTGTAAGGCATGTCCCACACATCTACCAAAGCAAAAACCACCACAAAGGTGCCTGGCCCCTTTGTGGTGGAAGTGACGTCTGCCCAGATAAAACCTGCCAAAACAAACCTGTCCCTTTTTGGCAGGTTTTAGGCCAGATGATCTTGGATGAGGTCGCAGATGGCTCGGGCGTCGTTGATGTTGATGGCTCGGGTCGCAAAGCCGGCGTCGAAGGCCTGACGCGCCAGGGCCTCGTTGCAGGCAAGGGCCAGCGTGTGACCGTCGACCAGATCGAGCGAGCTCTTGCCGCGCAGACGGTCGACACCGGAGCGCGCCACCACGATGTTGTCGAAGCCCTCGGTCTTGTAGCCCTCGATGATCACCACGTCAACATCGTTGTAGCGCGACAGCAGCTCGCGCGCGAGCATCTCGTCCTCCTCGCGCGTATCGGCGTACTCCGCCCAGCGCGTGGCGCAGATGAGTCCCACGTGCTTGGATCCGGCCTGGTGATGGCGCCACGTATCCTTAGCGGGCACATCGATATCAAAGCCATGATGCCCATGATGCTTGAGCGAACCTACGCGCAGGCCGCGGCGTGTGAGCTCGGCGATGACCTTCTCGACGAGTGTGGTCTTGCCCGAGTTTTGGTAGCCGATAAACGCGATCGCGGGAACGGCCGGTGCCGGAGCTGCGGGCGCAACGGCGACGGGTGTGCCCGCGGGTGCATTGCCCGCGGCTCCCACGGCCTCAACAGTAGCGGCCTGGCGTTCGGCACGATCCCACACGCCCGAGCGACCGCCCTCCTTGTGCAGCAGGCGCACGTCGACGATCTCCATGCCGCGATCGACGGCCTTGCACATGTCATAGATGGTCAGACACGCGGCACTCGCGCCGGTCAGGGCCTCCATCTCGATGCCGGTCTTGCCCGTCACACCAGCTGTAACCAGTACGTGAAAGCCAACCTGCCCGTCCACGCGCGCCGGCGCCCAGCCCTCGGGCACGTCCTCGGCCGGCGTCCCCGCCGGAGCGATGGGCGCAATGTCGCACTTGCTCTTGGTAATGAGCAGCGGATGGCACATGGGGATGATGTCGCTCGTGCGCTTGATGGCCATGATGCCCGCCACGCGCGCACAAGCAAGCACATCGCCCTTTTTAGCGCGGTCCTGCAGCACCATGGCCTGCGTCTCGGGGTGCATGAGGATGGTGCCCTCGGCGATGGCAATGCGATGGGTCTCGGCCTTGTCGGACACGTCCACCATACGCACCTCGCCCTTGGCGTCCACGTGCGTGAGCTCGTCGCGACGGGCGTCACGGGCGGGCTCGGTGGCAGCACCGGCAGTCGGCTGCGCGGACGCGTCGGCGTTGCCAGCATTCGCCGCAGCCGTGACTTTGTGGGCAGACATCGCGGCCCTGCGAGCGGCCTTGGTGGCATCGGCGTACCTGCTCTTGGCCATATGATCATCCTCCGATTTGGGACATAAATCGTTGCGTGCCCTCAATTATCGCGTGTTCCTGCGGTTTGTGGGCCACAGCATCGCGCCAAATCGAAAGTACCTGCATATCATCACCACGGCGCAGCGCCTCACGCACCGAATACTCGGCATCGCTGAACAGGCACGGACGCACGTTGCCATCGGCCGTCAGGCGCAGACGGTTGCAGTTCGCACAAAAATGATTGGACATGGCGCTGATGAAGCCGACCGTTCCCGCCGCACCCGGAAAGCGCCAGTAGCGCGCAGGGCCCGCGCCGGCAGGAGCGTCGTTGATGTCGAGCGGCTCGAGGTCGCCCAGTCCCACCGCGGCGGCCCCGGCATTGATGCGCGCCCGCAGCTCGTCGCTCGGCACGGTATCGCTCGCGTCCCACAGCTCGGGATTGAGCGCGGGCGCATGCGGGTCCACAGCGCAATGCGAGCTCGTGCGCTCGTCGCCAATGGGCATGTATTCGATAAAGCGCAGGTGGATGGGGCGGTCGAGCGTGAGCCGCGCAAGGGCCGCCACATCCTGGTTGAGTCGGCGCACCACAACGCAGTTGACCTTAACGGGCTCAAAGCCCCAAGCCAGCGCCGCGTCGATGCCGGCCATGGTCTGCTCGAGCCGACCCAGGCGCGTGATCTTTCCAAACAGCAAGGGGTCGAGCGTGTCGAGCGAGATGTTGACGCGGTTAAGCCCCGCGTCTTTGAGCTGCGGCGCCAGCTTGGGCAGCAAGGCGCCGTTGGTGGTAAGCGAGATGTCCTCGATCTGCGGAATCGCGCGGATGTCGCGAATAAGCGGAATGATACGGCGGCTGACCAGCGGCTCGCCGCCCGTCAGGCGCACGCGGCGAATGCCCTCCCCCGCTACCAAGCGCACAAAGCGGGCGATTTCCTCGGCGCTGAGCAGCTCGTCGTGCGCGCGGGGCGCCACGCCATCGGCCGGCATGCAGTAAATGCAGCGGAAATTGCACTTGTCGGTAACGGCAATACGCAGGTAGTTGATATCGCGGCCAAAGCCGTCATGTTGCACGTGTCCGTCCACGCAGGCCTCCCCTCACGCGGCGTTTTATTCTTCGGAAAACATAATACCCCACGGGAGAATCACGCCGACACCCGTACGACAGGACAGGTCGCTTCGAGCAAAACGAACTTCCCAAGCCCATCCTCAGCACACAAACCATCACAACATTCGATGCTTTTCCCGATTTTGGCAAAAAACGTCGAATGTTGTGATGGTTTGCCTGCCCACGGCACCCCGTAGAAGGACCAAAACGCCCCTAGAGGCCGCCGTCCCAGTGCCGAATCACGAATTCTCGCAGGTCGTTCTGACGTTTCTGGAACGCTTCGCTTCGGTCGCACTTAAGGCCTATCGCAAGCGCGATGGCGTTCATCGCCCGGTGCAATTGCAGCTGATGGGCAAACTGAGTCCCGGTGAGGACGATCATCCTAAAGCCCAGCGCGCTCAGCACGGTCATGCGCTCCGCATCCGACGCGCTGCGCTGTTTATCAAGATGGTCCGAGCCGTTATATTCAATCCCCGTACCGCTCGCAGGTGCATATACGTCGATCTCGAAATACCCGGCCTTTGCGAGATACTTGAACTCGCTGGGAACATCAACCCGATGGTTGAGCTCGATCTTGGCGTATCCCAGCCCTCCCTGGGAACGTTTTGCTACGACCATGATTGCGGTGGCCGTCTCCATGGGCGATCGCGCGCCATCGTGCACGCGCCTGAGCACGGCGGCCGCGCGTATAGCCCCCTGACGAGATCGGTTCTCATTGCAATAGGCAATCAAGTCGGCAACGGTATACCTCTGCCCCATCTCGACATAATCGTCCGTCGACAGATGATTCAAATGGTATCGGGCGCAGATTTCGTAGCCATATTCCAGCTGCTCGGGCTCGCTCATCCACGAACCCGCTTGAACAAAGCACATGGCCTCATCAACCACTAGAAGGCCCTCTGCCACCTCGATAAGATGGCCTGGAGGTACCGGCGCCCCAAACACGTGGCACCTAAATCCAGCCGGCGTCGAGCGCTCAAAATCGAAGTTGACGAGCGTGTCGATATGATCGAGCTCTTCTCGTGGAATACCAAGCGAAACCAGATAGTCGGTAACGATCCCAACTGCCGTTGAAGCCCTCAGTCCCTTGGCATCGAGTCCCAATTTGGGCAGGCTCGCAGTCGGCTCCGCCTCGCTAGCAAGCGAGTCCTCATCGTATAGGCTGCTTGCTCGCGAGAGCGGCTCGGACGGGCGCGCCACGTTGTGGTACAGCCAGGCAGTCTTATGGGACAAGACGATCGGCAGGTCCATGAGCCCTCCAATGGAGTCGGATAACCAACCTTATTCCCCTGCCCACGGGTCCGCACACCTTCGTGCACAAGAAAGCGATTCCACCCGGCCGAGTGGCAGAAAAACCATCACAACATTCGATGCTTTTCTCGATTTTGGCGAAAAACGTCGAATGTTGTGATGGTTTGAGGCTAGGTGAGGGGGCACGGAGGGCTCAAAGCATCGTGCTCGAACGGGTTAATCCAGCTCTTTTAAGCCATGCGCGAGCTGCCAGTATTCGCCGTGCTGAGCGAGCAGCTCTTCGTGCGTGCCGCGCTCGATGATGCGGCCGTGTTCAAGGACCATGATGGCATCGGCGTCGCGGACGGTGGACAGGCGGTGCGCGATCATAAACGTGGTGCGTCCGCGCATGATGCGGTCCATACCGCGCTCGATGAGCTTTTCGGTACGCGTGTCGATGGAGCTCGTGGCCTCGTCCAAGATGAGCACCGGCGGGTCGGCAACGGCCACGCGCGCGATGGCGAGCAGTTGGCGCTGGCCCTGCGACAGGTTGGCGCCGTCGGCCGTGACCGGCGTGTCGTACCCTCTAGGCAGGCGGCGGATAAACGAATCCGCGCAGGCTGCCTCGGCAGCGGCGCGCACTTCCTCGTCGGTCGCGTCGAGCTTGCCAAAGCGGATGTTCTGCGCAATGGTGCCGCTAAACAGGTGCGTGTCCTGCAGCACAATGCCGAGCGACCCACGCAGACTGGCCTTGGCAATGTGCTTGACATCGATGCCGTCGTACGTGATCTCGCCGTCATCGACCTCGTAAAAGCGGTTGATGAGGTTGGTGATGGTCGTCTTTCCGGCGCCCGTCGAGCCCACAAACGCGATTTTTTGCCCCGGCTTGGCAAACAGGTTGAGGTCCGTGAGCACACGGGTGCCCGACACGTAGGAAAAGTCCACGGCATGGAAGCGCACGTCGCCGGCAAGCGGGACCAAGCCGCACGTGAGCTCGGTACCGTCGGCAGCCACCGCACGGCCCGACTCATCAACGGCAGCCACATCATGCAAGTGCCCGTACGCGCCCACGCCCTGGCCCTCGGGAATCTTCCACGCCCACGAGGCGTCGCCCGTCTGCACCAGCTCCACGCAGCCCTCGTCCACCTCAGGCTTAAGGTCCATAGCCGCAAACAGGCGCTCGGCACCGGCCAGCGCATTGAGCAAGAAGTTGCCCAGCTGCGTAAACTGGTTGATGGGCATGGCGGCCTGGCGTACGAAGACCAGATAGCTCGCAAGCGCACCTACGTCGGCGAGTCCCTTGATGCAGAGCATGCCGCCCGCCACGGCGACGACGGCGTAGTTGGCATAGCCGATCACCACGGTCATGGGCACCATCGAGTTGGCGTAGGCTTGCGCGGCGCCACCGGTGCGGCGCAGTTCTTGGTTGCGCACGTCAAAACCAGCCACGTTGGCCTGTTCGTGATTAAAGACCTTGATGACCTTTTGGCCCGAGACCATCTCTTCGATATATCCGTCCAAATCGCCCAGCGACGCCTGCTGAGCGGCAAAAAAGCGCTTGGAACGCATGCCCGAGTAGCGCGCGTACAGCACAATGGCCGCGTCGCACACGAGCGTGATAATCGTGAGCTGCCAGTTGAGGATGATGAGCATAGCCGTGGTGCCGACCATTTGGATGCTCGCCTGAATCACGTTGGCAAAGCTGTTGTTGAGCGCCTCGGAGACGGTGTCGACGTCGTTGGTAAAGAAGCTCATGATGTCGCCCGAGCGCGTGCTGTCAAAATAACTGAGCGGCAGCGTCTGGATGTGCGCGAACAGGTCGCGGCGGATATCGGATACCACGCGCTGGGCCGCACGCACCATAATTTGCGAGTAGCCCAGAGCGGAGAGTACGCCCACGGCGTAGATGATCGCCGTCAGGATGACCTGCTTGGCGAGCAGTTCCTCCCCGCCCGTGGCCAAACCGTTAACGATGGGGCGCACCATGTAGGTGCCGGCGAGGCTCGCGATGGCGGCGACGGAGGCGAGCACGCCCACCGCGAGCAACGAGAACTTGGCATGCCCCATGTAGGAGAGCAAGCGACGCACAGTGCGCTTGAGGTCGGCAGGGCGTGCTTGGGCTGCGGTCTTAGGCATGGCGCTCACCCCCTTCCAAGGGCGATTCGCTGGGGACGGAGGAAAACTGATCGTTCGCGCAGCGATCGTCGCAGCCGTCGCCGGTGTCTGCGTTCCCAGCGAACTCCATCTGCGAGGCATAAATCTCCTGGTAGATGTTGTCGCCCGCCAGCAGCTCCTCATGCGTGCCCACGCCGTGGACACGGCCGTCGTCCAACACAATAATGCGGGCGGCATCCATGACGCTCGCAATGCGCTGCGCAATGACAATCACCGTCGTGTTGGGAATCTGAGCGATATGCTCGCGGATCTTGGCGTCGGTCGCCATATCGACCGCGCTGGTCGAATCGTCAAAGATGAGCACACGCGGATGCTTGAGCAATGTACGCGCGATGCACAGGCGCTGCTTCTGCCCGCCCGAGACACCGGCACCGCCCGGGCCCAGATAGCCGTCAAGGCCGCCGATGCGATCCAGGAACTCGTCCACGCATGCCGCCCGGCAGGCACGCAGGAGCTCCTCGTCGGTGGCATCGGGCGCGCCCCACTGCAGGTTCTCGCGCACGGTACCCGTAAACAGCACGTTCTTTTGCAGCACAATGCCCACCGCGTCGCGCAGGGCAACCAGGTCGTAATCGCGCACATCGCGCCCGCCCACGAGTACGGCGCCTTCGGTGGCGTCGTACAGGCGCGCGATCAGCTGCACAAGCGAACTCTTGCCCGAGCCCGTGCCGCCGAGCACGCCCACCGTGGAGCCTGCCTCAATGCAAAGGTCAATATGCTCGAGCACATCCTCGGCAGCATCCGCGCGGTACTTAAACGACACGTCGCGAAACTCGATGCTTCCGTCGGCCACCCCGTGCACGGCAGCGGCAGCGTCGGGCGCTTGGATAAGCGAACGCTCGTCGAGCACCCGTGAGATGCGCTCCACGCTGGCAAGTGCGCGGGTGAGCAGCAAAAACACGTTGGAAATCATCATGAGCGAGTTCATGATCAGCAGCACATAGCTCATAAAGCCCGTGAGCGAGCCCACGCCGAGCTCGCCGGCAAGAATCATGCGCCCGCCGATCCACAGAATGGAAAGCGCTGCCACGTACATCGACAGCTGAAACACCGGCAGGTTGAGCACGGCGTTGCCAAAGGTCTTCGTCGCGGTGCGCGCAAGCTCGGTATTGACGGCATCGAACTTGGCCTCCTCGTGCTCGGCACGCACGTACGCCTTGACGGCGCGCACGGCGGTGAGGTCCTCCTGCACCACACCGTTGAGATGGTCCATCGAGGTCTGCAGCTGGCGGTAGAGCGGGCTCACGCGCACGGTAATGATACCGAGCACGATGGCGAGCATCGGCAGAATGACGGCAAAGACCGCCGCGAGCTCGCGCGAGAGCGCGAAAGCGTAGACGAGGCCCATGACCAGATTTACCGGCCCGCGCACCATGGGGCGGAAACCGTTACCTACGGCGTTTTGAATCACGGTGATGTCGGTGGTCATGCGAGTGACAAGCGAGCTGGCGTCGTAGTTGTCCAGATTGCCAAAAGCGAGCGTCTGGATCTTGCGATACTCGGCCTCGCGCAGGTTAGCGCCCAGCCCCGAGGCGACGCGAGCAGACGTGCGTGCATAGCCCAAGCCAAGTACCAGCGAACATGCGGCGCATACCAGCATATACGCGCCCTGCAACAGCATGTAGTTGATGTCGCCCGCGGGCACGCCCACGTCGATGATATTTGCCATGATGACCGGGATAAACAGCTCGAGCGCCGTCTCGGCCGTCACAAAGAACACGCCGAGAATGGCATCGCGGCGGTATGCCCCCAGATAGGAAAACAGAATCTTGAGATTGCGCACGCAGGTTCATCCCCCATCAAACGTTGTTCGCAAACCCACGTATTATGGCGCGCCATGCGGCGGTGTCAAGTGTTCCGAAATCGATTTCTGCAAGGCTAGTGCAGGCGCTAAGCTCGCAAGGTGCATCTCTGTATTCAATTGGAAATGAACGCGAGCGCGACTTTTTTCGCCCCGCTGCCAACATAAACCTTGACTCTACAATCGTTGCAGGGTTTTCACTACACTGGTAGCAAAACGAACCCAGCCAGAAAGCCCCGCCCATGGAACACGACCTCACACGCGGCAACGTCCTCAAGACCATCGCGGTCTTTGCCCTGCCTTATATGCTCTCGTACTTTTTGCAGATGCTCTACGGCATGGCCGACCTGTACATGATGGGGCAGTTTAGCGGCGCCGCCGGCATCACCGCCGTGGGCAATGGCGCGCAGACGCTCTATATCATCACTGTGACGCTCGTGGGTCTGGCCATGGGAACGACGGTCATCGTCGGCCACGCCGTGGGCTCGCGCCGCTTCGACCGCGCCGAGGCCGCCATCGGCAACACCATCACGCTCTTTATGGGTGTCTCGGTGGTGCTGGCCGCTGTCTTGCTCGCACTGTGCCCGCAGATCGTGGCGCTCATTGGCACGCCGGCCGAGGCGGTCGAAGGCACCGCCGCCTACCTGCGCATTTGCTTTATCGGCATTCCCTTTATCGCCGCGTACAACATCCTCTCGGCCATCTTTCGCGGGCTGGGCGATTCGCGCTCGCCCATGTACGTGATCGGCGTGGCGTGCATCATCAACATCGCGCTTGATTTTCTGTTTATCGGCCACATGGGGCTCGGCCCCGTGGGCGCCGCACTCGGCACGGTCATCGCACAGACGGCCAGCGTTGCCCTCGCGCTCGTGTGGCTCAAAAGCCGTCGCACGAACATCCACGTTAAGCGCAGCGACCTGCGCCCCCAGCCCGAGGTGCTCGGTAGCATTCTTAAGATCGGCGTGCCCGTGGCCGTGCAGGACGGCTGCATCCAGGTGGCGTTTATGTTCATCACCGTCATCGCCAACCACCGCGGCCTGGTCGACGCCGCCGCCGTGGGCCTAGTCGAGAAGATGATCAGCTTTTTGTTCATTGTGCCGAGTTCCATGGGCGCTACCGTCAGCGCGCTCACGGCGCAAAACGCCGGTGCGGGCAAGGGCGACCGCGCGCGTCAGGTGCTCAAGGACGCCATGACCATCTCGGTGGTGTACGGCTGCCTGGTCACGGTGCTCATGTGGCTGGTGGCACCAGCGTTTATCGGCTTTTTTGCCAAAGACGCCGCGGTGGTCGCCGCCGGTACTGGCTATATGCACAGTTATATTCTCGACGCGATTTTTGCCGGCATCCACATTTGCTTTAGCGGCTTTTTCGCTGCATATGGCAAGAGCTACATCGGCTTTGCGCACAACGTGCTGGCTGTGGTACTCATTCGCGTACCCGGTGCATGGCTGCTGTCGAACGCCTATTCCGACACGTTGTTTCCCATGGGCATCGCCTCGCCGTGCGGATCGATTTTGTCGGCGGTCATTTGCGTTGTCGCGTTTACCGTGCTCAACCGCCGCGGAACTTTTGACAAGCTGGTGGCGTAGCGGGGCAACGCGAGCCTGGCGCTCCTCCCCTGTTTTTACCGAAAGGAGCGGTCCTGTGACCGACATGCCAAGCGAACACACCGAGGGCCTGCTCTGCATTGGCGAGGTGGCGCGCCTGCTCAATTTGAGCGTGGGCACACTGCGCCATTACGAACAGATGGGGCTATTGGAGCCGGCATATGTCAATCCGGCGAGTGGGTACCGCTACTACGGATCGCGGCAGCTCTCCACCCTCAACACCATCGGCAACCTGCGCGTTCTCGACCTGCCGCTGACCCAGATTCGCGAGTTTGTCACTACGCGCGATATGGATTTGATGCAACGGCAACTGACCAAGCAACAGGAGTTAATTGAGCACAGGCGGCGTGAGCTGGAGCGCATGTCGCGCAAGATTGACCAGCGACTTGCCTTGCTTCATGGCGCTTTGAATGCTGATCTCGACACCATTAGCGAAATCGAGGAACCCGAACTTCGCTGCGCCACGCTGCACGAGCGCGTCAATCCCACCGACGCCTATTCGCTGGGATGGCATATCCGCCAGCTTCAGCAGGGGCAGCACGAAACCTTTGCCTATCTGGGCAATCTGGGTGTGGGCATCGCGCCCGAACGCCTCGCCGCCGGCGATTTTGATGGCTACGACGAGGTCTTTCTGCTGCTCGATGACACCGATGATTACTTGGGCGATGTTGAGACGCGACCTGCCGCGCGCTGCCTGACCATAAGCTTCCGCGGCACGCACGGGCAAGCAGCCCCACGCTACGAGCAGCCGCTCGGCTATATGCGCGAGCACGGCCTGACACCCGCCGGTCCCTCACGCGAGATCGCCCTCATCGACGACATCATCAGCGACGACCCAGCAACCTACGTGACGCAGATCACGGTGCCGGTCTCTCTAGGCTAGACCGAGCCTCGCCTCTAACTCGGTCAACGCCTCAAAGGCATCGCGAGATGCACCCGCCGCGCGCTCGCGCTCGGCAACGCAAATTCGCATCATTAAGCGCTCTTTTGCCTGCACTTGGGAATGCCTCGCGCGCCCTTCCGCCTGCGAGCAATTGCGATTCTCGATATCCATTACGCCTCCGGCACCTCGCCAGTAGCCAAGATCTGCTCGAGTGTGTCCTCATCCAACACGGGCACACCCAGCTGCTCGGCCTTGGTGAGCTTGGAGCCTGCTTTGGGGCCGGCGATCAGATAGCTCGTCTTCTTTGAAACACTGCCCGAAACCTTGGCGCCGAGCACCTTGAGCGCCGCGCCCGCCTCGTCGCGGGTGCGGTTGACGAGCGTGCCGGTGAGCACGAAGGTCAGACCCGCGAGCGGTTGTGCATCGGCGAGCTCGCCCGCCACGCCCGCGTCGGCTGCGGCTTGTGCATGCGCGGCGCCCAAGTCGACCTCGAGCGACAGGCCCGCCTGGCGCAGGCGCTCCAGCACGGCAAGGTTTTCGGGCACGGCCAGGAACTGCTTGACGCTCGCCGCAATCTTGGGACCGATGCCCTCGCACTCGGCGATGTCCTCTTCGCTCGCCAAGATGAGCTTGTCGATCGACAGAAATCGCTCGGCGATGACCTCGCCCACACTCTTGCCCACGTGGCGGATACCCAGGGCAAACAGCACGCGACCGAGTGGCTGGCTCTTGGACTTGTTGAGCTCGGCGATGATTTTCTCGGCCGTCTTGAGTCCCACCGGGATGGGGTCGCCCTTCTTGACGCCCTTTTTGCTGTTGGAGCTGGCATAGGTGCGGCCCGTGTCCAGTCCGGCGATGTCGTCCACCGTGAGCTGGTAGAAGTCCGCGACGTCGTGAATCAGCCCGGCGGCGATCATCTTGTCGACGAGCTCGTCGCCTAGGCCATCGACGTCCATACAGCCGCGGCTCACCCAGTGGAGCAGGCGCTCCTTGAGCTGCGCGGGGCAGTCGATGGACACGCAGCGGTATGCCACCTCGCCGTCCTCGTGGACCACGGGGCTACCGCACACGGGGCAGACCTCGGGCATGTGCCAGTCGACCGAATCGGCCGGGCGCTTGTCGAGCACCGGCCCCACGACCTCGGGAATCACGTCACCCGCCTTGTGCACGATGATGGTATCGCCCTCGCGCACGTTTTTACGACGGATCTCGTCGATGTTGTGCAGCGTGGCGCGCGCGATGGTGGAGCCGGCAACCGTCACCGGGTCGAACTCGGCGACCGGCGTGAGCACACCGGTGCGGCCCACCTGGATGCGAATTTCGCGTAGGACGGTCTGCTTTTCCTCGGGCGGGAACTTAAAGGCAATGGCCCAGCGCGGTGCGCGAGCAGTAAAGCCCAGGTCGAGCTGCTGCTGGAAGCTGTCGACCTTTACGACCACGCCGTCGATGTCGTAGTCCAAGTCGCCGCGATGCTCGAGGGCCTGGGCACAGAACTCGTGGACCTCGGCCGGCGTGGCGCAGCGGGCCACGTTGGGGTTGACGCTAAAACCGGCGCTGCGCAGCCAGTCGAGGAACTCACGCTGGCTGTGGACGTGCAGCGGATCGGTATCGGCAATGGCGTAGATAAAGGTGGCCAGGTCGCGGCGCGCCGTGACCTTGGGATCCTTCTGGCGCAACGATCCGGCGGCGGCGTTGCGCGGGTTGGCGAAGGGGTCGCGGCCCTCGGCATCGGCCTCTTCATTCAGACGAACAAAGCTGCCTTTGGGCATATAGACCTCGCCGCGTACTTCGATGGTACGCTCGCGGTCGGCGCCCATATGAGCAAGCGCCGGCTCGGACAGGTGCATGGGCACATCCTTGATGGTACGGACGTTAAGCGATACGTCCTCGCCCGTGGTGCCATCGCCACGTGTGGCCGCACGTACGAAGGTGCCGTTTTGGTAGGTAAGCGCCACGCCCAGACCGTCGATCTTGAGCTCGCAGGTATAGGTGACGCTGCCGGCACCGAGCGCATCCTCAGTGCGCTGGAGCCACGCGTCGAGCTCGTCCAGGTCCATGGCATCGTCCATGGAATACATGCGCGCCATATGCGTGACCGGCGTAAACTGCTCGCTCACGTAGCCGCCCACGCGCTGGGTATAGCTGTCGGGCGTCACCAGGTCAGGATAGGCCGCCTCGATCTCCTGCAGCTCAACGAGCATTTTGTCAAAGGCGGCGTCCGTGATCTCGGGCGCATCAAGCATGTAGTAACGGTAGGCGTGGTAATCGAGCTCGTGGCGCAGCTCGGCCGCGCGCGCTGCCGCCTGGGCACGAGCATCGGTCAGTGCGGCGGCATCCGCGGTCGTGGGCGTTTCGGTATCGATATCCACACCGTCACCAAACAGGCTCGATTGCTCCATAGCGGTACTCCTTCGCTCGATTTCAAACGGACACTAGAGTACCACCGGTCGCAACGGGGCCGAATAGCGGTCTCAAACCGCACCGAATCGGCAGCCGCCAGACTGGGGTGGGTCGCGCGATTAAACCATGCTCTTATCAGCTCTAAATGATCCGTTTTCCTCCGTCCCCAACGGATCAATAAGAAAAAAAGGGCTGTCCCACGTTGATGGGACAGCCCCCTGGCCTCGATATGTGCGAAACGGCTCGTTAGTAGCCCTGGCCGTGGCCTTGCCCCTGGCCCTGCTGGCCTAGCAGCTCCTCCAGGTACTGGCGCAGCTGTTCGTCGGTAATACCGCCGTTGCCGGTGTCGGTCGAGCTGTCGTCCTGCTGCTGGTTCTGCAGCTCCTCGTCGGAGCCCAGCTCGACAGTGACCTTCTTCTCTTCCTTGCCGCGCATGAGCGTGATTTCGACCTTCTCGCCCACCTCGTGGCTGCGCAGTGCGATGATCAGGCCATCGGCGCTCGTGATCTCGTCGTCGCCCAGCTTGGTGATGACATCGCCCTCCTGAATGCCGGCCTTGGCAGCAGGACCATCCTCAACGACGCTCGCCACGTACGCGCCGCTATCGGTGCTCAGCTTGTTGGTGCGGGCGTTGAGCGCATTGACGCTCGAAAGCGTAGCGCCCATGTACGGATGCACCGGCGTCTTGCCGTCGATGATCTGGTCGGCAATGTTCTTGGCGTAGTTAACGGGAATAGCAAAGCCCACGCCCGAGCTGGAGCCCGAGTAGCTCTCGATGAGCGAGTTGATACCCACAAGCTCGCCGTTATCGTTAACGAGCGCGCCGCCGGAGTTGCCCGGGTTGATGGCGGCATCGGTCTGGATCATGTTGGCATAGATGGTGTTACCGTTGGCAGAGCTCATGGCCGTGGAGCGATAGAGCGCCGAGACGATACCCGTGGAGACAGACTGCTCGTTGCCGAACGGCGAGCCGATCGCCATGACCCACTCGCCCACGTTGAGCTTGGAGGAATCACCGATCTCAATCGGCGTGAGCTTGGAGGCGTCTGCGTCCTTGAGCTTGATGACGGCCAGGTCGCTCGAAGCGTCGTTGCCCACGAACTCGGCCTCGTAGGTGGTGCCGTCATCCATGGTCACCACGTACTGGTCATAGCCATCGACCACGTGGTTGTTGGTGAGGATGTGGCCCTCGGTATCGAGCACAACGCCCGAACCGACGCTGCCCGAGCCATCCGACTCGTCGGCAGACTGCGAAAGCGAGCCATTCTGGCTGCCGCTCGAAGTGGCGGTAATGGAAACCACGGAGGGCAACGCCTTGGCAGAGACGGCCTCCGCCAGCGTGGTGTCCTCGGAGTCGATCGTAATCTTTTGCGTCGAAGAACCCGAAGCACCCGCCGTCACGGCATTCTTCCCGCCGCCAATGTTGAGCGTGCCACTCATAATGAGCGCAATGACCAGCAGGGCGCCGCAGGCACAACCGGCAAGCGCTGTAATAAAGATCGGCAGCTTTTTGGTCTTGGTCTTGACCACCGTGTGCTTGTTTACAACCTGTTGGCCGCCCAGCGGCTTGCCGGTCTGCGTGTCGTATGCCTGCACGTAGGGAATGTTGCTGTCGGCAGGCGTCGACTCCACCTGCACACGCGGCTGCTGCTGGGTCTCGCCGGCGTTGCCCGCATCCTGGGGACGCTGGGAATCGTTCTCGCTCATAGCTGCGATCCTTTCGTCAAATAACCAAAGGCCCGCCAAACATGTGGCGGGCCATCATTGTTCACGTTGAGTTGTACCCCAAGCTGGGCAGTCCCGAGCACTAGATGCCAAGATTTCAGCTTTGCTTAAGTAATGACATGCTTATAGGCCAATTCGTTTTATGCCGTCATGTCTATTCGATATAACAGTCGATAGCAAAGCTATATGTTGAATCGTTAATGAAGTCTGTAATCGTCGCGCCCATACCCGATCCGCACGTCCACTTATCCTTCTCCGCGTCGTATGGCGTTGGCCCCCACCCCGTTTCATATGATGCTTCGCCTTCTGCGAAGTAGTTCATCACATATTTATCTTTCTGCATGAGCGCATACCAAGCGTTTGCATACATCACAAGCGGATCGATTTGGACTATCGAGTACTTTCCGGAACGAATCTCAATTTCTGTTTTATCGTTATAATAAGCGACTGTGAGCTCAATCTTGGCAAGCAGCGGCAACGTTTCATCTGATTCCCTCTGGATTGTTATGACATCACCGGCCATAGCGTCGGCAGACACAGTTTTGCTCTCTGGCGTGAAAATAGTCTCTCTGCTTCTTGTTCGCGTTTTTTCATTGCCATTTTCATCTCTGACCACCGTGTCGACCACGAGCGTCAATCGCTTCTGAGCGTCCGGCAACTCCACGGCTTCTGCCATCCCGGCTCGCATCAAAATAGGAGCCCCCGCCATCAGACCTAAGAACTGCTTTCTATCAATCATTCTTCATTCCCCTTGTCTACTTGATTTGACTTTCTCAGCTGAATGGGGATACAGAACAGTCCCGTCAAGTTCCTTATCTTCCACAAAAACTAGAATCCATTTATCACCTGCTTTCAACCCTGAGACATATCCGGAACTTGACTTACGGCGCATATCGATTCTCTTACGGCAACCACTTGGCATAAGCGCCTCAAATTGCCCGTTATGAACATCCGATAGAGCGCGCACCTCGACTGCAACAACCGTGTCGTTTTCTCCCCCATTAGTCGCTCTTAACAGAAAGAAGCTCGCTGCGGTGAGCAAAGCAAAGGAAAGCACCAATAGGAGCATTGCCCTTCGAATGAACTTGTCGCCGTTCATGAGTACAATCAACCCTTGCAATATGTGCCATCGTGAGACGTGTAAATTGATACGTCATATGGAAGAAACTGTAGCTGGTTTGTCCATCCATTCCAAACAACAAGCAGGTACTTCTTGGCATTCGAGTATGTGTTATGCATTGCCACGTAGCCCACAACTGCCATTGCGTGCCCGCTGCCATTTGACCGGAGCCTTCCAGAGAAAATACTCAGATTCCCCGAGTCGGTATTCACCCTAAAGGAATCCCATGACGGATACCAAACGAATGACGTCTCAAGCTCCTTGCCTCGTCTTGCACAAAACTCCTTTAAGGCCGGAGCGGGTTTGTCAGGAGAAGTCTTGCCTTGAGTAAAGTACAGACCAGTCGCTTGATCATATTTCTTTTCTTCTTCTTCCCATGTCCCCGACAGCCTCCAAAGCTCCGAGTATAAATCGGACAATTTAAGGCGGTTCAAAGTCACATAGTGACTGCTAACTGCAAACATTGCCGAAACAGCGCAAGCATAAGTCCCCGTTTCTTTGATAACTTCTGTTTGCGTTGGCGTTATTATTCCCGAAACCGTTTTGCTCGCATCAACAACATATCCCTGTTTATACAAATCCTTGGCAGATACAAAAACGTCATCGAAATGTTCCGGCGATCCGCTGCGATTGCCTCCCGAGGACAATTTATTTGGTACTTTTTTTCCACTTGCGTCTAAAACAATGTTTTTATCTAAGTCGGCAACGCCAACAGTTAGCTCGTCAATCTTTAACGCAACGACGTTATCCGAGGATGCGAGGAGTGCAATTTCTTCGCTTGCACTCTCGATAGGTAAAAGAGCGTTCGGAGCCAAGCAGTATTCGCTGATCCACCAAGATCGCTCTGAATCAAATACGACGTAGCCATAGTTAACGTCATCCCGCTTCGCACGAACGATATACCCGATTGATTCCCCATCGGAATTCACCATTTTTACTGGGTCACAAGCGGTCACCGGCTCATCCGATACATCATCAAAGAAAGCCTGCGCTTGCTCCACAGCTATTTGCGGTGTGACACGGACCAAGTCGTCGTCTCCAAAAACCAACCTTGGAGACATCAGGGCGGCAAGCAACACTATGAATCCGACAATCACCTTTCTCGAATAACGCATTTCTTCCTCCATCCGTGTAGTAGGGAGATACGGTAACTAGATGATATTTGCTAGATAGTGTTATACGTTTGATATTGTTTTTACTGACACACTTTTAATCGGTGAAAGGTCTTCTTTTCGCCCTAAACGAGAAAAGGGTACTGGTGAAATCTCCGGTACCCTCACATTGCCCTCTATTTACTTGCTAGTCCTTAAACAGATAGCCCACGCCGCGGACGGTGGTGATGTGTGCCGCGATCTGCGGGCCCACCTTAGAGCGGATGCGTCGGATGTGCACGTCGACGGTGCGCGTGCCGCCGCAGTACTCAAAGCCCCACACGCGGTGCAGCAGCACCTCGCGGCTGTAGGCACGGTTGGGATGCGTCGCCAAAAAGCTCAGCAGCGAGTACTCCATCAGCGTCAGGTCGATGGGCTCGTTATCGAGCGTCACCTGGTAGGTGGCCAGGTTGATCTCGAGGTTATCGATGTTGAGCACATCGTCGGCGGTAACGGTCTCCTCCTCGCCCATCAGACGCTGCGCGCGAGCCTTAAGCTCGTTGGGCGTCGCCGTGGGGCACACAAAGTCGGCATGCGCGTGATTGGGCAGGCGCAAGGTGCCGAGCGCCTCATCGTCGACGATCACCAACATGGGGACGCCGCCGCGATCGTCAAGCCACTTGGCAATCTGATCGATGCGATCGCTGCGAATGCCATCGGAATCAAGGATCAGCAGGTCAAAGTCGTGCGCCGCAGTCGGCGAATCGGGGGTTGCCAGGCTCACCTCGACACCCAGGGTGGTCGTCAGGCTGCGGGCAAACTCGTGGAAGCGCGTCGTGCGCGCCATGAACAGGGCACTCTTATCGGACATATCGGCCTCCAAAGAAATGAGCTCAATCGTACTGGAACAAGCCAGCGCGATTAGGAGTTCGCCAGGTAGTGCTTGATCTCCCACTCGGTGATCGTAGACTCAAACTTATGCCACTCGTCACGCTTCTTTTTGAGGAAGAAGCTGTGGATGTGCTCGCCAAGGGCATCCTTCATAAACTGCGAGTCCTCGAACACGTCGAGCGCCTCTTTGAGCGAGCGCGGCAGCGGCGTGTAACCGGCCTCGAGCATCTGACGATCGTTGAGCTTGAGCGTCTCGGCCGTGGCCTCGGGCGGGAGCTCCAGCTTGCGCTCGATGCCGTCCAGACCAGCCGCCAGCGTGACGGCGTTGACCAGGTACGGATTGGCCATGGGATCGGGACTGCGCAGCTCGATGCGCGTGGACAGCTGCTTGCCGGGCTTGTAGACCGGGATGCGGACCATGCTCGCGCGGTTGCGCAGGCCCCACGTAGCGTACTGCGGCACGGAGTCGCCGCCCGTGGTGATGCGCTTGTACGAGTTGACGGTGGGGTTGGTGATGGCGCTGATCTCGCGCGCGTGCGCCAAGATACCGGCCATGTAGTGCTTGGCGACGTCGGAGAGATGGTACCTCTCGTCGGCCTCGCCCCAAAAGACGTTGTTGCCGTCGTGGCCGAACAGCGACTGATGCAAAAACATGGCGCTGCCGTCCTCGCCCGCCAACGGCTTGGGCATAAAGGAGGCGTGGCAACCGCTCTCGTAAGCTTGCTGTTTAATGATGAGCTTGGCCGTGGTAATGGCGTCGGACATGCTCAGGGCCTCGGCGTGGCGCAGGCTCATGCCGTGCTGCGAGCGACCGGCGGCGTGGAAGGTGTACTCCACGGGCACGGACATCTTCTCGAGCGTAAGGACCGTGTTGCGGCGCAGGTCGCGCGCGGCGTCGCTCACCGAAAGATCGAAGTAGCCCACGTTGTCGAGCGGCTCGGGCGTGCGCTCGTCGGGGAAATAGTAGTACTCCAGCTCGGCACCAACGTTGAGCAGGTAGCCGGCCTTCTCGGCCTTATGGAACATGCGGCGCAGCGCAGCGCGCGGGTCGCCGGCGAAGGGCTCGCGATCGGGAGTGCACACGTCGCAGAACACACGGGCGACGCCGTTGTGGCTCGGACGCCACGGCAAAATCTGGAAGGTCGAGGCATCAGGGAACGCCAGCATGTCGGCTTCCTCGGGCGTGGCAAAGCCCTCGATGGCCGAGCCGTCAAAGCCAATGCCCTCCTCAAATGCGACCTCGAGGTCCTCGGGGCTAATGGCAAAGTTTTTGAGGCGGCCGAGAATGTCGACAAACCACAGACGCACAAAGCGGATGTCACGCTGTTCTACGGAGCGGAGTACGTAATCGATGTTCTGCTGGTTCATGTCGCTCCCCTTTCTTTCGGGCGGGTTTCGACTGGTCTATACCGCAGATACTATCGCAGAAAAATGTTTCCGCAGGGTTAAAGCGTATCAAGCGCTCAAAAAACGTGCGCGAGCAGGCCGTTGCGAACGAGCGGCTAGCGCGAGGTCGAGGCGCGGTGTTCGATGTGGCCGGGGATCACGATGCGCTTGGGAGCTAGCCTTGCGGCATCGCCCACCGTAGTGGTAACGACGTCGATGCGCTCGGACAGGCGCTCGACTACGCGCTCGGCAATGGTAAGAGTGTCCTGCGCTGCCGTGGTCACACCGCCAAAGAGGACGTGGTTCCAGGGGTAATCGTCAAACGTCGCAATCTTGAGACCAGCCGGCAACGAGGGGCCGAGCTGGGCCAGCGCCTCGGTCAGACGCAGAAAGACCAGGCCGTTGACGGCAATGAGGCCGAGCTTTTTACCCGCATAGCCGCGGATGGTCTCGTCCAGGCGACTGACACCCTCGACGCCACCACCGGCCAGGGTGACGACCTCACCCGCAAGGCCGCGGCGCGAAAGCTCGTCGGCAAAGCCCTCGGCGCGCTCGCGACGCACGGGGCTGTCATCGCTTGCCTCGGTGAGCAGGCACAGGCGCTCGCTGCCAGCAGCGGCCAAGGCGTCTACCAGGCCGGCAACCAGCTCGCGGTTGTTAGAGGTCACCAAATCGACACCGCCGGCGGCAACATCGCGGTCGAGCAGCACAACGGGCAGGCGTCCCGCTGCCGCGACGATTGCCTCGTCGTTGCCGCCGCAGGTGTTGACGACCAGGCCGTCCACGCCGGCATCGATAAGTCTAGTGAGCGACTCTGCTTCCTTGGCGGGGTCATTGCCGCTAATGGCCGTCATAAGCGAGCAGCCGCGCGCGGCGGCACTGGCGGAAAGCCCTTCGAGCATGGCGCTGGAGAACGGATTGGCGATGTCGGCCAGGATCACGCCGATGAGATTGGTGCGCGAACTGCGCAGATTGCGCGCGGCGGCACGCGGACGATAGCCGGTGCGCTCAATGACCTCAGCGATGCGGGCACGGGTTTCCTCGGTCATCTGCCCGGGGCGGTTGTTGAGATAGCGCGAGACCGTGGCCGGGCTCACGCCCGCCTCGGCGGCAATGTCCTTGATTCTCATCTGCGCCATAGCGCACCCCGTTTCCCAATTGTCGGCAGTCTGAGCCATTTTAGGCATTTTTTTAAAAATCTCGCTTGCAAAACGTTGTAGGTGAGCAGGATCGTTTTTGCGTCTCGAGCAGATGCGGTGATGGGCTAGATAGACGAGTCTTTGGACAGCTCGAAATAGTCGGGATGCAAGGCGATAACCGGGCCCTGCTCCTCGGGCATCAGGTGCAAGTGCGTCTCGGCCAGATAGCTCGCCGTGTCGGTATCGCCCCTCTTAATGGCCTCGAGAATCCGACGATGTTGTCGACGAATCGGCTCCCAATCCAGATCCTGCGACACCATACGCAACCAGTTGTATCGCTCAAAATGCGTGTTGACGCTCTTCATCCAATCCCACAGCATGTGACGACCGGCAATCTCAAAACACGTCTCATGAAACAGGTTATCCAAGTCGAAAAAGCGACGCGTCTCGCTATGGTCGAGCGACTCGGACTCGGCAAGAATCTGCTCGAGCCGATGCTTTTGCTCGGACGTGGCAGCCGGACAACATTTAATGAGTACGCTTCTTTCGAGTTTCTCGCGCAAGAAACAGGCATTCTCGGCGTGTTCCATGCTGATCTTAGAGACGTAGGTGCCGCTCTTGGGACGCGTTTCCACCAGCTCTTGCTCGCGCAGGCGCACAAAGGACTCGCGAATTGGCGTGCGCCCGATCCCCGTCTCCTTTTCCAGACCAATCGCCGAAAGGCGCGTGCCGGGCTTGAGCTCGGCATAGATAATCTTGGAGCGCAGTGCGTTGTATGCCTGATCTTGCAGGCTCTGATAATGCTGGTGTTGTTCCATAAAGCCCTCGGATGAAGCCCACGGTTTGTCGAATTCCACCACGTAATACTATCGCATCGACACACCCCAGCTCCCAATCAGTCTTTTTGGGACGGGGCTCTTTTAGCTACCCTGGCCCGCAGATCGGCCCCCTTGCCACAAAAGTGGCCCATCTACTACGTTAACACGGATAGCCTCGGCCATACCGAAAACCGTGAAAATAAAACCGCAGGTAGACAGCTTGTCGATTTTCGAAAAAGCCGACTATGGTTGACCCCTGCGGCTTAAACGTAGTAGATAGGCCCTTTTCGTGACGCAGTACTACCGCACCCCAAATTGGCACCCCGAGCCTGTTATAAGTTGCTGTGAAATACGGACGGTGATAATCAAGGGTTGATAGTCAAGGCGCGCTATACGGCTTGCTATATTTCACTATACTTTGCTGTACGTCGCTATACTTTGCTATAACTTGACAATAATCGGCCCGTTACCATCCGGGATATAACGGACCCCAAGCCAACGCTGGCTTGGGGTCCGTCTTGTACCATGGCTCTTTTGGACTATGAGCGCTCGTATTTCGTGGCCCGCCCGGTTCCCTGCCTTACGATTGCATTCCGTTCAAGCAGAGATTCGAGTGCCGCCAACGTCCGCATGCGGCTCAGCCCCGTCTGTTTTTCAATCTCGCTTCGCGACATAATTCGCCCGCCCGACAAGGCATTGAGAACCTGGATCTCTTCCTCGGACCCTTCAAAGGCATCGGTAGCGGGCAATGTGACGGCCACCATGCCGCCGCGAACATCAAAAATTGGTTGATTGATCGAATCGCGATAGGCACGTCTAATGCGCGCGATTCCCGTGCCAAATTTCTCGATGTAATCCAGCTTTAAAAAGACCTCGGCGACAATTGGGTTTCTGAGCACGGATATCTGCCCATACAGGTATTGTTCCGTCGTCAAACCGGCGGGCAGTGATCCGGGCGAAGTCACAACAACACGATCGTCGTACAAGGCAATTTGAACATTCGCTCGAACGTCCCACGTCCGATGCACCAAAGCGTTTGCAACAGCTTCGCGGAATGCCTCAAGAGAAATTCGATCGGTTTGGACGCGCTCCATCCCTTCGATACGCTCAAAACGGTAGTAGCGTGCAAACATAGCCACCGCCCTGTCCACCTGCTCAATTGCGGATACATTTGTCGTCGTCTCACGGTCCAAGATCACATCCTCGGTATCGCCAAAACGGACGCAGTCGATGCCCGGAGAATCATTCTTATCCGCCAAAATCGCCGCAGCGTTGGTATAGCCATCTTTGCCGAGCAAGCGAAGCGTGCGCATAATATCCGGCGTTAGCTCGGAAATGCCGAGATGTTCAACACACTTATGCTCGAGCGTGTGAAAACTCAAGTCCTGGCGAGCCGACGTGAGCGCGTCGAACGTTACGTTGCTGCCTTCGAGCGTCAGCCTGCCATACTCAAACCGGTCGACCTCCACCGTTGCCGAATCGTTTCGCCTGTAGGCCTTTCCCTTGCTTCGATAGGGTTTGTCCTGGCCCTCATAAACCGTAAGGATTACGGTCCCGTGTTTCTCATCGCGCTCGAGCGTGTAACGGGGAGCGGGATCCAAGCTGTCATTAATCATGTTCTCGATGCGGAGACACTCTGCGACCGGATCTGCAAGGCCGACAGCCACGCCCTCGTCATCAACGCCAAACTCAATCTTGCCCGTCCCGTAGTTTGCATAGGCGCTCACCGTTTTAAGAAACGTCGGCGTAACGCTTTCCTTGTATTCGACTGTAGGGTTAATACTAATAATTTAATAGATTTCTAATTATCTCTTTAGATGTTCTTATATGCCGGTATAGCCCGTTACTTCGGGCTTTTCCGGCACTTTTCATATCGGAAGAACTTCACAAATCTTTTTATTACCCCTCATGTTTTCACTCTCAAAAGTAGTAAAAGTAGTAGTAAATTCTGCGTACTACTTATGCCGCCTTGGTTTCCTCGGCGTTTTCCGCCGCAGTTTCCGGCTTGGCCTCTGTGGTGGTTTTTGCCTTGGCTTGCAGCCGTTCCATTTCCTCCTGTGCGGAATGGAAAGTAGCGTGGGCGTAATAGTTCAGCGTCATTACAATGTTGGCGTGTCCCATGATGTACTGCAATGCTTTGGGGTTCATGCCCGCGTTTGCCATTCTGGTACAGAATGTATGCCGCATGGTGTGCGGCGTCATCACATCGGGCAGCGGCTCCTTGTGGCACTTGTTGTACTTCTTGGCAAGGCACTTGAACATGGCGTCATAGTTGACGGCGGTTTTGGGCAGGCCATCCCGGTTCAGGAACAGGAAGTCCTTATAACCATCAACCTTAATGCACCTGCCGTCCCTGCGCTTCTTCAACACGCGCTCAAACGCTTCATAGGCGGCTGCGCTCATCGGCACTTGACGGAATCCGCTTTCTGTTTTTGGCGCTTCGATATAGTAGCCGTCCTCGGTGCTTCTCAAAAGCTGGTGGTCTACATTCACAAAGCGCTTCTCAAAATTCAGGTCGGCTGGCGTCAGGCCGCAGAGTTCGGAAATACGAAGCCCGGTTTCCAGCAGGATCACCACCTCGTCATAATACTTGGCATAGACAGGATCGTTCTGCATGAAGTCCAAAAGCTCGTTTTCCTGTGTAGGGGTAAGCGGCACCTTTGGTACGGTATCGTCGTTGATAACCTCATTGATCTGGAAGTCAAAAGGATTCTTGCGGAGGCAATCGTCCTGTACGGCCATATAAAAGATGGCTTTTAAGGAACGCTTGCTGTTGCAGATGGTGTTGTAGGCAACGCCCTTTTCCTGCATACGCAAGGCCCATTCTTTTGCGTCGGACAGCTTCACGCTGTCAATGCTGGCCGCGCCCAGCTTATCTTCGGACAGAAGTTTCATTAACTGCTGGCGGCTCTTTTGGGTTCCTTTCCGCACATTCCCGCGCTGCCGGGTGTACTTTTCATAAAGCTGGCACACGGTCATTTTCTTGCCGATGGTGTCTATCCCGTCGTCAAGGTCTTTCTGTATCTGCTTGATCTTCTCGCGCAGGGAAAGACAGGGCCGTTTCCCGGCAGGTACTTTGTCGGTAGGTACTAACTTCCATGAGTAAACAAACTGGGTTTCTCCAAAGGTGTCAATGTATTTGTAAGCGTATCTTCCATCTGATCGCTGGCTCTCTCCAGACTTCAAAAGGCGGCCTTTGTTGTCCCGTCTTTTTTCATCTCGTTCTTTTCTTGGCATTTCGTCATGCTCCTTTCCATGACGGAAAGAGCCTTGACACGCTTATAACCTATTATAACACGAGCAAGGCCCTTTTTCACTATATTGTGTCAAGGGAATCAATAATTTTTTCAAACTGCTTCCGTTTGATCTGGATGCGGTTGCCGTTCAGGATCACCCAGCCAGCGGTGGGGTTTTCCTCGGCAAGCCGACGCAGTTTGTTTTCCCCGATCCGAAAATATTTAGACGCTTCCTCAATGGTGAGCGTGTATTTTTCCCAAATAGGCACATCGTTATTACTCATAACATGGCCCCCTTTCTTTTCAAAACAAAGGTTATTGTTGTGAAAGTGGGCAGAAAGTAACGGACGGCTGCTGGCACAGCTCCACGGGAATCTCACCCCTGCGTGGTTCTCACGCGGCCCTGCTCGTTGCCTGCGACGCTTCAAACGCTCGGACTACGACGGCAAGGGAGTATCATTGTCCTGTCTGCGCGTCGTCGCCCGCAGGCTGCCACACCTGCTTTACGGCCCGGTAAAATCGCTCCGCTTATCCCAATGAGGGAAAACCTCTTGGCGCACCTGCCGCCCGGCTCGGCGCAGACAGAATGTATCCGTCTGCCCTATGACGCGCCGCCATTGTCCTGCGGGCGTATTTGTCAAGGAGCAAAGGGGCCGCCGGGAAAACAGGCAGGCGGGGAAAGGGAAAGCCGCCTGTCTATGGCCGGGGCCTTAACCGTCAGTCGCCAATGGGACTAACGATGGAATGGATCAGCTTGATTTGCAATCGGCGCTTCATATACTCGTCAATGCAGATATGAGGCTGACCGCTGCCGTCATAGAGCGTCCGGGTACACAGCTTATTGATATAGCCGTCATAATGCTGCAAGACACGCTCCACGGCTTCGGCGTTACCGGCGCAGGCCGCGTCGATCACAAAATCAGGCAGAGGGCTTTTGCCCTTGTAACTGGATTGCTTCATCCGCGTTTAACCTCCCTCCGGCATGAACGCCATCAATTTTACACGCAGGTCTTTTAAGGTGCTTGTCCTGTGGCGCTGTACTGCGCTGCGGGACATTCCCATCAGGCGGCCAATTTCTTCGTCAGTCAAATCCAGAACAAAGCGGAGAATCAAAATACTCTGCTCGTCTTTTGGCAGGCTGGCAAACGCTTCGGCCACAAGCTCGTTGTCGATATGTAGGTCATAGCCATGCGAACTGAATGTAAAGCTGTCGCAGGAATACCGATCTACGGTCGAGAGCTTGTCCCAATCAGCCGGGGAAAGAGCGTCCAGCGACACTTCACGGTCGCGGCGGCACTTCATTTCCCGCAGATAATCTATCGCCTCATGGTACAGAACCAGCTTGCAGTAGCGGTCAAACTGGCCCCATTCACCGTATTTGCGGGGGATCGCTTCCATCTTCTCACCCCCTTTCTATGGGGGATGTGGTGGTTCTCTCCCTTTCCGCCAATAGAGCGAATGGAATCTCTCTGGCTGCCCGCTAAACGCCTCCTTTTTTCACTTTTTTGAAATTTCTTTTTGCGCCGGATAGCAGACCGCAGGAAATAACAAAATTCGCCCGGCAGATCAAAGACCCGCTGGGCGAAACAAAAAGCAATATGTTCTTTTCCTACATAGTATAGTACATACGCACAGCCGCTTGTCCCCGCTGCCGGGGGACGGCTTTTTTTGACAGGCTAACCCCTGTCGGAATTTGTCGAAGTAGTTTTCGTTGCATGGCGGCTCCCTCCTAAAGCCGCCATGCCAGAACACGGTGCAGGGGTCGTCGAAGCAAAAAGAAACGGCGGCCTTGATCTACTCAAAACCGCCGTATCCGTCAGTGATACAGGAAAGCGCACGAAATCCTCTGCCCGTCAGCGGTTTTTTTCTTTTCCCCGCTGTGGAGGCAGATGTTTGAATATGCAGGTATGTTTCATGCCGCAAAGGCCACAAAACATACCATGTTAGTCATTCAATTTGAATTAGAGTTCAATTCTTGCTTTCGATGGCTTATCTTCACAATAGATAACTTTAATCGTTGTTCCCTTGTCAGGGACTTTGTTTCCTGCGCCAATCCATTTTCGGCAGATGTAATCTTTGCCGTCTATCGTATATTTGACCTTGATAGTATGCGGAAAGGCTGCGCCATCCATCGCATGAACGCGGGCAGGTTTACGATTCACTTTTAACCACCATTGTTTTATAACTGAAATTACAGTTCCCATTGTTTCTTTTTCCATAAGTTATACCTCCAATGATATTTTTGATTGATGATACCTATTTTCTATTCAGCCTTTTCTTTGTTTGTAGTAAAAGCGGAACGCTGCTGCGCCGGTGGCCGCCAACTGTACCAGAATCAGCACAGCAAACAGACCGAAGCTCTCATAGTAGAACAGTTCATCCCAAAAATATAGTCTGTTCAAATGATGCCATTTATTGTATTCTAAATTTGTAGGTAAGCTGAACGGGTAACTTACCAAGGGATAGCGGCAACAGATGTCTATCTAACCATACTACCATTGAGATCGAAAAGTATGAATTGAAGAGTACAATAATAGGGTTGATTGAGGATCAACTTTTATTTTTTGTACCTTCATGTTAGAAGCCGTTGTGGACTATTACCTAAAAATAATAGATATAACACAAAGAGAATTATTCAATCTGTCCAAGCATAACAGGAAGGAAAAGATTGAAATTCCATAGGTAGTGGCTTCGTTGACGCGACTAAGTTCAATACGGAAAAATCGGTCTGCAGGTGTGTCAAACAGAAGACACTATTTTTTTATATCTGAGACCGATTGTTTCCGATACAATTTATGGAACATTCAGCACATCATGGACAAACCAAGTCTGAGCCGTGACCATAATGGCAAATGTGCAAATAGCAAAGAGAAGTACTTCAGCCACAGCATTGACACGGCTGGATTGAAGTTGCTTTTTCAGATTGGCAGGCAAGATTCTTGACAGCAGACAATAAACTAAAAATCCAATACAGGCTCCAGCGGTATTTGTCATCAAGTCATTGATGTCGGAAGAACCCCAGCCAAACATCTGGACAATTTCAACAGCCAAAGAAAACAGAAAGCCAGTCAATGCAACCGTCTTCATGTGATGATATTTCTTGTACAGCAGCGGCAGGAAAAATCCCAACGGGACAAACAGAATAATATTCAGAATGGTATCAATTGGCCCAGTTATCATACCGATAAATGGAGTCCAAGAAATGTTCGGGCGAAAGGTCATTGTGCTTGTAAAGCCGATGCCTGTGACGGTCAAAAGTCCGAATAAATAATAACCAAAAACAAACACTGCAGCGGTATGGAGAAAACTTTGTGTTCTCCCCAATTTTTTGAGCCACAAGAAATACAGTACGAAGACTGGAACCATAAACACATACCCACTAATTGAGCGGATGAGAATATCAGAAATTGGTATCATTATTATCTCCTTGTCAAATTCAAATTTATTGCCCATTCCAGCATTGAGCATTTTCTCATAAAGCAAACAGAATACTGTCATTAGTAACGACGGTATTCCCATAATGCTAATCGTAAGTCTAATTGTTCAATGTCGATTAGACATTCACTTTTACATTTTGGACAACAACCATATGCACAACCCTCTCGTTTCGTACCATTCATAACCGTATTATAAGACGAAACCGTTTGCGTACTGATTTATCAAAGACGCAAACGGTTTTCGTCTTTATTTGCGTACGGAATTAAGACGCATAATTTCGCTTTCGTATGGCTCAATACCGGACACAGACTGTTTTCGTCTGTCAATACGCCTGCAATCCAAACGAAAAGAGCCCCGAGCTCGTATGAACTCGGGGCTCTTTGTGCCGCACATCTATGAGAGGAGAAATTCGATGCGTACGGGCGCTACTCCATGAAGCCGCAATGGTGCAATGGGGCCAGATTTACATGCACCAAGTTGGTGCAAAGTAACCTGCCCCCACGCAACAAGGGGTTGACTAGAGCTCGCAGGCAACCTTGTAGCCATCGCCGATGGCATCGCGGATGTTGCCGCACTTGTTGGCATCGCCCAGCACGTGGGTGGCAACACCGGCAGCGGCAAGGTCGTCGGCCAGCTTGGTATTGGGACGATAGCCCATGGCGAGCACCAGCGTATCGGCATCGGCGATGGTGTGGGCCTCGCCATCCTTCTCGTAGCTGATGGCATCCTCGGTGATCTCGGTCACCTTGGCCTCGGTCAGCACGTGGACGCCCTTGGAGAGCATGCGCGTGATGAGCACCGCGCGACCGGCACCACCCTCGTTGGCGGCGAGCGTCTTGGTCATCTCGATAACGGTGACGTCGCGATTGGCCGGCGACAGATCGTTGACCAGTGGGGCCAGGTAGTCGGCCGTCTCGCAACCGACGGTGCCGCCGCCCACGATGACAATCTTCTTGCCCGGGAAGGCCTTGCCACCCAGCAGGTCGTCGGCCGTCATGACCTGCTTAAATCCCTGCATGAAGGCCGGGGCGATGGGCTCGGCGCCATAAGCCAGGACAACCTCGTAGCCCGCGTAGTCACGCTGAATGTCCTCGGCCGAAAGCTCGGTACCAAAGACGCACTTCACGCCCGCCTTAGCAAGACGGCGATACTGGTACTTGATCACGCGGGTGAGTTCCTGCTTTGCCGGCGGAACGGCCGCGATGCGCATCTCGCCGCCCGGTTCGTCCTGTTTATCCACGAGCACCACATTGTGACCGCGCTTGGCGGCAATGTAGGCTGCCTCCATGCCCGCAGGACCAGCGCCCACAACCAGTACGTTCTTGGCCTCGGCGGCAGGCTCGTAGCCGGCCTCATCGCGCTCCACGTCCGGGTTGACGGTGCAGGAGATGCGCTTGCCAAACATAATGCCGTTCAGGCAGCGCAGACAGCCAATGCAGGGGCGGATGTCGTCGGCGTTGCCGGCAGCGGCTTTGTTGCAGAACTCGGCATCACACAGATTGGCGCGACCCATCATGCAGATATCGGCAGCACCGTCCTCGATCAGCTCCTCGGCGATCCAAGCCTCGTTGATACGTCCGACGGTGGCGACGGGAATGTTGACGTGCTTTTTGATCTCGCGCGAGCAGGCGGCGTGCGAGGCCTGCTGCGTGCCGGCGGCGGGAATCGCAGAGCCGCGCTTGATGGTGGTGCCGCCCGACACGTGAATCATGTCGACGCCGGCCTTCTCCAGGCGACGCGAGACGTAGATCATGTCGTTGAGGGTCAGGCCACCATCGGTGTACTCGTCACCCGAGATGCGGACGTCGATGATAAAGTCCTTGCCGCAGCGCTCGCGAATCTCGGCGATGACCTCGAGCAAAAAGCGCATGCGAGCGTCGAGCGAGCCGCCGTACTCGTCGGTGCGCTTGTTGTAGAGCGGGGTCAAAAAGCCGCCGAGCATGCCGTGGGCGTGCGCCGCGTGGACCTCGACGCCATCGACGCCAGCCTTTTGCATACGCACGGCGGCGTCGCCAAACTGGTGCGTGAGCTCGTGGATCTCGTCGACCGTGATGGGGCGCGGTGCCTCGCGGGCGTAAGACGGGCCCACAAAGGACGGAGCGATCAGGCGAGGCGTGCCCGGAATGTTAAAGGCCATGTAGGCGGGGTGGAAGAGCTGCGGCATGATCTTGCAGCCGTACTCGTGGACGGCCGCGGCGAGCTTTTCCCAGCCGGGGATAAACGTGTCGTCGTAGCAGCACATGTCACCCGGCAGATAGGTATAGGTGGGCTCGACCGTCACGACCTCGGTGATGATGAGGCCCACGCCGCCCTTGGCGCGGGCACGGTAATGATCGACCAAGTCGTCGGTCACATAGCCATGATCGGCCAGGTTGGTAGATACCGGCGGCATAAAGACGCGGTTCTTGACCTCGGTCGTACCGACCTTGATCGGGCTAAAGAGCATCGGGTAGGCGGAGGACTCCATGCAGGTTTCCTTTCGATTGAGCCGCTCGGCGGCAGTTACTGACGTACCTATCGTAGCAGTAACTGCGCAGCACCCGACAGATCGCAGATTGCACGGCACTCGTCAAAAGGAGAAACAGAGACGTCCCCGTTCACCTTATTTGATACCGCGGCCCAAGTCTTCGGCGATTTTGTCTACGCCCTTAAGTGCGGCGCAGGTCTTTTTGTTGGAGCAATGTCCTGTGCAAACGCCACCTTGAGCGCAGTCGGCGCAGGTGCCCTTGCGATAAATGCGCACGCACACGGCGACAAACGCAATGCCGATAACAGCCAGTACAACAATATCGATAGGTGCCATAGCAAGCCTCCTCTAGTTAACCACCACTTACTTTACCCCATTCTCCACCTGCCAAAAAGGGACAGGTATATTTTGGTCGGTTTTATCTGCGGAAACGCCACATCTCCCTCACCAAAAAGCCCGAGTGTCGCTGGGACACCCGGGCTCGTGGAAAGGGGCTAATCCTTATTCGGACTTAAGCGGAAACTGCGGCGGAAGCAGTGTTGGTCTCGTCCTCGTCGGTCCATGCATGCTTGGGCATGGGACGGAAGATCTGGAAGAGCATCGCAACCAGCAGCACGATGGCTACAATCGTCCAAATACCAAACTGGCCCAACACAAACAGGTTGTAGAACTGGTTGATGAACAGGCCGATCACCCAAGCGAAGGCGCACTCGTAGCCGATGGCAATCGCGGTCCACTTGCCGGAGTCCATCTGGTTGCGGATAGTGCCCATGGCGGCAAAGCACGGAGCGCACAGCAGGTTGAAGGCACCAAAGGCCACGCAAGCACCCATGGTGGGGAACATGCCCGCAAACGCGGTCCACAGGCTCGGGTCGGTCTCGCCAGCATCGGCGACGGAGAGCAGCGAGCCGGCGGTAGCGACGACATTCTCCTTAGCCACGAGGCCGGAGACGGTCAGCGCGGTGGCCTGCCAGGTGCTAAAGCCGAGCGGGGCGAAGATCCAAGCGACCAGGTTGCCGAGCATGGCGAGCACGGAGTAATCCATGAACTCCTCGGGGATGCCGTCCATCGCAGGCAGGAAGCCAAAGGAACCGTTGTAGCTGCCAAAGTTGGAGAGGAACCAAACGACGACGGTGGACGCGAAGATGACCGTACCGGCCTTCTTGATAAAGGCCCAGCAGCGCTCCCACACGTGCAGCGCCCAAGAACGGATCGCCGGGAAGTGGTAGGCAGGAAGCTCCATAACAAACGGCGTCGGGCGACCGGCGAAGAGCTTGGTCTTCTTGAGCATGAGGCCCGAAGCAATGACGGCAAAGACGCCCAGGAAGTAGAAGAGCGGGCTGATCCACGCGGCGGTGGTGGAAGAATCGCCGATGATGGAACCCATGAGCAGGGCAATGATCGGCAGCTTAGCGCCACAGGGAATAAACGTGGTGGTCATGACCGTCATACGGCGGTCCTTCTCGTTCTCGATGGTCTTGGTGGCCATGACGCCGGGGACGCCGCAACCCGAGGACACGAGCATGGGGATAAAGGACTTACCGGACAGGCCAAAGCGGCGGAACACGCGGTCCATGATGAAGGCGACGCGCGCCATGTAGCCGCAGTCCTCCAGGAAAGACAGCATCACAAAAAGCAGGAACATCTGCGGCACAAAGCCAAAGATGGCGCCCAGGCCGCCGACGATACCATCGCAGACCAGCGAATCGACCAGGCCACCGTCCTCGGTGCCGCCCGCCACGAGGGCGTCGTGCACCACGGTGGTGATACCCGGGACATAGGGGCCGTACTCCGCCGGGTCAATCGAATCGGCAGCGTCCTCACCCACAGCCTCGACAGCCGCATCATACGCATCGCGACCCTGACCGAGCACGTACCAACCGTCGGTGCCGAAGAGCTGGTCGTTGGTGAAGTCGGTCACCGTGCCGCCCAGGGTAGAAACGGCGATGTAGTACACGCAGAACATGATGACCACAAAGATCGGCAGGCCCAAGATACGGTTGGTAACCACGCGGTCGATCTTCTCGGAGGTGCTCATCTTGGCCGGAGCCTTGGTGAGGCACTCGTCGATGATGTGGGCGATCACGCCATAGCGCTCGCCGGTGATGATGGACTCGGCATCGTCGTCGCAATCCTGCTCGCACTGGGCGACCAGCTGCTCAACGCGATCGGCCTTCTCCTTGGTAAGGTTGATGAGCTTACAGGCGTCCGCATCGCGCTCAAACAGCTTGACGGCGTAGTAGCGACGCTTGTTGGCGGGAACGCTCGCCGGCAGGTTGTTCTCGATGTGGGTCAGAACGTCCTCGATGGCGGAATCAAACTTATGCGCCGGCACGTCGGCCTTGGCAGCCGCCGACTTCTTGACCTGCTCAAAGAGCTCGGTGATGCCCTTGTTCTTAAGGGCCGAGATCATCATGACCGGGCAACCGAGCTTCTTGGAAAGCTTGTCCGTGTCGATCTTATCGCCGTTCTTCTCCACGAGGTCGGCCATGTTGAGGGCAACGACCACGGGCAGACCGGTCTCGATGACCTGAAGTGCAAGGTACAGGTTGCGCTCCAGGTTGGTGGCGTCGACGACCTGGACGACCACATCGGGCTCGCCGCTCATGAGGTAGTCGCGCGAGCACTGCTCCTCGGGGCTGTAGGGGGAAAGCGAGTAGATGCCGGGGAGGTCCGTAATCGTGACGTTCTTGTCACTCAGGAGCTTGGCTTCCTTTTTCTCAACCGTGACGCCGGGCCAGTTGCCAACGTAGCCGTTGGCGCCGGTGATCAGGTTGAAAAGCGTGGTCTTGCCGCAGTTGGGGTTACCCGCCAGCGCGACATGGATCTGAGAATCCGCCATTCAATCCTTCTTCCTTGTGTGCCCGCGCTGCTTTCTCCGCGCGGGCTGGATAATGTGCTTCAACACTGCATTATTGAGTTAGAAAAACCTAACTTTATCTGCAGAAATATGTGCCACCGGCCCTTACTGGACCTCGACGACGGCAGCCTCCTCCTTGCGGATGGAGAGTTCGTAGCCGCGCACGTTGATCTCGACCGGATCTCCGAGCGGTGCAACCTTTACGACCTTGAACGAAGTGCCCTTGATGAGTCCCAGGTCCATAAGGTGACGGCGAAGCGCGCCCTCGCCGTGAAGCTTGACGATGGTAGAGCTCTCGCCCACCTTAACGTCACCCAACGTCTTCATATTCTTTTCCCCCTTTCAGCTTTTATGGAATGCTGCGAACTAACCGACAGTCATGATGTGCATGGCGACCTTGGTATCGATGCCAAAGCGCGCGCCGAGCACGGTGACGATGATATTGGCGCCACTCGAGCTCACCACGTGAATCTCGTTGCCCTCGACAAAGCCGAGGTCCTTGAGGTGGTGCTTCATGTCCTCATTGCCCTTTACGCGAGACACGCGCACGGTTTCGCCCTCTTTTACCATCGAAAGCGGCATAGCCGGCATCTGCGGTCCGCAAGACATGAGTGAGCTCCTAACGTCAGTTCGTCCTCAACATCGACGCAGCAAAAGTTAACCACGTCTATGTTCGCTACAGTAAACTAGCACGTGGCTAACTTTTTGGAAAGGGTCCCTATTCAGTTTTCGGAAAAGTTTCCTATATGCAACAAAGAAAGATGTGACAAAGGGACTGTCCCTTCGTCACATTGTTGCGCTTTAGAGCGAGAGGTTTCTGATCGACGTGACGCACGAGGCCTCGTCCACGCCCGAAACGCGGAACACGATGTCTTCGCCACATTCGCCGTAGAGAGCCATGAGTCCCATCACATCGCGGCCGTCGGTATGGCGATCGCCGATGCTGACCGATACGTTGCTACGATGCTTGGCAATAATGTCATAGAGCAGCGCAACCGGGCGGGCATGCAATCCCAACGGATCTTTAATCGTCTTTGTAAACTCGACCATGTCCCCTCCCACGACGTCGCACATTCGGCCGGCAAAACCCAGCCACGTGGTAGTTATTGTACCGTTAGATGCTTGTCGAGACCCGCCAGAAGCTCGACCGGAAAGTGCGTCCCATTATTTGGCTGGATTCTGGGCCCCAGTTTCCCAAAGGGCCCTGTTTGGGAAACCGCAGCCCACTCTGGACGCAAATTCCGGGTCGCAGTTTCCGCTGAACGGCCCTAGCGGAAAGCCCATCCCGCTCTGGGTGCAAATTCTGGGACACAGTTTCCGCGACACCCGGTCATCCCATGCCCTCACAATCTCGGCGCATAAAAAACGAGGGAAGGCACGCGTCCTTCCCTCGTTGCGGGCAATATGTAGCCGCTCGCTTACATCAGGCGCAGGCTGACGTCCTTGAGCTGGGCGCCGCTAACGGCACTCGGGGCGCCCGACATGAGGTCGGAGCCGCTGGCTGTCTTGGGGAACGCCATGACGTCGCGGATGGAGTCGGAACCGGTGAGCAGCATGCACACGCGGTCCAGACCCAGAGCGAAACCGCCCATCGGGGGCGCACCAAACTTGAGGGCCTCCATGAGGAAGCCAAACTGCGACTCGGCGCGCTCCTCGGTAAAGCCCAGGAGCTTGAGCATGGACATCTGCATCTCGGCGTTGTGAATACGCATACCGCCGCCGCCGGCCTCAAAGCCGTCCATGACAAAGTCGTAGGTGCAGGAACCGGCTGCCAGCGGGTCGGCCTCAATCTTGGCGATGTCGGTCTCGGTCGGCAGGGTAAAGGGCTGGTGCTCGGCAGCATAGGCCTTGCGATCCTCGTCCCAGTGGAACAGCGGGAAGTTGACGACCCACAGGAAGTCGTGGCCCTCGCGCTTGATCTCGAGCGCGTTAGCCATGTGGGAACGCATGCCGCCCAGAATCTCGTCGGAGAGCAGGCGCGGGCCGGCGGCGAACATCACAAGGTCGCCGGGCTCGACGTCCATGCGCTCGCGCAGAGCAGCCATCTCCTCGTCCGAGAAGAACTTGACGATGGGGCTGTTGATGGAGCCGTCCTCGCGGAAAGCGATCCAGGCCAGGCCCTTGGCGCCAAACGTGGAGGCCACGCCGGCAAGCTTATCGATCTTGGCACGCGCCCAGGCACCGGCACCCTTGGCGTTGATAGCCTTGACGACAGAGCCCTCCTCGTTCGCAGCGGTCGCGAAGACCTTGAACTTGGAGTTGGCAAAAATGTCGGTCAGGTCGACCAAGTGCATGCCATAGCGGGTATCGGGCTTGTCGGAGCCATAGGTGTCCATGGCCTCCCAGTAGTTCATGCGACGCAGCGGCGTGGGCATCTCGACACCCATGCGGCCGAAGGCATCGGCCAGGACCTCTTCGAGGGCGCTCATGACATCGTTCTGGTCCACGAAGGACATCTCGATATCGACCTGGGTGAACTCGGGCTGACGGTCGGCGCGCAGGTCCTCGTCGCGGAAGCACTTGGCGACCTGGTAGTAGCGCTCGACGCCACCGACCATGAGCAGCTGCTTCAGGAGCTGCGGGGACTGCGGCAGGGCGTAGAAGTTGCCCGGCTGGATGCGGCTGGGGACGATGAAGTCGCGGGCGCCCTCGGGCGTGGACTTAAACAGGGAGGGTGTCTCGACCTCCATGAACTCACGGTTGTGCAGCGCCTCGCGAATGGCAAAGGTAAAGTCGGAGCGCAGCTTGAGGTTGGCCATCATCTCGGGACGACGGAGGTCCAGATAGCGATAACGCAGGCGGGTGTCCTCGCTGGTCTCGATGCCGTCCTCGATCTGGAACGGCGGGGTGACGGACGTGTTGAGCACCTCGGCGTGGTCGGTCAGGACCTCGACCTCGCCGGTCGCGAGCTTGGCGTTGGTGGTCTCCTCGCCACGGGCGCGCACGACGCCGTGGATCTTGATGGGCCACTCGGGACGCATGGTCTCGGCGATCTTAAAGGCGTCGCCGTCGGAGTGCTCGGGGTCGAAGGTGAGCTGCGTGATGCCCTCGCGGTCGCGAAGGTCGCAGAAAATAAGGCCGCCGTGGTCGCGGCGGCGGCTCACCCAACCGGTGAGGGTGACCTCTTCGCCCACGTTCTCGCGGCGAAGCTCGCCGCAGGTACGGGTGTGCATGGAATGCTCGTCGATGGGACGGGTCTGGCTCATACCAGTGATCCTCCTTTATGGATCTGTGCCGCCCCGTGTCGTTCCGGGCGGCGTCGTACAGATTTGCCCAGCCTGCGTAAACCGCGCAGCCAGACATGGCGTTCTATCTTATCGCACCTGTGTCGATGTGCCGCGGAAAAGTAGCTCCTGCCCAAAGACTTGACGGAGACGAAACAATTGACGCGCCGCGGCACCCGCCCGCGCTCGTCACGTGCGACAATGTGCCCCAATACAACTGCACTCGAAAGGCCCAACATGTCTGCACGCCTCATCGTTATGGATATCGACTCCACGCTCATCAACCAGGAGGTCATCGACCTGTTGGGCGAGGAGGCCGGCGTAGGCGAGCAAGTGGCACAGATCACTGAGCGCGCCATGCGCGGCGAGCTTGACTTTAAGCAGGCGCTCGAGGAGCGCGTGGGGCTGCTCGCCGGCCTGGACGAGAGCGTGTTCGAGCGCACCTTTGAGCGCGTGACATTTACCCCCGGCGCGTTGGAGCTTGTGCGCTCAGCGCACAGCAAGGGCTGGAAGGTCGGCGTGGTAAGCGGCGGCTTTCACGAGGTCGCCGACAAGATCGTGGCCGCCGCGGGCATCGATTTTTGCCTGGCCAACCGCCTGGAAGTCGTGGACGGCAAGCTCACCGGCAAGCTGGCGGCCGACATCGTGACCAAGGAGTCCAAGCTCATCCAGCTGCTAGATTGGGCAGTTGAGTGCGGCGTCGATATGGCCCACACGGTCGCGATCGGCGACGGCGCCAACGACATCCCCATGATTCAGGCCGCGGGCACGGGCATCGCGTTTTGCGCCAAGCCCAAGACGCGCGAGGCGGCCCCGTTTGCCATCGACGAACGCAACCTGATGCTCGCCATGGACATCATCCTGCGCGACTAGTCAATCCATCTAACAAGTGAATCAGTCTGTCCTATAGTTTCCGAACAATTTTGTCTTAGTGTTCGGAAACATACCCTTTGAGTGCTAGACTTTGCGCCGTCGAAGGGAACATATATGGATAAGCGAGATCTTGAGCAATTGCTGAGCGATGTTGCCGGCGGAGCAGTCACCCCTGCCGACGCCCTCACGCGCATCCAGACGGCTCCGACCGCCGATTTGGGCTTTGCGCAGCTCGATCTTTCGCGCGGGGTGCGCCAGGGAGCCGGCGAGGTTGTCTACGGGGCCGGTAAAACCGCCGATCAGATTGCCGCCATTATCGAAGCACTGCGCGATGCCGGCCAGGAGCGCATCCTGGTCACGCGCTTGGATGCCGAAAAAGCCGCGCGCACCGCTGAGCTTCTCGGCAACGGCATCGACCTGGGATATGTCCCGGACGCCCAGCTCGCCCTCGTGGGCGGCAAGCCCTCCCCCACCGGCAACGGACGCATCGTCGTCGCCTGCGCCGGCACGAGCGACCTGCCCGTCGCCGAAGAAGCCGCGTTGACGGCCGAGTTCTATGGCAACGAGGTCGACCGCCTCTACGACGTAGGTGTCGCCGGCCTGCACCGCCTACTCGCGCATGCCGAGGAGCTTGCTCAGGCGCAGGTGGTCATCGCCATCGCCGGCATGGAGGGCGCACTGGCGAGCGTTGTCGGCGGCCTGGTAAGCTGTCCGGTCATAGCCGTTCCCACCAGCGTGGGTTACGGCGCGAGCTTTGGTGGCGTAGCCGCGCTGCTCGCCATGCTCAACTCCTGCGCCAGCGGCGTTTCGGTCGTCAACATCGACAACGGCTTTGGTGCCGCCTACCAGGCAAGTCTTATCAATCATCTGGGCGCCGGCACGCCCTGCGCCCGTTAAGGAGCATTCCATGTCCAATCATCAGCACACGCTTATCATCGACGGCACCTCGGGCATCAGCGGCGATATGACCGTCGCGGCCCTGCTCGACCTAGGCGCCAGCGAGGAGCACCTGCGCGAGCAGCTCGCCACGCTGCCGGTCGACGGCTTTACGATCGCCGTCACACGCGTAAGCAAGCATGGCATCGACGCCTGCGATTTCGACGTCCAGCTTGCAGAGGAACTCGAGAACCACGATCACGATATGGCCTGGCTCTACGGCAACGAAGCAGCTGCCGAGCACACGCACGAGCATGAGCACCACCATCATGATCATGGCGAGCACGAACACGAGCACTGCCACGAGCATGACCATGAGGGCCACGGCCATGGCCACGAGGGTCACCATCACGCCCACCACCATCACCACCGTTCTTTGGCTGACGTCACCGCCATCATCGATGGCTCGCAGTTAAGCGATGGCGCCAAGCGTCGCGCCCTCGCCATTTTTTCCGTACTCGCCGCTGCCGAGGCCAAGGCTCACGGCAAAACGCCCGAGACCGTCATGTTCCACGAGGTGGGCGCCGTCGATTCCATCGTCGACGTCTGCTCTGTCGCCATCTGCCTCGATGACCTGGGTATTGAGGACATCGTGGTCGAGTCGCTCTCCGAGGGTCACGGTACCATCCGTTGTGCCCACGGTCTCATGCCCATTCCCGTCCCCGCTGTCGTCAACCTGTGCCAGGCGGGCAATGTCGCCCTCACGCCCGCACCAGTCGCCGGCGAGCTTGTGACGCCCACGGGCGCCGCCATCGTCGCCGCACTGCGCACGTCCGAGCACCTGCCGGCCCGCTACCGCATCGAGGCCGTCGGCTACGGCGCCGGTAAGCGCCCCTACGAGGGCTGCTCCGGTACGCTCCGCTGCCTGCTCGTTCACGCGGACGCATAGCCATGGATGCCCGCAAGGCAAAAAGCCGCGCTGCCATCGTTGCGGCGTTCTCCGAGCTGCTGCGCGAAGAGGACTACGGCAAGATCACCGTCGACGACATTATCGCTCGCGCCCATGTGGGTCGGGCCACGTTCTACGGCCTCTTCAAAAGCAAAGATGACCTACTGTCCGAACTCGTGAGCGACATCTGCACCCACTCCCTCGACGACGATGGCACACCGCTCGACGACCCACTCGTGCAGGTCGAGCATATCCTCAACAACCTCTGGGAGCGCCGCCAGGGTGTACGAGCCCTCGTAGCCGGCGCCGGCTCACGTGTCTTCGCCGACTGCTTACGCAAGACCATCATGTCACGAGCAGCCGAAACCGTCCCCACCGACCCCACAGGTCCCGCTGGCACTATGGACCGCAGCTTCCTCCTCCATCACATAGCCTCAAGCTTCGTAGCCACCGTCCAATGGTGGGCCTGGCACAACTTCCAAGCCAACAAATCCAACGTAGCCAAAGACTACCTCTCAGCCATAAAACCCCTCTTCAACTAAGTAAGAAGCTCATCCCAAAGCACCGCCCCACGCCAAGGCGCCACGCATCCCAAAGTGTCACTCGCACCTCAAAGCGCCTAACAACAAAGTGCCCACCACATCCAAATTCAGATATATATGTTGGTTGCTTGTTCGAACGCAACTGGATTCCCGCAGGGTCCGGCATAGGTTAACTTTCCACCGCATTCCGCAGGACGCAAAAAGCTCCCGCCGCACGAAGTGCGCAGCGGGAGCTTCTTGCATGTCCGAGGACGCGGCGGAAAGTTAACCTATGCCGGACCCGGACGTTATATCAATTGCCTTGGACTAGAACATGCCCAAGAAGCCATGCACAAACAGCGCGGCCACAATAGCACCGACAAACGGCGCGATGCCAGGAACGAGCAGGCCGTACTTCCAGTTGTTGTCAGCCTTGTTCTTGATCGGCAGCACCTGATAGGCCATGCGAGGACCAAGGTCACGAGCCTGGTTCATGGCGAAGCCGGTGATGCCGCCCATGCCCATGCCAACAGCCCAAACAATCAGACCGACGCAGATGGCGAGCATCAGAACGTTCTCGCCGGCGCGGCTAGCGGCAGCAAGGATGGCGCTGATGAACACAAAAGTGCAGATAGCCTCGCAGATGAAGTTACGGGCATAGTTCGTACCCTCGGTGGTGGGGTTGGTCGAGAAAATGTTGCGCTGGGCAATGGGGTCGACGACGCCCTCGGAAGCCTTGAACTCATCGGCATACATAAACCAGGCGATTACGGCACCCACAAAACCGCCGAACATATCGGCAATCATGAAGGGGATGCAGCTGCCCCACGGCACCAAGCCGACGATGCACTGGGCAAGCACCATGGCGGGGTTCATGCACACGGCGCCGCCAAAGACAAACAGGCAGACCGAGATGCCAAAAGACCAGGTGGTGATGGCAAACATATGGCCGGAGCCCTGATACTTGGTGCCCTTGAGCACGGTATCGCAGTGCACGCCCACGCCAAAGACGATCATGAGGGCCGTCGCGCCGAATTCGCAGAGGAGTTTGGTAAGCATAAAACCTTATCTTTCTTGTCGGTTATAAACGATTCGTTTAGGCCGCGCACTAGTGCTGCGCAACAACAACGCCCAGGCCATCGGGAATGACGGCAACCTTGGCATCGGCACCCTTCATCTCAAAGGCGAGCTTGAGCGCCTCCTCGATAGTGTTGACCGGCGTCATGTGCATATCCTTGAGCATCTGGTGATCGCACAGATCGGTGACCATGATCACAGGGTGATGCGCCAGGATGCGGGCAAAGATCTGGCTCGTCCACTGGTCGGGCAGGGTCTCGTCCTTAGGACGGTCGATGCAGGCGCGCTCAAACTCTGCCGGATCGTTGTCGGCGATGTTGTGATAGAAGCCCTCGCCACCGTGGCCGTCGGCACAACCGGCGACGTCGATGATCACGCCGCCCTCAGGAAGCGTGGCCTCGGCAGCGCACATGCCCTTCACGGCCTGATAGATGTTCTGATCGAGGGGGTAGCCACCGTTGGTGGTGATGGCAATCTCGCACTCGACGGGCTCAACGCCGGCAAGGCTCTTCACAAACTCGCAGCCGGCCTCGTGCGCCTTGTGGATATCGCCGGCAAAGGAGCCAATGACCTCGTGCTTGCCGTTGAGCACCACGTTGAGCACAAAGGCAAGGTGGGCCATCTCAGCGGCGGCAAACATGTCCTCGCTCACGTGGTTGTGGCACAGGTTGCCGGCGCGCGAATGGGAATCGTTCACAAACTGGCCGTTGTGGTTGTACATGATGGTCTTGTAGCTGGCGATGCCAGGCAGGACGGACTTGCGGCTGCCAGAGAAACCGGCAAAGAAGTGCGGCTCAATGAAGCCCTCGGCAAGCAGCAGATCGCAATCGGCAGCAATCTTGTTGATGATGCACTCGCCACCAGAAGGCAGGGTGCCGATCTTTTTCATCATGCTGTCGTCAGTCGCGACGTGCATAACGATTTCCTCGTTGGCAACGATCTCCTCGCCATACTTGTTGACGAGCTCCTCGTGCGTCGACGGACGGTGCATACCCGTAGCAACCAGAATGCGAACGCGCGCCTCAGGCGCAGCGGAGTGGATGTGATGCAGCAGAATAGGCATCGTCACACGCGAGGGAACGGGACGCGTATGATCGGAGCTAATGATGACAATATCCTTCTTGCCAGCACAAAGCTCCTCGAGCGAAGGCGAGCCATAAGGGTTGGCAAGCGACTCCTCTACTAGCTCTTCCTGCGATTTCGTGGTCTTAAACTCGTTTTGATGACCTTCCATCACACCCGCGAAGTTCTTATCCTCGAGCTCCAGATGCAACGTTTTGTGGTCAAACGGCAGTTCACATTCAAACAATGATGAGCGCCCTCTTCCTTTCAACTGACACACTAGATAAACCGTTGGAAGGATACGCCGCTCACCGAAAAACACCACCGTCCACCGACTCATTAACACAACGTTCATATTTGACCCACAACAAAACGGCCACGATCCCAAACGGAACCGCGGCCGCTACAGTCGTAAGTCGAGAAGCGCCACATGCACCTCAATCCCGATCGATAAGACGCGAGGCGCGAAGCGCCAAACGCGCCGCCGGGACAAACCCCATCCAAAACGCGCGAAGCGCGCCATTATTCCCCCAGCCAGTAATCCGCCGAAGACCGGACATCGCAGGGGCCGCCGTATGTTTGCTTTCCGGCACACTCCGCAGGACGCAAGAAGCCCTCGCCGCACAAAGTGCGCAGCGAGGGCTTCTTGCATGTCCGAGGACGTGCCTAAAAGTAAGCTGATGGCGGGCCCGGACGACTACAGGGCTATCGATTACCCCGTGTTCTGCAATCCTGCCGAGACGCCGGTCACAGTCGAAAGAATCAGGCTCATGTACTCGGCCTTCTTCTCCTCGGCCATCTCGTCCTGGTTCATACGCACCTCGCGAAGGGCGCGGACCTGGGCGATGGACAGGGCGTCGACGTAGGGATTACGCACACGGACGGCGCAGCCGAGCACACGGCGGCGCTGCAGCGGCCATTCGTCACCGACGATGGCAAGAACCCACTTACGCGTGAGCTGCATCTCGGTGAAGACCTTCTCGGACAAATCCTGGCGATCGCCCAGGTGCAGGTACATCTTGGCGATGCGCTGGTCGGTCTTGGCGATCGACATCTCGATGTTGTCGATAAAGGTGCGGAAGAACGGCCACTCCTGGTAGGCAGCCTTAAGCTGGTCCAGATCGCCAAACTGCTCGCAGGCGGTACCCAGGCCGTACCAAGCGGCCAGATTGATGCGCGCCTGGCTCCAGCTGAAGATCCACGGAATGGTACGCAGGTCGTCGAGCGACTTGGCACCCAAGCCGCGCTTGGCGGGACGCGAGCCGATCGGCAGCAGACCGACCTCGGTCAGCGGCGTCACGGTCGAGAACCACGGTGTAAAGTCCTCGGTGTTCAGCAGGTCCAGATAGCGCTCGTGGCTTGCGGCGTTGAGCTTGTCGGCCATATCCCAGAACTTCTGCGTGGTCTCGGTGTTGGTCTTCTCGACACTCGGGGCCGACTGCAAAAGCGTTGCGGCGGCAACGGACTCAACATGGCGCTGAGCCAGCGTGCGGTTGCCGTAACGGGCAAAGATGACCTCGCCCTGCTCGGTGAGCTTAAAGAAGCAGTTGACCGAACCCTTGGGCTGCGCCAGCACGGCCTTGTTGGCCGGGCCGCCGCCACGACCCACGGCACCGCCGCGACCGTGCATGAGCACCAGGTCGATATCGTTCTTCTCGGCCCACTTGGCAATGCGCTCCTGCGCGGAGTGCAGCGCGAGCATGGCCGTGGTAGGACCGGCATCCTTGGAGGAGTCGGAATAGCCCAGCATGACCTCCATGCGGCGGTTGGTCTGGGCAAGGCGCTTTTGCACCACGGGCAGCGTAAGCATCTGGTCGAGCACGTCGACGCAGCCCTCGAGGTCCTCGAGCTGCTCGAACAGCGGGATCACGTCGAGCTCGGGCACGTCCTCCTCGTGCGCAAAGGACAGGTGGGCAAGCTCAAAGACGTCGGCCACATGCTGAGCGCTCTTGGTGAACGAGATGATGTAGCGGTGCGCCATCTTCTTGCCGTAGCGCTTTTGGATGGAGCCGATAGCGCGGAAGGTGTCGATGACCTCGCGCGTCATGGGCTGCAAATCACCATGGATACCGTTCTCGTGAATATCCTTGAGGGCGCGGGCGTGCACCACGGAGTGCTGACGGAACTCCATCTCGACCATATGGAAGCCGAAGGACTCGACCTGCCAGATGATGGTCTGGACCGGGCCGTAGGCAGCACGGACGGCACCGCAGGCGGCCAGGGAGCGCTGAACGACGCGCAGGTCATCCAAGAACTCGTCTGCGCTGTGGTACATGGTGTCGGTGATGCGACGCACGGTGGCGTTCAGACGGTCGGCCATGACGAGCATGACGGCGCGATGCGGCTCGTGCTCGGAGATCAGCTCGGCGCGTGCGGTGTACTGGGTGCTCATCTCGACCTGATGGTTCCACAGGTTGATGAGCTCGGCAGACGGCTTGCTGTAGGTGGCCTCGAGCGTGAGGTTGCGGCCGATGCGGCGGCACTTGTCCTCGAGCTTGAGCACCATGTGGGTGAAGTACTTGGCGGCGACCTCACGGCTCACCTTGGCGGTGACGTTGGGGTTACCGTCGCGGTCGGAACCGATCCAGCTGCCGGGATGGAAGAACGCCGGGCACAGCGGCGGCACGGTACCCGCCTTGTCGCCCAGCACCCAGTCGTCAAAACGACGATAGATAACGGGAATGACGTCGAACAGCGTGTTATCGAAGATGTCGATGATGGTATCGGCTTCTTCGACCGGCGTGGGCTTCTTGAGCGCGATGGGGCTCGTACGCACCAGAGCGTCGATCTCCTGCAGCATATGGCGCTCGTTCTCCACCAGGTCGGAGCCGCCCAGGCGCGGACGCTCCTCCAGCAGGTTGGAGATACGGCGAATCTTGCCCTCGACGGCCTTACGACGGGCCTCGGTGGGATGTGCGGTAAAGACAGGGTGGAACTCGAGCTTGTCGAGCAGCTCGTTGGCGCCCTCGACACCCATCTCGTTTACCAACTGGTGATAGGCGACGGTGAGTTCGTTGGCGGGATCGACCTCGGTATCGGTCGACGCACCTGCCTCGCGCTCGCGCAGCTGCGCCACGCGGTAGTTCTCCTCCGACAGGTTTGCCAGATGGAAGAAGCTCGTAAAGGCGCGGACGATAACCTGCTGCTTATCGAGCGGCAGGCTGTCAATCAGATCGACGACCTCACGAAACGCCACAGCAGTAGGCTCGTCGGCGGTGGGCACGCCCTGCTCGTCGACGGACTCGTCGGCAGCACGGGCGCCGGGATTTCCGGCATTGGCCACAATCTCGGCCGTCAGGATCTTGTCGAACAGGTCCGCGATCTCGGGATCATACTCGCTAAGCACACGGCGCTCCAGGCGCATGAACAGCGCCAGATTGTCGCGCAGCTCCTCGGGGATCTCGATCTCGGCGAGACGCTCCTTGGATTCGGCATTCGAGCCGATTCGGTTAACGAGGCGGTTGACCACGGCAGCGATGCGCGCCGCGGCTTCGGGTACAGACTGGTTGCTTAGGTTCTCAGCCACGTTTCCTCCCATTCCTCCTTCTATGCACGTAACATGCGGTATTTATTATAGGCACTCGGCAAAAACTTTCGACGCTGATTGCGCTTTACCACACAAAAGTATTTTCTGCATTGCAAGGCTTTTTGCCCCAAATGGTCGTATTTCTCGGTGGGCGGCATATGCAAACGGGGGCATTCCGCATAAATGCGAAACACCCCCGTAACAATCGCTCTCAATGAGCTGAGCGCTTTAGTGAGTCCACAGCTCAAAAATCATGCGCTACAGGCGCTCACGAACCGCCTCGACCACGTTGGCCAGATCGACGAGGGCCTCGTCATGGCTCTCCATGTCGCGCACCTTGACCTTGCCGGCGGCAAGCTCGTCGCCGCCCAAGACCAAAATGAGCTTAGCGCCCACCTTGTCGGCCTGCTTAAACTGAGCCTTAAGCGAACGACCCTGATAGTCTGCCTCGGTCACGGTACCTGCGGCGCGAAGCTCCTGCGTAATGGCAAAGACGTTCTGGCGCAACTCCTTGCCGGCATTGGCGACGTAGACACACGGGGTCTCCTCGGCGCCCAGGTCGCTGCCAAAGGCCTGCAGGGCCAGCAGGGCGCGCTCAAAACCGACGGCGAAGCCGACGCCGGCCGTGGGCTTGCCGCCCTCGAGCTCGACCAGGCCATCGTAGCGGCCGCCGCCACCGATGGAGCCGACGCCGGCGCCAGGGGCCTCGACCTCAAAGACGGTACGGGTGTAGTAGTCCAGGCCGCGCACCAGGGTGGGATCCTCGACGTACTCGATACCGGCGACGTCCAGATAGCGCTTGACCTGCTCGTAGTGCTCGCGGCACTCATCGCACAGGTTGTCGCCCATCAGCGGGGCGTCGGCCATGATCTCGCGGCAGTGGTCGTTCTTGCAGTCGAAGGCGCGCAGCGGGTTAAGCTCGGCGCGCTCGCGGCACTCGTCGCACATCTCATCGGCGTGGTCGAGAATGAACTGCTTAACCTGCTCGCGATAGGCCGGACGGCATTGGGCATCGCCCATCGAGTTAATGAGCAGACGGAGCTTGGACAGATCGAAGCCCAGGCGCTTGTAAAACTCCATGAGCATAATGATGCACTCGGCGTCTGCCGCCGAATCGGGAGCGCCGAGCCACTCGATGCCCACCTGATGGAACTGGCGCAGGCGGCCCTTCTGGGGACGCTCGCCACGGAACATGGCCTCGGCGTAGTAAGCCTTAAACGGCGTGGAGCCCTGGGGCACCAAGTTGTTCTCCACGACGGCGCGCACCACGCCAGCCGTGCCCTCGGGACGAAGCGCCAGGCGCTGCTTGGGCTTGAGCTTGGTATCGGTGCCCTCGGTAAAGACGCGCTCCAGGTTGGCGCCGCTAAACACGCGGAACATCTCCTTGCGCACGACGTCGGTCGACTGGCCGATGCCGTGGACAAACACGTCCACCTGCTCGATGGCGGGCGTCTCGATGGGCTTAAAGCCAAACGGCTCGAACACGCCAGCAGCGATCTGCTGCATCTTTTGCCAGGCGCGCATCTCAGCGCCGATAAGGTCGCGGGTTCCCTCCGCCTTCTGTGCCTGCATGGGCAAACACCTTTCTTTTGTATCGCGTCATAGGTAGTGGTCATTATACGGCACAAACACAAACAGCGGCGGTGCATCTGACCGAACGAGGGTATGGGGACTCGTTCGGCCAGATGCACCGCCGCGGTTTGTGATCCCTTTTCCTCCGTCCCCTTCGGATTACGTGATCCCTTGGGGACGGAGGAAAAGGGATCATTTCGTAGACCCGTGGCTGCCCTGGAAACCGAATGACAGTACGAGCATCCATTCGGCTTCCAGGGCAGCCACGGGCAGAACAGGCAAACAGGAATAGGCGGCGACCCGCTACTCCCCCGCCACGCTTGCGCGCAGCTTGGCGGCGATGGGCTCGGATGCCAGCAGGAACACGAGCATGACCACGGAGCACGCCAGGCACACGATCCAGGTGCTCGCAAAGGAGCCCGTGGCATCGAACAGCACGCCCGAGACGATAGCGCCCACGGTGCCGCCGACCATCTCGAGCGAGGTAATGGTGCCCGTGACCTTACCGAGGTCGGCCATGCCAAACTGCTTGGACGCGGCGATTGTAGGCGTGATGGTGCCCATGCACGTTCCAACACCAAAGCTCACAGCAGCGACAATAGGACCGAGGTCCGTCGTCGGGAAACACAGCGCCACGCAGGCGATAATGCACGCAACGGAGCCAAGGATATTGCCAAAGCGCAGGCCAAAGCGGTCATAGATCGCACCGAGCGAAATCTTGGCGATAACGACGGTAACCATGTAGGCCGAAAGCACGGTGCCTGCCCACATGGGGTCGTGGCCGCCCGTGACGATCTTGGCACCGTTGACGGTAACACTCGTCATGTTGGTAACCTGGTTGGGCAGGATGGCGCCATTGACCAAGCCCATAAAGAGGAAGGCGACGACGAGCAGCCAAAATGCCGGGCTCTTCTTGATACGAGACCAGCCGACGCTAACCTCGGGGGCCGTATGCTCGTCCTTATCGCCCGCGGTGGAAACAGACGGATCGCCCGGGTTCTCGCCGAGCGGCTTCAGGCCAATATCGGAAGGTTTGGTGCGGAAGGAGTAGGCCGTGATGGGCAGTGCCGCCACAATGCAGACGGCAGCGAGTACCAGGAACGCAGAGCGCCAGCCAACGCTCACGATGAGCGAGCTCACGATGGGAGACAGAATAGCGCCGCCAAAGCCCGAGCCCGAAAGTGCGATGGAGATGGCAAGGCCTCGCTTGGCCGTAAACCAGTTGGCGGTCACCAGGCTGATGAGCAGGCGGGTCGAGGCGACGGCAAAGCAGCCCGAGACGGCAAAGAGCACGTAGACCTGCCACAGCTCACCGACAAAGCTCATACCAGCAAGAACGGCAGAGGTGGCGATTACAGTGAGGGAGCCCAAAACGCGGCCGCTTACTTTATCGGCGACATGGCCAATGACAAGCGAGCCGATAACGCTCACCACGGTGGAGATGGCGTTGGAGATGTTGTACTGCGCAAGCGTGATGCCCAAGTCGCTTACGATGAGCGGCTGAAACAGGCTCATGCAGTTAACGAAAATCGTGTAGCACGTGGCCATGATCACAAAGCCGGAGGCCACCACGAGCCAGCCGGGGAAAAATTTACGTTGCTGGGACATGGATTACTCCTTGTGGTCCGCAATGTATCCGAGAGCGACGGCGGCATAAGCCGCGGCGCCGAGGGGAAGCTCGGCATCGTTAAAGCGCGCCTTGGGATGATGCTGGGCAAAATGCTCGTCCGTATCGGTCACGGCCGCGCCCACCGTAAAGTACGCACTTGGGATCTCGCTCGAGATAAGTGCGAAATCCTCGCTCGCCATGGCGTGGAATAGCGGCAGGAAGGCAGCCTTGGGCAGCACCGCGCCCACGTAGCCAAGCGAGGCCTGGGTCATATCGCTGTCGAGCACGAGCGGCGGAACGTCCGAAAGCGTCTCGATGGTTGCCAGCGTACGATATGTTGCGGCAACGCCGTTGACGACCTCCGCGATGCGGGTCTTAAGGTGAGCCATGAGCTCGACATCGAAGCCGCGCAACGTTCCCTCGAGCACGCAGGTGTCGGGGATGACGTTGGCCGCCAAACCGCCAGCGAACTTACCCACGGTAAGCGCGACCTCCTTGGCCGCCGGCACCTCGCGAGAGATAAGCTCCTGAAGCGCCAGGTGCACATGCACGCCGGCCGTGATGGGGTCGATGCAGATCTCGGGGCTGGAACCGTGGCCACCCTTGCCCTGCAGCGTAATGCGGAAACCGTACACGCCCGAGAGCGCCGGACTCCCATAGAGCACCAGGCCAAGCGGCGACTGGCTATTGACATGCATGGCAAAGGCGGCCTGGGGACGCGGGTTCTGCAGCAGACCGTCGGCGATGGCGGCGCGGGCACCCTCAAAGGTTTCCTCGCCCGGCTGGAACAGCAACTTAACTGTGGCGTTAGCGTCGACAAGCTCGGACTCGCGGGCCTTGAGCAAACGGGCCGCGCCGAGCAGCGCCGTCGCATGCATATCGTGGCCACAAGCGTGCATGCAGCCGTTGGTGGAAGCGAAAGGCTCGCCTGATTCCTCGACAACGGGCAGGGCATCCATGTCGCCGCGAAGCATGATGACCGTACCGGCCTGTTCGTCCGTGCAGACGCCATTGCCCTGGGCCGCGGCGGCACCGGCGCCGACAAGGCCCACAACACAGGAACCATCGACGAGCGTGGCAAATGGGATTTCCATCTCGGTCAGGCGCGCTTGAATATACGCAGAGGTCTGCGGGAGGCTATTACCCAGCTCGGGCATCTGGTGTAAATCGTGTCGCCACACAGCGAGCTCGTCTGCAAAAGCCTGAGCTTCTGCAACGAGACCGTCACCGATAGCGGCCTGCGCCGCTGCGGTGGCCTTGGGCGCTGATTGCGGTTGAAGATCGGACAGAGCTGGTGCCATAAATGCCCTCCAGTAACGTTTTTTTGCAGCAAGCACTTTGATAGCGTAAAGTGCAAGGTACAACTTTAAGGGCGACGCATAAAAAATGCCGCCCCGAGAGGGCGGCGCAACAAGTTGTTTACAATTGCGGGCGCGGCTTTTTGCGCAAAAAATCGAAGTGAGTCTCGCTCAAGATAATCGACAGGAAGATAAGCGCAAAGCCGGCAAGCAGGCGCGAGGTGAGCGCCTCCCCCATCAGCAGCACCGAGAACAGCACGCCCGAGGGGGACTCCATCGAAAGGAGCAGCGAGCCCGTCGAGGCCGGGACGTGCGCCAATCCAACGTTTTGGACGAGCAGTGCCACGCACGTACAGCCCACCGAGAGAAAGGCCGCCACGCCGACAAAGCTCGGCGTCCACACGGACAGAGGCGCCTGAGTCTCGAATAGCAGCGACGTGATTAAGCTCAAAACGCCATTGCCCACAAACATCCAAAACGTGATGACGTTGATGTCCATCTTGCGGCCATACTTGGCGGTCACTGCCATCTGGATAGCAAAGAAGACCGCGCCGCCCAGCGTGATGACATCTCCAGCATTGAACTCGACGCTATCGAGTGCCACCAGGCCAATGCCCGCCAGGCACAGCAGTGCCGCACCCAGGTTATAGCGGGTGAGCTTTTCGCCGCTCAGGACATAGCTGGCAAACGGCACAAGGATACAGTACGTGCCCGTCAAAAATGCACTCTTGCCTGCCGTGGTCTGTGCCAGGCCAATCGTTTGCAGTCCGTATGCTCCCCACATGAGCGCACCCATGCCCAGCCCGACGATCAGGTTGCGGGCATTGAAATGAGCGATGATGCGCTTATGGAAAATAGCAAACATAACCAGTGATGCCGGGAGAAAGCGAACGTAGACCAGCTCGAACACCGGAATGGTATCGAGCGCATCTTTCATGGTGGTAAAGGAATAGCCCCAGATGACCGCCACCGAAAGCAGCAAGACCTTCCAGAAGAACGGAGAACGCGCGCCGGCGCCGCGGGAGGTGCCGCCGGCACCCAGGTCTTCGCGCGCTACAGGGCTATCGGGCATGTTTTCGATTTCATCAACGGCATTCTGAGCCATAGGGCATCCTCGCGCTCAGTCTGGGCGTGGTGTCCGCACGTGCATGGCCGCGTGCCGCCTCATGGTCAAATAAAACGGGGCGCACCGGACCCCCGGCACGCCCCGCTACTGTAGCAACAACCAGCGTTGCACCGCAATCCAGCCCACTAAAGCGTCAGCAAAGTGAACCTCGACGTTTTGTCAATGTCACGCTGTTGCACTAAATAAGCTTCGTGCTTTCAAGCTTTTCGATGATCCAGTCGTTGGCTTTGATGACCGGGCGGCGGAAGACGACGCCCAGTGCCAGCGACGGAATCAGATAGCTCGCCAGAATGCCTAGCTCAATCCAGTACTCCATATGGTAGGCGCCAGCCATGGCGGCATGCATGGCGTTGATGCCGTGGGTGAACGGCAGGAACGGATAGATCGCCTGGAACACAGGGCCGGTCATCTCGATGGGGAACGTACCGCCCGAACCGCCGACCTGCATAACCAACAGCACGACGGCGAGCGCCTTGCCGATATCGCCAAACGAAACCGTAAGCGTGTAGACGATATTGGAGAACACGAGACTCGCGACCCAACCCGCCAGCACAAATTGCAGCGGGTTGTCGCACTGAATGCCAAAGAACAGGATGTCGCCCGCGCACACGAGTGTCGCCTGCAGCAGGGCCAGACCTCCAAAGAACAGGTAGCGGCCCAGGTAGATCTCGTGCAGGCGCACGGGGATCAGCTCGTTGATGAGCTCATCGTCAACCGAGACCTTCATCATGGCCGCCAGAACAATCGAGCCCACCCACAGCGACAAAATCGTGTAGAACGGCGCCATGGCCGAACCGTAGTTGCGGATCGGATAGACCGGCTTGCGATCGAGCGCAACGGGGCCAGAAAGCGACACGGCGAGGCCCTCGGGGTCGTTGCCAATCATTGTCTTAATCATGGCCAGGTCACCCGACATCAGAGCGCTATCAAGCTCGTCCTTAAAAGCGCTGATCTTGTCCGACGCCTTGCCCAACTGATCAGAAGCCTTGTTGACCAGCGTCGCAGCCTTGGAGAGGCCCTTTGCGAGCGAGCCAGAGGCGTCGGTCAGACCGCTCACGGCGCTATCCAAGTCACCCGAGATACCGTTCAGGGAATCCAGAACGCCCGAGATGGTCTTCTTGAGCTCCTTGGCCTTAACCGAGAACGTGGAATCGTAGTCGGACTTGGCTCCCGAGATACCCGCCTTGGCATCGGCGATGGCCTGGTCGACCTCGGCACGCGAGTTGTTGACCTCCGCCATGCCGTCCGAAAGGGACTTTGCGGTCGCCGTCAGGTCCTTCGCATTGTTGCGGTACTCCACGGCAATTCTGCCCAGCGACGTCGCAGCGGACTCGAGACCGTCTTTGAGCTTGTCATCACTCACCTGGTCGGCAAGGTTGCGGAGCTGATCGGCCATCGCATCGATATCGTCAGCACGCGTATTGAGCGCCGCTGCGGCTTCGTTGAGCTGAGACACCGTAAGGTAAACATGCTGATTCGCGGCAGCGAATGCCTTCGCAAGCTCGGCGGACACGTTGTCGAACGAGCCCGCGCTTCCGTCAATCGCCGCGTCAACGGCATCGTTGGCGGCCTTGAGCGCTTCCTTGGAATCATTGATGCCGCTCTTGGCGTGCTCCATCAGCTGCTTCGTCGACTCATCAACGGTGCCCGTCTGCTTGAGCATGCCGCCCGCCGATGTCAGTGAATCGGACGTGGAGCTCAAAATGCCCGCGAGCGACGTCGCACTCGTCTGAACGTCCTGCAGGTCCTCGGCCGAATCGCCCAGCGTCGAGGACAGATTGGCGATAAAGTTGCTCACCTGGTCGGTACTCATATAGTCGAGCAGGCTGGACACGGTCTTAAGGCCGATGGTCGTGATGGTCTTGGTAAAGGTCTCGTTGACCTGACTCTGGACGGCGCTCGAACCCTTTTCAGTCACGATCTGTGCGATGGCGTTGGCCTTCTGGTTCTCATAGAACTCGATATCGGCGTGCTTCACCTCGGTCGAGAAAAGCGTCATCATGTCGGCGCTAAACGTTTTAGGGATAACGACGGCAGCGTAGTACGCGCCCGACTTAACGCCCTCAATCGCCTTATCGCGGTCGTTGAGGACGACCCAGTCGAAGTTCTCGTTGCCGCGCAGGGTGGCGGTTACGTTTTCGCCCACGTTGACCTCGACGGGAATCAGATCGCTCTCGTAACCCTCATCGGTGTTGACCACTGCAATCTTAAGGTTGCCGGTATTGCCGTAGGGATCCCAGCTTCCGGCGATGTTAAACCATGCATAGAGACATGGCACGATGATCAGGCCCATCACGACGACCATGCCGATCACGGAGCGAGACACGTTTTGGACATCGCGCTTAAACAGGTGCAGGATGTTTTTCATTTATGCCTCACCTCCTTTAGAGTGCTTGCCAAGCGGGGTGGTGTCCCCGTCGTTTCCGTTTACGTTGTCAGCGCCGTCGGCATCTTGAGCCTTACGATGCGCACCGATATGCGACAGACGGCTCGTAGGCTGTTCGCCTCCCTTGGCGCCACGCTCGCTGGCGTTGAGACCAAACATGCGACGGGCGGCAGGGATGGCAGCCGTGTGCTCGCGCATCTCGCGGCGAAGGTCCTCGTCCGAAAGCGCCGAGATACGCATCTGGGTATTGAGGCTCGCACGGATGTATTCGATGTTGATGAGCCAGCCGCAGATGGCGATAACCGAAATGATCCAGATAACGAGCAGGATGATCTTGCCGTTATTGTCGATATCGAGCACCGTCGAAAGCACAAAGAGCAGAACCTGCACGCCTACCACGGCGGCAAAACCGCCCTTGATGTAGTACGGGTAGCGATGCTCAAACGCCACGGCATGATCGAGCAGCTCGCGACGGTACGAATCCGAATCGAGCATGACGCGCATGGCCGTGCGCAGCGAATAGCGCTGGCGCGGTAGGTCGTTGGACTCGCAGATCATTAGGCCCGTCGTGGAAAGCTGCTTATCAAAGAGCAGATTGAGGTTGAGCAGCAACGGGCGCAGCTGCAGACCGATAAAGAGCGCGATGGCAAGGAACACGCCCAGGACGCACAGGTTGAACAGGTAGTTGAACGAATACATGCCACCGACGGTCTCGCGCAGCAGGTTGATGCCATAAGTGAAGGGCAGCAGCGGATGCAGCCATTGGAAGAAGCCGGGCATCATCTCGATGGGATACATGCCCGACGAGCCGGGGATCTGCACAATGACGAGGATGACGCCAATGGCTTTACCGATATGCTTAAACGTGGTGGACAGCGCATAGATGATGTTGACGTAGGTGAACGAAATAGCGATGCCGCCCAGTACAAAGAGCAGCGGATTGACGCACTGAACGCCAATGACCAGGTCGCCCACCGTAACGATAATGGCCTGGAACGCGCCCAGGATCACCAGCAGCAGCCAGCGGCCAAAGTAGCCCTGACGCGCCGTAAAGCTACCGATGCCCTCGCGGTCGACCTCGAGTTTATAGATAGCGATGAGCACATAGCCGCCCACCCACAGCGCCAGATTGGTGTAGAAGGGCGCGATGCCCGAGCCAAAGCTCTTGACCGGATAGATTGACTTGGACGTCAGCTCAACCGGAGATGCCATGAAATCTGCCACGTCATTGACGTCGACGTCCATGAGGTCGGCTAACTCGCCCATAGACTCAGAGGTCTGCAGCGCCGCAATGTCATTGGCGGCGGTCGCGAGCTTGTCCTGAACCTTGGCAAGGGAGGCGTCGGTTTGGGACAGCGTGGTCTTTGCCTGCTTGAGCGTGGCGTCGAGCTGCGCCAGCGTGCCGCGCGCGCTCGCTATCGTGGGGGTCATACCCGACACAATGCCGGTCAAATCGCCCGAAACGGCGGCAAAGGAGTCAAGCGCGCTCGAAGCCTTCGGAAGTGCGTTCTGACCCAGATCGGTCTGAGCCTGACCGAGGCTAGCCGTACCGGTCTGAATTGCCGCGTTGAGTGCGTTGCTCGCGTTCGAGATTGCCGTAGCGTCGTTTGCCATGGCGCTCGACTGTGCAGAAAGGCCATCCTTGATGCTCTGCAGCTTCTGGTTTTGCTCGCGAAGCGAATCGATGGTCGATACAATGCGCGCGTCAATTTCCTCGGAACCTGTCGACGTGTCATTAACGAGAATCTCCAAGTGCCCGATAACGGCCTTATTGTGATCGATCGTCGCCTGGAGAGACTCGAGCGAGTTGTCGATGCGGGTGGTCGTAGATGTGACCGTACCCGTTAGCTTGCCAATCGCAGCGTTCGCGGAGGCTGACGTCTTGGTGAGTGCAAGGCTACCTTCCGAGAGTGCCTTGGAGAGCGAGGTGATAGAGTTGCCCGCCGTGGCGCGAGCCTCGCCCAGCAGGTCGTTGCCCTGGGAGATTGCCTGCGTCAGCGACGGTGCCTGACCTTGCAAGCCGGCAAGCGCCGCATCAGCCGAGGCGATAGCGCCACTCGTCTTATCGATGGCGGCATTCATATCGCCAATCGAATCGCGCACCTCACCCAAGGTGTCGGATGCCTCGGACACCGAACTTGTCAGCGAGTCCTGAGTCTGGGTTGCCTTGTCCTTTAAATCGATGCCGGCATCCTTGGCGATGCCCGCTACGGTCTCGCCCACCGTGGAGACAAACTCCGAGTTGATCTGCTCCTCGATGGTGTTGGCACCGGTATCGGTAACCTTGGGCGCAATGGCGCTCTTTTTCTCGTTGACGTAATAGGTCAGCTTAGGCTGATGGTAATTGCCATCGAGCATCGAGACGAGATTGTCGGAGAAGTTCTTGGGGATTACAATCGCCGCGTAGTATTCCCCGCTCTCGACGCCCTCTTTGGCATCGGCAGCCGAGTCGACGAAGGTCCAGCCCAGCCGATCGTTTTCCTTGAGCTGGTCGACCACCTTATCGCCCGCATTGAGCTCGCCCACTAGGTCGTTCTGGGTGCCCTGATCGTTGTTGGCGATAGCGATTTTAATGCCCTGGGTGTTTCCATATGGATCCCAGTTAGCCACGATGTTGTACCAAGCGTACAGCGAGGGGATAACGCACACGCCCAGGGTAACCACCAAGGCGACGGGGTTCACAAGCAGTCGCTTAATGTCGCGCTTGAATATCGCAAAGGAGACCTTTGCATCGGATAGTTTGCTGCCGAGACTCACGCTTGGACCATCCATCCTGTCGTTGAATCAAATCGTACTATCAACAACCATTGTACGTAGGCGCTTTAGCGTCTCGAAGCACAATGGTATTGAGTTTTGCGGGTAGCAATATACTACGAAGATTAGTTAACGTACAGTTGTACAGTATCTCAAATTTCAGCAGGTCGCAAAACCACAACCCGCACAAATTAACAATCCGAATAGTCATCGGGGGCGTTCTTAAACGACCAGTCAAACAAGAACGTCCCCCAACGACCACTTTTTCTCCGTCCCCAAGGGATCATTATTGGACCGTCGATGTTTTGGTAATGCCAGCGAGCGGTCACCAGAGCGAACAAATTGGCATGAAAAGAGGACGGCATAGACCTTCTGGTCATGCCGTCCTCTTTGAATGACAAGTTGTCGCTCTGGTGCCCGCGCAGCGTCGGCTGGTCCGCCGTTCGTTAGAACGGCGGAACGAAGGGCAGCGTCGAGTGGTTACGCGGTTCGTAGAACCGCGTAACCCCCTAGTTACATCAGCTCGCAGACAGCCGCCGCGAAGGCAACGGGGTCCTCGGGGAGGATACCCTCGACCAGCAGGGCCTGATCGTAGAGCAGGCCGGAGTACTGCTTGATCTTGTCGGCGTCACCTGCCTTCTGGGCAGCGACAAGCTTGTCAAAGACCGGGTGCTTGGCGTTGAGCTCGAGCACGCGCTGGCTCTTGGGCATGCCGTCGGGCGCGCCCTCGGGTCCCTTCTGGAGCACCTTCTCCATCTCGAGCGAAAGCGGACCCTCGGTGGTGATGCAAGCGGGGGCATCGGTCAGGCGCGCGGAGACGGCAACTTTCTCGACCTTGTCACCGAGCGCCTCCTTCATAGCGCTAAAGAGGTCCTCGTTTTCCTTGGTGGCGTCCTCGGCCTCCTTCTTCTCGTCCTCGGTCGCCAGATCAAGATCGCCAGTCGCGACGTTCTTGAGCTCCAGGTGACGATCCTCGACCTCGGGCTCGGCACCGTCGGCAACGGCCTTCTCGGCAGCCTCGCGGGCGGCGTCGTCCTCGTAGACCTTGGGCATATCGGCGGCAACGTACTCACGCATAGCCTGGAACGTGAACTCATCCACATCCTGCGTCAGCAACAGCACGTCATAGCCGCGGTCGAGCACACCCTTTACCACGGGCATCTTGGCCAAGCGCTCACGCGAGTCGCCGGCGGCGTAGTAGATGGCCTTCTGATCCCCGGGCATGCCCTTGGCATACTCGGCCAGGGTAATCATCTTCTGCTCCTTGGCAGACCAGAACAGTAGCAGGTCGGCGAGCTCATCGGCCTTCATGCCATAGCTCGAGTAGATGCCGTACTTAAGACCGCGGCCAAAGTTCTCAAAGAACTTCTCGTAGGCCTCGCGGTCGTTGTCGCGCATATCCTCAAGATCGGCGGTAATCTTCTTCTCCACGCGCTTGGCGATGGCCTTGAGCTGACGGTTCTGCTGCAGCGTCTCACGCGAGATGTTGAGCGACACGTCGGCAGAATCCACGACGCCGCGGACAAAGTTGTAGTAGTCGGGCAGCAGGTCGTCGCACTTCTCCATAATCAGCACGTTGGAGCTGTAGAGCGCCAGGCCCTTCTCGTAGTCCTTGCTGTACAGATCGAACGGGGCGCGGCCCGGCACAAACAGCAGCGCATCGTACTCAAGCGTACCCTCGGCATGGAAGCTGATAGTGCGCGCGGGATCGTCAAAGTCGTGGAACGTGGACTTGTAGAACTCGTTGTAATCCTTCTGCTCAACGTCGGAGCTGCGCTTTTTCCAAATCGGCGTCATGGAGTTGATGGTCTCGAGCTCCTGGTAGTCCTCGTACTCGGGCTTGTAGTCGTCGCCGGCGTCCTCGGGCTTGGGTTTCTGGCGGCTCTTGCTCACCATCATCTGAATCGGGTAGCGCACATAGTTGCTGTACTGCTGAATCAGGCTCTTGAGGCCCCACTCGGTCAGGAAGCGATCGTAGGTCTCGGCCTCGCCGTCGGCGTCGAGCTTCTCGTTCTCGCGCAGCGTCAGGATGACATCGGTACCGTGCTCAGCACGCTCGCCATCCTCGATGGTGTAGCCCTCAAGACCGTCGGACTCCCAAACGTGGGCGGTGTCCTCGCCATAAGCGCGGCTGACGACCTTCACGTGGCTGGCGACCATAAAGGCGGAGTAGAAGCCCACGCCAAACTGGCCGATGATGTCGACATCGGAGCCCTGTTGCTCGGCGTTCTCGGTCTTAAACTCCTCGGAGCCGGAATGGGCGATGGTGCCCAGATTGCGCTCGAGCTCCTCGGCGGTCATGCCAATGCCGTTATCCGAGATGGTAATGGTGCGGGCGTCTTTATCAAAAGAGACGCGAATAGCCAGGTCGCCCTGGTCGAGCTTGACACTCGGGTCCTGCAGGCTCTTAAAGTTGAGCTTGTCGACGGCGTCACTCGCATTAGAGATAAGCTCGCGCAGGAAGATTTCCTTATTGGTGTAGATGGAGTTGATCATGAGGTCGAGCAGTTTTTTGCTCTCGGTCTTAAATTGACGCATGTGCAGTCCTTTCGCGCTACCCCCGTCCGCAAAAACGGCCCGGTTGCCCGAGCCGCATCGCAGACCTGCTATGTCCAGACTTAGATTTTATAACCCATTAGCGCGCATATATACATACGGAATCGAAAAACTGTATGTCCAAACGCTCTGATACGCCAATTGCCAAGGAGTGTCCCCGACTGCCGGCAGGAAATGAACGTCCCTATCTGCCATCTACGCGCTTGGCCATCCAAGCATGGGGCTGGCCCTCGTCTTCGTAGTCCACCGGGGCAATCTGCGTGTAGCCCGCCTTGGCATAGAGCGGCAGCACGTATTCCTGCGCATGCAGCTTAATGAGCTTGGCGCCGGCATCACGCGCGCACGTATCACTGGCCTCGACAATCTTGCTCGCCAGACCGCGACGGCGCATGCTCGGCAGCACAGCCACGCGCCCCATAATGTAGGTCTCCCCCGCCGCGACGCCTTCGTCCAAGTCGCACGCCGGCGACACCGGAGCCTCTGCGTCAGCCGCGCGCTCAAGCTCTTCGGGAAACACGCGCGAGCAACCGGAAAGCTCGCCGTCTACATAGAGCGTCACATGAATGCAGTTCGGATCCTCGTCGATAGCGTCAAACTCGTTCTCGTAGCCCTGCTCGTCCATAAAAACGACGCGGCGCACCAACGCCGCGTCATCAAAGCATCCCGTCTTAAGTTGGATATCCATGGCTGCCCTTTCATTCAATGCGAACGTTAGGGACAGATTTTAGCGAAAATGAGCTCCGCGCACGCTAAACTTCGCGCGAGCCTTCGCCAGGCAGTCGTAATGACCCACGTTATGGGCATCGCTCGCGATGAAGCTGTACAGGTTCTGATCGAACAGGCGCTGTGCCGGCTTTTTCTCGCGACCAAAGCGACCGCCGGCAATAAAGTCCGCCGAAGCCTGCAGCTTGCAGCCCATATCGACCAGGCGCTCCGCCACGCTTACATCCTTTTGAACCGCACGATAGCGCTCAGGATGAGCGATGATCACCTGGTAGCCACGGCACTGCAAATCGTAAATCGTGTTCTCGTACTCTCTAAACGCATACGCATCGGCATGCGTCGAAAGCTCGAGCAGAAACTCGTTGGTCCCATCGAAATGCAAGTGATCCGCGGCATCGATACCAAGCTCAACGAGCTTTCGATGGTTGACCTCGAAGCCCATCTGGAGCGGAAAACCGTCAGCGTTATCGCGCAGCAGCTCAAAGGCATCCCACATCTTGTCGTAATCAAAATAGGGATCACGGCAGTGAGGAGTGCAAACGATTCTGGTTACACCGGCCCGTTTGGCAGCCTCGAGCATCGCCAAGCTCTCATCGAGATCGGCGGCGCCGTCGTCTACACCCGGCAAGATATGGCAATGAATGTCACGCATAGGTCAGCCTTAATCAACTAAACGTTTGCTCGGTTGGTGAAGATGCCCTTTTTGGAAGTGCCCTGATCGTCGGAGCCCTTCTTAACCTTCTTACCGTCCTTGGTGTAGTAAGAATAGTAGTACTCGCTGGTCTCGGTCTCACAGTAATTCATGACGGTACCGATGAGCTTGACCTTCTCGGACTTCTTAAGCTGGGCGATAGCGTTGAGCGCCTCTTCGCGCTTGGTAAAGTCCTCGCGCACCACGAACAGCGCGCCGTCGGTCAAGCTGGCAATCTCGGCAGCATCGATGAAGGTGACGACCGGAGGAGCATCGAAGATGACGTACTGGAACTTGGCGGACAGTGCCTTTACCAGCTTGGCAAAGCGATGGGAGACGATGATGTCGGCAGGATTGGGAATGTGCGGCTCGGCATCGAGGAAGTAGAAATTCTTCTGACCTGTCTCGACAATCGCCTGGTCGATAGAAACCTGCTCGGACAGGACTGCATAGAGTCCGCCGCGGGAGCGGACGCCGAGCATATCGGCAAGGGACCTGCGACGCATATCAGCCTCGACCAGCAGGACACTCTTGCCGCTCGTGGCGATTGCCTGAGCAAGATTAATGGAAACCGTAGACTTGCCCTCGTTGGGAATCGAGGAGGTAACGGTGATGGTGCGAATGGGGTCGTCCACGCTCGCAAAGCGGATGTTGGCCAGAAGGGTCTTGGCGGCATTCTGCACAACGAGCTTATCGGTGTTCTTTGCCTTAGCCATGCCTATTTACCACCTTTCATAGCCGGAATTCGGCCAACAACGGGAATACCCAGGAGCTCTTCTGCCTCTTCGGCACCGCGGATGCGGGTATTGAGCATGTCTGCCAAAACGACATAGGCAACTGCGATAAAGATACCGGCGAGGAACGCGACGGCAATATACAGCGTGCGCTTGGGGCCGCTGGGGGCTTCGGGGGTCTTAGCCTCGTCGATAACGTTGATGCTCTGGGCAGCGCCGACGTTCTGAGCGACCGTACTCACCGAGCTGGCAATGGCCTTTGCGACCTCAGCCGTCTCCTTGGCATCGGTGCCGGTAACCGAAAGCGTAATGACACGCGTGGTGGTCTCGGAGGAAACAGACACCTTGTAGTCATCCAAATCGGTGAGGCCCAGTTCTTTGGCGGCGCCGCTCTTAACGCTATCGCTATCCAGCAGCGTGGCGATATCGTTGGAAAGCATCTGGCTCGCCGAGAGATCGTTGTAGCTCATCTGACCGCTATCGTCGGTCTTGGCGAGAATGTACATGCTCGTCGTCGCGGTATAGGTGTTGTCCATCGCAACGAAGGACACGATGCCCATGGCGATCGCGCAGACCACCGGAAGGGTGATGACCAGCTTGAGGTGCTTCTTCAGCAGCTGGAACAGTTCGAGAAGGGTCATGCAGCTTGCCTTTCATTTCCCCAGTTCGGATTGACAAAACTGTCCGTATGTTATCGCATCTTTTTACCGAGACCAAACTCTATACATAAGAAACAGGCTCTCCTGTAAAAATGTCGGAAGCAATCGTAAAATTGCACAACAACGCCGCACCCGAAAGTCAAATGCGGCGTCTACATCAATATCTGTGTTGTATCGCTATGCGAATGGCTCGTCCTGCTGTATGGGAAACGTCACCGTAATGGTGGTTCCCACGCCCAACTCGCTCGACAGATCAAGCGTGGCGTGATGATACAGGGCCGCATGCTTGACAATGGCAAGCCCCAGGCCGGTTCCGCCGCGTGCCTTGGACCTACTCTTGTCCACGCGATAGAACCGCTCAAATACCTTGCCCTGTTCTTCAGGCGCGATACCGATTCCCGTGTCGGCGACAGCGAGGAACGGATGGCCTTCGTCGTTGGTGCCGCACTGCAGCGTAACCGTACCTCCGGGCCGATTGTAGCGGATGGCGTTGCTTGCCAGATTATAGATGAGCTCGTCGACCAAGCGCGACACGCCTTCGATGACCACAGACTTGGTCTCATGACTTATCGTCACATTCGCCTGACGGGCAACCTGTTCAAGACGCTGTTCAACCGCGTAGATCGCACGCGAGAGCTCAATAGGCTCCGTGGACCCAATGGGCACTGCCTCGCCTTCAGTTGCACGTTCGGCCTCGTCCAAGTTAGACAGCGTAAGGATGTCGTTGACAAGCGCTGCCAAGCGGCCCGCCTCACGATAGATGCGACCGCCAAAGTTGCGCAGGTCGTCCTCGCCCTCGACCATGCCATTTGCGATGAGCTCGGCATAGCCCGAAATCGCCGTAAGCGGCGTCTTGAGCTCATGGGTGATATTCGCCGTGAACTCGCGGCGCATACGGTCGTTGTCCGCTAGCACCGCCATTTGGCGCTTGAGTTCCTGGCGCTGCGACTCGATGCGCTCAAGCATGGGGACCATCTCGGCATAGGCGTGCTCATAGCTACGGCGTGGGTGATCCAAATCCACCTCTTGCAACGGCGCGATGATGGCACGGGACTCACGGCGCGCCATAAAAAACGAGAGTACTGCACCCGCTGCTGCGATAAGCAGCATCGGCGCCAGCATCGACAGCAAAATCGCCGCAACGCCAGGCTGGGCCTGCGCCAAGCGAACGACCTGGCCGTTATCAAGGGTGACGGCGCGATACAGCATAATCTCGTCGAGTGTAGAGCTTGCGCGCTCCGCGGAACCCGAACCACTCTCAAAGGCCTCGATGACCTCGGGGCGATCGCCATGGTTGGGCAGTGTGGAAGGCGACGCCTCGTTGTCGTAGGCAACAGATCCGTCCTTATTGATCAGCGTGATACGAAGATCCTCGCGATCGAGGCTTCGCAAGAACGGAATGGGCTCCTGCTGCTCGTCGAGGGCGGCAGCAATGAGCTCGGTTTCCTGCGCCAGATTGGCACTCGTGGCATCCGCCAAAGTGTTTTGCACAAAGAACGCACCCAGCACCGTAAACGCCACGATAACCGCCATGGCGCAGACAAAGATCGTCACAAAAACGCGGTGCGACAGCGTATGTTTTCCCTGGGGGGCGAAGACCACGGGTTACTCCTCCGATGCGGTGGCCGCGGTGTCGTCGCCTTCGGCACCATCACCGGCAGAAGGCTCGGCCAGGCGATAACCCACGCCGCGCACGGTCTCGATGGCGCTGGCATGCTCGCCCAGTTTTTGGCGAAGCGTCTGCACGTGCACGTCAACGGTGCGCGAACCGCCGTCGAAGTCCCAGCCCCACACGCTCTGCAGCAACGACTCGCGGGTAAAGACCACGCCGGGCTTGCGCATGAGGTACTCGAGCAGGTCGAACTCGCGCAGGGTGAGCTTAAGCGGCTCGCCGGCGACGGTCACCTCGCGATGGCTAGGCGAAAGCACGATGTCGCCCACGCTGAGCACATCGCTCGCCTGCTTGACCATGCCGCCGCGACGCAGCAGTGCGCGGCAGCGGCTCGCAAGCTCCATGAGCGAAAACGGCTTAGTCAGGTAATCGTCGGCACCGCCATCGAGCGCCATCACCTTGTCGAGTTCGGTGTCCTTGGCGGTAAGCATCATGATGGGCACCGTCGCCGTCAGGCGATCGGCACGCAGGCGACGCATAATCGCCAAGCCATCGGTGTCGGGCAGCATGATATCGAGCAGCACAGCATCGGGCACCCGTCGCGCCACGGCAGCTTTAAACTCGCCATCACACGAAAAGCCCTCGGCCTCGATTCCCTGCTTGCGCAGCGCGTAGACTGTCAAATCCCTGATGTTGTCATCGTCCTCGACGTAATAGATCATGTTGAACCCCTTTGCGGCCGATATGACCGCATCTTAACCCTAAAGGCACCTGTAAAAGACAGCGTCAGCCAAAACGCCCCGTCAAATAATCCGCGGTGCGCGGATCGGACGGATTCTTAAAGAGTTGCGCGGTGGGCGCGTGCTCCACCAGCTCACCCAGCAAAAAGAACGCAACCGAATCGGAAATACGCGCGGCCTGCTGCATGTTGTGCGTCACGACCACCAGCGTGCAGGTCTCCTTGAGCTCGCAGGCCAGCTGCTCCACCACCAACGTCGACACAGGGTCGAGTGCCGAAGTCGGCTCGTCCATCAGCAGAATGTCGGGCTGCACGGCAAGTGCGCGGGCGATGCACAGGCGCTGCTGCTGTCCACCCGAAAGACCCAGGCCCGACTCTTTGAGCTTGTCCTTGACCTCGTCCCACAGGGCAGCGCGACGCAGGGAGTCCTCGACCAGCTCATCGAGCACGGCGCGGTCGCGCACACCCATACCGCGAGGACCGTAGGCGACGTTGTCGTAGATGCTCATGGGAAATGGGTTGGGGCGTTGGAACACCATGCCCACGCGCTGGCGCAAACGGCAGATGTCGCAATCGCCCAGGATATCTTGACCATCGAGCGCAATCTTGCCCTCGATGCGGCAATCCTTGATGCCGTCGTTCATGCGGTTAAAGCAGCGCAGCAACGTGGACTTTCCGCAGCCCGAAGGCCCGATGAACGAGGTGATCTGCTTGTCGCGGATCTTGATATTCACGTCCTTGAGCGCATGGTGGTCGCCATAGAACAGGTCGAGGCCCTCGACGTCGATGCGCGTCGGCGAGGCGGCAAGATCCTCTGCCGTGGGGCGAGTCGCATCCCCAACCTCGCGCTCATGCGCGGCCTCGGCCTGCGCTTCCATGAGTTCTTCAAGCTCCGTGGGCTCCACAGCCGCAGCAGCCGTCATACCGCACACCTCCATATCGATATCAATTCAGCAGTATCGATAGTAGGAATCGCGGCTCATACGCACGTGAGCACATTGTCAAGTGTTTGTAAGGGCACGCTAGCTATGCGGCGGGCAGCTCGATGGTGAATATCGTGTGTTCGGGCGTCGATTCACATGCAACGGTACCGCCGTGTGCCGCGATGATCTCCTGGGCAATAGCAAGGCCCAAACCGGCACCACCGCGATTGGTCGCACGCGCCGCATCCAGGCGATAGAACTTCTCAAAGATCACCTTGAGCTTAGCCGCAGGGATAGGATCGCCCTGATTGATAAAGCGCACGCGCACGCCGCCATCGTCTTGGCGCCTGGCCTCAATCGTGATAGTCGAGCCCTCATAGCTATAGGCGACGGCGTTTTTCATGATGTTGTTAAACACGCGGGCCATCTTATCGCCATCCACGAGCACCGTCAGGTCCTCGCGAATATCAACCTGGGCTTCCTTATGTTGCTCGTTGAGGATGGGATAGAACTCGTCAGCCACCTGAGCCAGCAGCAACCCCAGATCAACATAGCCGCGCGTGAGCACGATATCGTGGAAGTCAAAGCGCGTGATATCGAAGAACTCTTCGATGAGTGCATCGAGCCGGTGCGCCTTGTCGAGCGCCACGCCCGTAAAGTGCGCACGTTGCTCAACCGGCAGCTCAGGAGCCTCTTGCAGCAGCGAAAGATAGCCCACCACACTGGCAAGCGGGGTGCGTAGGTCATGTGCCAAGTACGTGACCAGATCGTCCTTGCGATGAGACTCGTCACGCAAGGCCTGTTGCACCTTGCGCTCGCGATCGCGCACACGGTTGAGTGCGCCCTCGACCTCCAGGAAGTCGCCGTCGATGTTGTCCCAGGTGTCGGGGTGATCGATCAGGCGATCTTGAATACGAGCGGCCAGCACACAATCGGCATGCTGCTCGCCCTGCTCATAGCCCTGGTAGTACAGGGCGCGGCCGCAAAAGAACAGCACGCACACGGCAAGCGCCAGCACAAAGCCAAGCATGTTGAATACAAAGCCGGCATCGAACAGCACCGGCCCTTCGATGCCGCCGAGTGCCATGGCGCCAATCGCCAACGTCATGGCCCACGCGGCACCGCCAATCACCACGCAGCGGCGTACGATTTCAAATCGATCGATCAGCAAAAAGCCGACAAGCAGCACCGCCAAGATTCCAGCGATGTTATCGATGCCAATCAGCAGCAGGCTCAGCAAAAAGAGCAGCACCGTTGCAAGTGCGCGGTTGTCGACGACCGACCTCACGTATTCAAAGAGTCGATCGGGCACCTCGAATGCCTGCCTATCGTCTTTTGTCATGTCCACTTCCCCACCATCAAAGGCGCTATTCGATTATGTAGCCGACGCCCCAGACGTTTTTGATAAAGCGCGGCTTTTGAGCGTCGTCGCCAATCTTTTCGCGCAGGTGGCGAATGTGCACCATAACCGTATTGTTGGAGCCGGGCATAAAATCCTCGTTCCACACCGCGCGGAACAGATCCTCCACGGCTACCACGCTGCCGCGATGCTCAACCAGATACAGCAAGATGGAATACTCGATGGGCGTGAGGCGCACCGGTGCACCGTCCACCGTTACGGAACGAGCATCGCGGTTGATCTCCAGGCCGTCGAGCTGGATGGTCGGCGACTCGGCCGCCTGCGAGCGGCTACCGTAGCTGGTGTAGCGGCGAAGCTGAGCGTGCACACGCGCGATGAGCTCCAGCGGACGGAACGGCTTAACCACGTAATCGTCCGCGCCAAGCGAAAGGCCCTCGATCTTGTCTTGCTGGGCATCGCGCGCCGTCAGCATGATCACGGGATAGGTATGGCTGGAACGGATCGTACGCAGTAGCTCAAAGCCATCGATATCGGGCAGCATGACATCCAACAGTGCCAGATCGAACTCCTGCTCCAGGATTGCCTTGGCAGCATCGGCCCCGCTATAGGCAATCTGGACATCAAAGCCCTCTTTTGTAAGGTAGATACCAACCAAGTCGGCGATGGCCTTCTCGTCATCAACTACCAAAATGCGCTCGTTCATGCGTGCTCCTCTCGCGCTCCATTATGCCCGAGGCGACGCACGCCACACACAACAAGCGTGGGTGATTAAGTCGGCCTTAAGCACCCTTGTGCCCGTTCGGGCGCGGATGTGGGCCACGCACGCACGCGATGATCGCCGACGCCGGCAAACGATATACTCTAGTTCCAGAAGAGACCATCCCGTCGAAAGCGAAATCCGTGAAGTCCCTCACCTCTTTTGCAAAGCGCTCAGCCCAGCTTGCCGCCGGCTTTGTCTGCGCTATCGCCCTTGCCGCTGGCGCGCCCACCGTCGCCGGCGCCCAAGTGCTCACGACCGACAATGTTTGCGGCAAAACCGCCGATGCGCGCGGCATCACGGCCGAAAACCTGCCCGATATCGATGCGGCCAATGCCCTCGTCATGGGCAAAGACGGCACCGTCTACTATGCCCGCGGCGCCGACGAGCAGGTCAAGATTGCCTCGATCACCAAGGTCATGACCGCAATCCTAACCGTCGAGAATTGCAAGATGGACGAGAAGGTCACGGTGAGCAACGCCGCAGCCACCGTGGGCAATTCAACAGCCGGCCTACTCGAAGGCGACGAGCTCACCGTGGAGCAGGCACTGCGCGGCCTGATGATTCCCTCGGGCAACGACGCCGCCATCGTGCTCGCCGAATATGTGGGCAAGAAGATCGACCCTAAGACCAAAGACGCCGAGGCAACATTTGTGAAAGCCATGAACGAGCGCGCTAAGAAGCTCGGTTGCACCGGCACGCTTTTTGAAAACCCGCATGGTCTGGACTTTGATGAGTGGGCTGGCGATATGCACTCAACCGCACACGACGTAGCGCTGATGATGCAAGAGGCCATGAAAAACGACACGATCCGCGAGGTCGTAGCGAGCGAGGATCCCTGGATCGAGGTCACGGGCGCCGACGGCGCCGACCATTCGCATTCCATGGACACGCATAACTATTTGCTGGGCCAAGATGGCAACATCGGTGGCAAGACCGGCACCACCGACGACGCGGGCTATTGCTTTACGAGCGCCTACAACCGCGACGGCGACGAGATCTACACCGTCGTTTTGAACTCCACCACCACCGACCAGCGCTTTACCGATACCGCAACCCTTGCCAATTGGTACTACGGTCACAAGGTGACGGTCGCAATCGCCAACACGCAGGAAAAGACCGCCAACGGCAACCCGCTTATGGCGCGTATTGGCCAAACCGACTGGACGGATAAGACGATCGACGCCACACTCGCCGATCCTACGGCGCAAGCGACCGTGTTTTCCCTTGCCGGCGAGGTGACCGAAAAGGTTAGCTACGACGATCTTTCGGGCACGGTGCATGTGGGCGATAAGGTGGGTAGCGTTACGCTCAAGCAGGACGGCACCAAGATCGCCGTCATGGACCTGGTTGCCGACGAAGAAGGCGCTGGGCCGAATCCCATTGAATGGCTCCTTGTGAAGCTCGACCGTCTGGGCCGTCGCATCGACAACCGCCCGCTCACGGCAGAAAGCGAGACCGTCGCCAAGGCGCCCGAGGTGTAGTGCGCAAGAATAATAAGCCCACTGAAAGGAGGCGTCCGAAAGGATGCCTCTTTTTTTGAGGGTTCGAATCCCCAGATGCCATTCTTGATAATAAAAAGGGCCCCAAATGGGACCCTTCTTCAAATTCGTACTGGCGGAGAGCTGGGGATGTCCGGGCATGCTGCGCATGCCCTCCGGCTTCAAAGCCTGGCGGCTTTTCGCCCACGGGCTACAAACGCTTTCGCGTTTGCTTAACGCCCGTGCCCTCTCGGGTTCGAATCCCCAGCCTCCTTTCTCCGCACAAAAAAGGGCCCCAAATGGGACCCTTCTTTCAAGTCATACTGGCGGAGAGCTGGGGATTCGAACCCCAGATGCCCTTTTGGGGCATACTCGCTTAGCAGGCGAGCACCTTCGGCCTCTCGGTCAGCTCTCCGTAACAGCCGTTCTATAGTAACCAAACAGCCAAGGATGAGCAAGAGGAAATTTTCTAATTGCCTAGCAGCCTTTCCTTCTTGAAAGCTTCGCCTACCCCAGCGAGCGGTTGAGGGAGCCGAGCTCGTCGTTGCCCATGGTACGCCACATTTGGAAGATGCAACCGCGCGCCAGGAAAAAGAAGCCGTTATCGACCAGCTGCACGGCGGCATCCGCAAGCTGGTTGGCCACCGCGGGCACGGGCGGCAATTCGAGTCCAGCCCTGCGGATGGTCTCGACCGCTTCCTCGAACGTCGGAGGCTCGCTGACACCCATCTCGTTCATAAGGCCCTGCATTTCTTCCAGCGCGCTGCTGCCCGACTCCTCGCCGCGCGGCACCAGACGGTAACAAGCCAGCGCCAGGTCGAGCTGATCGCAATTCCAATAGGCAAACGCCAAGCGATAGAACAGGTAGCCGATTGCAGAACGATCGCTGGCAATACGTAGGCCGTGGCGCGCCACCTCGATAATCTCGTCAAAGCGCTCCAGACGCGCAAGCACGTTGATGAGCGCAAAGTGCGACTGCATGGACGAGCGCGCCAGATCGTAAAGATGGCGCACCTCGGGCAGTGCTCGTTCAAAGTCCTCTTGCTCGGCGTAAAAGCTGCAGATCTCGTGCTGGGCAAAGTACAGCGCATCGGGCGCACGAAGGATTCGCACAGAGCGGTCTTCTTCCAACACCGGTAGCACCATGCGCACCAGCTGGTTATCGCAAAACTGCGTTTGAACCGGACCTGTCGCCAAAAGCTCGGCGACGGCGCACTTGGCCTCCAACTCCTCGACAAGACGGGAAAAGCCTTCAAAAGCACCTGTACGGTCGACTTTTGCCTGCTCGCGCAATTCAACAACACGGGCCACGTATGGGTCGTCGTCCTCTTCCATGACCTCCAGCTCGTCAGCCGTATCGGCAAGCAGCAGATCGCGCAGCGCCGGCGGCAGCATGCGATGGTCATCACGCGGACGAGCATGAACCTCCGCCGGCTCAATCGTCTCCGGAGCGGTTGACTCATACGCCTCAAGCACACGCTTGCACGGCATATCGTCCATGTCCATGCTCTCAAGATCCTTGGCGACAGGCACGCAATCGGCCAGATAGGCCGCACGCCCAAAGAAATACGTTGCGACAACGCACTCGCCCTGCTCACTGTCGGGAGCAGCAATCTGCACATAGCAGCGCGTGATGCAGGTGCCCGCGGCAAAACACGCTGCCGCAAGCGTGAGCGCCACGCGCGCATCGTGCTCCGCGGCCCAGATCGTGCGCGTGTCCTCGTCCAGCTCGTGCCAAGCGTCATCTTGAGCGTCGTATTCACGTTGCGGCATGGCATCAACGACAGACTGCCCAAACCGAACGAGCATAATCCCCTCGGCAACGTTTGCCCGATAGGTATAGTCGAGCCGCGTGACCACGTTAAGCGCCTCGACAATACGCGCGAAGCGGGTACGCACATCCCACTCACCGCCCGGCTGGCAAGCCACCGTACCCAGTTCGCCCCACGGGTTATCGCTCGAGGCCGTATCGAGCAGTCGAGGAACATCGTTGGTCGTCTTAGCGATATGCCACGCATCAAAGAGCGCGCAGCCCTCAAGGCTCGGCGACGAGGCCGCGGGGACCAATCCAGCCCCGATGCGCTCAAGGATGCCGGAGAGGCGGTTGAGACGGCACTCGATGGCAAGCAGCATGTCAATCTCGTCCTGGTCCAGCAGGCTACGATCAAAATTGAGATAGAAAAGCTTTGAACGATCAATGCGAGCCAGGCTCATCTCGGACTTGGCAGCGATGGTGCGCAGGCGGGGCAAGTCAATTTCACTCATAAGGGCAGCGGCATAGCGCTCGATACCGCTCGGATTCTCGGCATGGTCAACGCGGTAAAGCAGCGTCTCGATAGCATCAGGGAGCGGTGCCGTGTTAAAGCCCAAAAACACCTCGACCGGCTCGGGCAACTTTACGAGCTTGATCTTGTCGATAACATTTTGCATACCCTCGTCGAGTCCGCCGGCGTCCGCCGTGCTCGCAATGGCATTTTCGGAGTCAGCGAATATCACGTAGCGCAGGAACATCGATGCCATGAACTCGCCGTAAGGAAGGGAGCGGGTCGAATTCCATGTCTCGTGGTCGGACTGCTCGCGCATGGGGCCTTCGGGAGAGCCGACGGTTCGCGCGCACGCGCGCATCGTGCCGTTGGCTCCCCGAACCACAATCTCACCAATACCGGAGTCCGACTCGTCAAGGACCAGTTCCATGTCGGGATCGTTGGGCAGCGGAGCCTCGCTAACGGGGCGGTCTACCTTGTACACCTCACCCGAAACGCTTACGTAGCCCAAAAGCGACACATGACTTTTGCCAACAAATTCGACGACATAACAAGATTCATGCCGATCCTCGCCAAAGAGTTTCCAGACTACGCCATATGAGCGTCCCGCAGGCTGCTCGGGCATCGCCGGAAAGCGCTTCTTGGGATCGAGAAACCTGAGCTTGTATGTCGGACGCTCTGCCACGAAATATCACCCTGATCGGTCGCTTGAAGAAGGAGTGGTCGCGAATAAGTCGCGACATCTACTCGGAATCTTACACGAGTCGACAGGAAATCGTCCCTTTGGACGAAAGCACTCAAGCTGACGCAAAAGAAAAGCCCCCGTTGCCGGGAGCTTTAATCTCAAATGGTGCGGCGTATAGGATTCGAACCTATGACGTTCTGATTCGTAGTCAGACCCTCTATCCAGCTGAGGTAACGCCGCGACTTGTTGATTATTATGCACATGGACTGAATAATGGTCAAGCATTTTTTCAAAAAAAGTTATCGAATTTGATTTTTACTCATTTGATGCAGTCGATCGACTCGATACTTTCAAACACGGCGAAAGCAACTCCTCAAGTATGTCGACATATAAGAAAAGCCTCCGTTACCGGAGGCTTTAAAGTTCAGTTGGTGCGGCGTATAGGATTCGAACCTATGACGTTCTGATTCGTAGTCAGACCCTCTATCCAGCTGAGGTAACGCCGCAACGCACGGATTATTATGCACGCGAGCCCCCGATGGGTCAAGCGACAATTAGAAAAAATTTTACGGAGTGATAATTAAGTTGTTCGTGCCTCGACCGAGGTTCGAATCCATGCGGTGTTGCCATAAAAGAAAAGCCCCCGTTGCCGGAGGCTTTCAATTTCAATTGGTGCGGCGTATAGGATTCCGCGCATCCGCTTCGCGGATCCGCACCGGCTTCGCCCGCCTGCCGGCGGACTCGCCCGCGGGCTAAAAACGCTCCGCGTTTTCTTGACGCCCGCGCCTCGACCGAGGTTCGAATCCATGCGGCGTCCGCCTAAAAGAAAAGCCCCCGTTGCCGGAGGCTTTCAATTTCAATTGGTGCGGCGTATAGGATTCGAACCTATGACGTTCTGATTCGTAGTCAGACCCTCTATCCAGCTGAGGTAACGCCGCAGCGCAAGACATATAAAACCACTTTAGCTTATTGGAGTCAAGCACAATTTCAAACTTTTTTGTGGAACGCAGTCTTGTCATGCTGCTCCGCATATACCGCCATTCCCCGTACGATCGATTGGCTTTTCGATCACGTCAAACTTAGCATCAAGTTCCCTCAGGAGCGATCTCACCCGCTGGGCACAATCATAATCGGCAAACGAGATGCTCAACATGCGAGCAACCTGATTAGATGTCTGGACCCCATAGAAATGCTCTAGGGCCACAAGCCCCTCGTGCGCCACAAACGTCTCAACCACATGAGGCGACTCCTCGTAGCACCATTGCGCCAACGGCCCCTCGCTCGTCTGTCGAACCACCAGGCCACCCATGCCAGACGGCTCACACGTCACAAGCAGGTACTCCCCGCCCTCGTCGCTCTCAAACAAAACCACCCGATCATCAAACAGCTCCATCGCGTCCCCTTTCTCTCGCTCTTATTTAGCAAAAGCATAGCAGGTAGATGGCTGTATACAGAACAGTTGTTCGTGTGTTTTCTATTGAGCTGTCCGCACAGCATGGTATGGCCGCACACAAAAAGGGCACCCCAAAAAGGAGTGCCCTAGCAAATCGCTTATGCAGCCAATCTACGCGACCGGCTCGATCTTCTCGAGGCCGCCCATGTAGGGACGCAGAACCTCGGGGATCGTGATGGTGCCGTCAGCGTTCTGGTAGTTCTCCAGAATGGCTGCCATGGTACGGCCAGCCGGCAGACCGGAACCGTTGAGGGTGTGCAGATAGCGCGAACCCTTGAAGTTCTCGGGGTCGCGATACTTGATGTTGGCGCGACGGGCCTGGAAGTCACCGCAGTTGGAGCAGGAGCTGATCTCCTTGTAGGCGTTGTAGCTCGGCAGCCAGACCTCGACATCGTAGGTCTGACGGGCAGAGAAGCCCAGGTCGCCGGTGCACAGGCTAATCACGCGATACGGAAGACCCAGCTGCTGCAGCAGGAACTCGGCCTCGGCGGTCATGCTCTCGAGCTCCTCGTCGGACTCCTCCGGCTTAGCGAACTTGACCATCTCGACCTTGTCGAACTCGTGCTGACGGATGATGCCACGGGTGTCGCGACCGGCGGAACCGGCCTCCTCGCGGAAGCAGGGGGTGAAGGCAGTGTAGCGGCGCGGCAGAGTGTCGGCATCGAGGACTTCGCCGGCGTGCAGGTTGGTGAGCACGACCTCGGCGGTGGGAATCAGGAAGTTGTCGCCCGAGACGTGATAGGCGTCGTCCTCGAACTTGGGCAGCTGGCCCGTGCCGAACATGGTCTGACGCTTGACGACGATGGGCGGCCACCACTCCTTGAAGCCACGGCTCGTGTGCGTGTCCAGGAAGAAGTTGATCAGGGCGCGCTCCAGGCGGGCGCCGGCGCCACCGAGAACGGTGAAGCGGCTGCCGGAGAGCTTGTTGCCACGCTCGAAGTCGAGAATGTCGAGGTCGGTACCCAGATCCCAGTGCGGCTTAAAGTCGAAGTCGAACTCGCGCGGGGTGCCCCAGCGGCGACGCTCGATGTTCTCGTCCTCGTCCTTACCGTACGGAGTGGCATCGCACGGAATGTTGGGCAGGTGAGCCATGAAGTCGTACTGCTCCTGCTCGAGGGCGGTGCGGCGCTCGGCCAGACCGTCAATCTTCTCGTTGACGGCGCGCACGGCCTCCTTGGCGGCCTCGGCCTCGTCCTTCTTGCCCTCCTTCATCAGGGCGCCGATCTTCTTGGACTCGGCGTTGCGCGTGGCTTGAAGTTCCTCGACCTCGGTGATGACGGCACGACGCTCGTCGTCGAGCTCAAAGAACTTCTCGCGATCCCAAGACGTCTGGCGGTTAGCCATGGCGACATCGATGGCATCGGGGTTCTCGCGAACAAACTTGATATCAAGCATTAGATCCTCCGGCGATATACATTCCATTTAGGTTGCAACCTTGTACATGTATGGGCAAGTATATACTTATGAGCGTTTACGACCCAACTCAACTACGCAAGAAGGCACCCAATGGACGCAGTTTTTTCCTTTTTGTTTGGCACCCGCACCGGTTTTGCCATCCTTTTCGCCGGCGGCATCCTGCTGTTTGCGATTCTTGCCTTTGTAATGGAGAAGCGCACCCATAAGATGTATGTCGACCGCGGCCCCAAATCCGAGGACGAAGAAGACAGCTTCTGGGACTAACCTGCCAAAAAAGGGACAGGTTTATTTTGGTCGGTTTTATCTGGGCAAACGCAAGCGCCCCGCAACTGGAATTGAGCCAGTTGCGGGGCGCTTTTCGCATACACGACAAAACCGCAGGAAAAACCTGCCAACATAAACCTGTCCCTTTTTGGTCGGTTTTACTGGAGGGTTGCGTCGATTGCCTTGACTAGGGCGCTGCGCATGCCGGCGTCCTCGAGCGCAACGACGCCCTTGATGGTGGCACCGCCGGGCGAGCACACGGCATCCTTCATCTCCGCAGGATGCTGGCCAGTTGCAAGCTGCAGCTTTGCCGTACCCAGCACCATCTGGCTCACAATGCGATAAGCATCCGCACGCGGGATACCGTGCTTGACCGCCGCATCGCCCAGGGCCTCGATTGCCATGGCGACAAACGCCGGAGCGCAACCACCCACCGTGCCGCCCACAAACAGCAGGCTTGTGTCGAGCTCGACGACAGCGCCAAGCTTACCGAGCAGGTCGAGCACCACAGCACGCTGCTCGTCGTTAAGCGTCGAAGCCTTCTCGCAGGCGATGACGCCCTCGCCCACCGAAACCGGCGTGTTGGGCACCGTCGAGATATGCGCGACGCCCGGCAGGACCTGCTCCCACTTGGCACTGTCCCAGGTCCAGGCAACCGACAGAACGACCTTTTTGGCAAGAGCATCCTTAAGCGGGGCGAATACCTTCTCGATCATGTACGGTTTGACCGCAGCGACCACGATATCGGATGCGGCGACAACCTCGGCGGCATCGTGGCAGGCGACCATTCCGCGCGCCTCGCAGCGCTCAACCAGTGCGTCGTAGCGACCCGCGCAGGCGCACATGTCGCTCACAGCTACACCGGCAGCGATCCAGCCATCGGCCATAGCGCTCGCCATATTGCCAAAACCGACAAATCCAATCTTCATATCGCATAGTCCTTTCAGACACATTCCTCAAAACGAAAGGTATTGTCCCACGCCATTGTTTCGTATTGCCGACCTATTTGTGATACGGCTCGCCACGACTGATCTTGCAGGCACGGTAAATCTGCTCCAGCAGCACCACACGCGCCAGGTTATGCGGCAAGGTAATGCGTCCAAAGCTGAGCATCTCGTCGGCTCGTGCGCGCACGTCATCGCTCACGCCGTCCGAACCGCCGATTACAAAGGCAATGTCGCTGCTGCCTCGCAGCATAAGATCGTCGAGCCTCGCCGAAAACTCCTCGCTCGAGCGCTCCTTGCCCTCGATAGCCAGCAGGATCACATGCGCTCGAGATGGCAAGGCGGCAAGAATCGCCGCCCCCTCCTTGTCGCGCGCGGCATCCACGCCGCCCGCCTTAGCCGGGTCGATATCGGCCACCTCGCGGATATCCACCTTGGCATAGGCACCTAGGCGCTTGGTGTACTCAGCGCACGCGTCCTTCCAAAAGCGCTCCTTGAGCTTACCGACGCAAACGACGGTGTATTTCACGCGCGTCTACTCCTTCGAATCGTTTTGAACTTTGCCGGCGGCCAGCATCTGCTCGAACATCGAGGCCGACTGCGAAAAGTCGCTCGGCAGCACGACCGTCGAGGTTTTACCCGTGCGAGCGAACTCCGTCATCATCTCGGACCACTGCGTAAACATGAACAGTTGGTTGGCCTCGTCATTGCCGACACCCGTCTCCTGGATGATCTCGAGCGAATCTTTGATACCCAGCGCGATGGCCTTGCGCTGGTTGGCGATGCCCTCGCCCGCCTTTTCCATAGCCTCGGCCTCGGCGGTCGCCTCGGTGACGCGCTTGATGCGGTCGGCCTCGGCGAGCTCCTGCGCGGCAGCGCGCTTGCGCTGGGCAGCGTTGATGTCGTTCATGGAGTTCTCAACCTCGGTCGGCAGTGCGATTTTGGTGATGAGCGTAGACACGAGGGTGAAGCCGTAGGCGGCCATCTGCTCGGAAACAGTAGCGTTGACATCCTTGGCGATGTCATCCTTCTTGGCAAAGACCTCATCGAGCGTGTAGACGGGGATGGAGGAGCGCAGGGCGTCGGTGATGAAGTCGCGCATCTGGTCGACGGGCTCCTGCAGCATGTAGTAGCTCTTGTAGATGCCCGAATCCGCCGGGCCAGCACCCATGTCATAGCTCACGTGGTACTGAGCGGAGACCTCAAGGCCAATGGTCACGTTGTCCTGGGTCTTAACGTCGATGCCAAAACCATTTTTCATGGTGCGCAGACTCACCGTGGCGGCCTTGCGGTCAATCACGGGCACCTTCACGTGGAAGCCCGCGTTGACGATACGATTGAACTTACCCAAGCGCTCGATGATTACGGCGTGCTGCTGCTCAACGACGTAGCAGGCGTTGGGGAGCAGCAACAACAGGATGATGATGGGAATCAAAAGGCTGGTAAGGGCGGCGATGATACCGGAAAATAGCATGGTCTCTCCTCTGATAGGCACACGTTGGCATTAGGATACCCGTCCAAGGAGATCGTGCATAACAAAAAAGCTCCCATTGCTGGGAGCTCTTTCAATCAATGGTGCGGGCGAAAGGACGTCCGCGTATCCGCTTCGTGGATCCGCACCGGCTTCGACCGCCTGCCGGCGGACTCGTCAACTCGCTAAAAACGCTCCGCGTTTTCTTTACGCTCGCTCCTTCGCAGGTTCAAGTCCCCGCGATGGGCCCATAACAAAAAAGCCCCCATTGCTGGGAGCTCTTTCATTTAATGGTGCGGGCGAAAGGACTTGAACCTTCATGGGGTTGCCCCCATACGGACCTGAACCGTACGCGTCTGCCAATTCCGCCACGCCCGCGTGCAGGAATTAGAATAACGGAGCGCCACCGCGAACGCAAGAACTATTTTTGAAAAAGTTTGCAGGCATTTTCCCAAGCGGCATGCGCGATTGTTTCGGCGTCCTCACCAGTGCGATCGACACGGTCGTTAACCAGCGCGTTTGCCGTAATGGAGATCATTGCGGGCTCGCATTCAAGACCGCGGATGGGCTCCGGAGCCATATACGGGCAATCCGTCTCGAACAAAATTCGATCGAGTGGGGTTGCCGCAAATGCCTCGCGCACGTCGTCGTTGCGCTTAAAGGTGGCCGCACCACCATAGGCGATATAGCAGCCCAGCTCCACAAAGCGCTCCATCGTGGCGCGGTCCTCGCCAAAACAGTGCAGCACACAACCGGCCTGGGGCACGCCCACCTCACGAAGCACGTTGTAGGCGTCCACGTGCGAGGTACGCTCCTGGTCCATGTCTTCGTGACGCAGATGCAGCTCCACCGGCACGTTACGGCACACGGCAAGCTCGAGCTGGCGTGCCATGCAGTCAATCTGCACGCTGTGGGGCGCCGGCGCGATGTCGTCGTCGTAATCCATGTGGTAGTCCAGACCGATCTCGCCAATACCGGCGCACAAAGGGTCATCAAGCGCAGCAACAACCTGCGCGTGAATGTCGTCGGTATAGTCCGGCGCGCCATACGGATGCACGCCGGCAAGATACTTGATCTGCGGGATATCCTGCATCGGCAGAATTTCGCGCACGAGCCAGTCGCTATAGTCCGTCACGCTGCGCTTGTCGGCGATGGGGTCGAAGACCGTCACCAACAGGTCGATGCCTGCCGCCTTGGCACGCACGAGTGTCTCGGGCACATCCTTGCCCCAGAACGAAAGCAGATGCGCATGCGTGTCGGCAAGCGGTGCCAAGGGTACGGGACAAGCAACCGTCTTCTTTTTCTTGGTAAACGTCACGCGTTCGGCATTAAGCGTCATGGGAAAGCTCCCGAGCCAGGCACACAAAGTCGGCGACGCCGAGCGTCTCGGCGCGCGTGGTGGATGCGATACCGCAAGCCTCAAAGGCGGCATCGAGCACGTCCTTGGCAAAGCCGTTGGCGCTCATGGAATTGCGGATGGTCTTGCGACGCTGAGCAAATGCAGCGTCAATCACGCGGGCCACAAATTCGCGATCGAGTCCTTCGGGCACCACACCGTCAACACGGTCGATGCGCACGACGGCCGAGTCCACGTGTGGCGCCGGCATAAAGCAACGCGGCGGCACCTCAAAGCGACCCGTTACCTGCGCATACAGGCCAAGCTTTGCCGTATAGCCGCCATAGGTCTTGTTGCCCGGCACTGCGGCAATGCGATCGGCAACCTCCTTTTGCACCATGACGACGGCGCGCTTGAGCGCCGGCATCGTCTGGAAAAATTGCAAAATGATCGTCGCCGCCACGTTATAGGGCAAGTTCGCGACAAATACCGTCGGCTCACCGCCCGCAGCCTGCTCAATCTGCCCCGGCGTCACCTTGAGCGCGTCGCCCATGATAAAGCGGAAGTTGGCATAGTCGGCGGCGTGGGCGTCGAGCACCGGTTCGAGCTCAGGATCGGCCTCAATGGACGTAACGCACGCCGCTTCCTGCAGCAACGCAAGTGTCAAAGTACCGCAACCCGGACCCACCTCGAGTACGCGCTCGTCACCTGCAAGCTCGGCAAGCTCGCAGATACGCTCGATCACATGATTGTCGATTAGAAAGTTCTGGCCCAGGCGATGCTTGGTCGCAAGGCCAAACTCCTCCAGCAGCTCCCTGGTGGCCGTGGGGTTTGCCAAAGGCGAAGTTGTCATAGTTGCCTCCTTAGCATGATGGCGGCGTCTTGAAACGAAAGGGCATGGACCGTTGCGGCCATGCCCTTACATCTAAACAGCAAATTGCCGATATGGCGCTCGCGAAGTCTCTACGCCAGACGCGGGAACAGCGGATCGCCCTTCTCGACGGGCTGACCACCAGCAAGCAGGCCCCAAGCGCAAATGCCCTTGAGGTCGTCGCTCGCGGCCTCGCCCTCACAGGACAGGCGGCGCAGAGCCTCGACAGAAGTCTGGGGCATGAGCGGCATCAGCAGGTGGGCGGCGATGCGGATGGCCTCGAGCAGGTTGTAAATCACAAATGCCAGCTCGTCAGCCTTGGCCTCGTCCTTGGCAAGCGCCCAGGGCTCGGAGTCCTCGATGTAGTGGTTGGCGGCATGGATGAGCTCCATGACCTCATCCTTGGCTCCGCCGTAATCGAGCATGTCCATCTTGGCCATGTAGCGCTCGACCAAACCGTCGGCAATCTTTGCCAGCGGGTTATCGAACGCGTCGGCAGACGCCGGTTTAGCCGGGGCGCAGCCGTCAAAGTACTTTGCGCTCATGTTGAGCGAGCGCGAAATGAGGTTGCCCCAGCTGTTGGCCAGATCGGCGTTGTAGACCTGCTCCATGCGATCGAAGCTGATGGCGCCGTCGGTACCGGGAACGACGTCGGTCATGAAGTAGTAGCGATAGCCCTCGACGCCCAGCATGTCGATAACGTCCTGCGGAGCGATGGCGTTACCGCGGCTCTTGGACATCTTCTCGGCCTTGCCTGTCTCGGCATTGCGCACGGTCAGGAAGCCGTGGGCAAAGACGTGCTCGGGCAGGGCCTCGCCGATGGCCATGAGCATGGCGGGCCAAATGACGCAGTGGAAGCGGATGATGTCCTTACCCACGATGTGGAACTGCGCGGGCCAGCGATAGGCCAGCTCGGCACGCGCCTCGTCGGTGTCGACACCGTAGCCGACGGCCGTCATATAGTTGAGCAGCGCATCGAACCACACGTAGGTCACGTGACCCTCGTCAAACGGGACCTGAATGCCCCAGTCAAAGCTCGTGCGGCTCACGGAAAGGTCGTTAAGGCCGCCCTCGACAAAGCTACGTACCTCGTTCATGCGGAACGCAGGCTCGACAAAGTCGGGGTGCTCGTCATAGAGCTTGAGAAGCTTGTCCTGGAAGGCGGAAAGCTTAAAGAAGTAGGACTCCTCCTGCACGCGCTCAAGCGGACGGTGGCAGTCGGGGCATAGATGCTGGCCGACGCTGCCGTACTCCTCGTCGCCCTTCTGGACCTGCGTATCGGTAAAGTAGGTCTCGTCGGGCACGCAATACCAACCGTCGTAGCTGCCCTTATACAGGTAACCGGACTCCTTCATGCGCTCCCACAGATACTGCACGGCATGATGCTGGCGCGGCTCGGTGGTGCGGATGAAGTCGTCGTTGGAGATCTCGAGCTTGCTCCAAAGCTCCTTGAAGTGCGGGGCCTGGCTATCGGTCCACTCCTGCGGCGTCATGCCATGCTTGGCTGCGGCCTCGGCGACCTTCTCGCCGTGCTCGTCCATGCCGGTCAGGAACTTGACGTTATAGCCGGCGGAACGGCGATAGCGAGCCTGAACGTCGGCGATGATGGTGGAATAAGCCGTGCCCAGGTGCGGATCGGCGTTGACGTAGTAGATGGGCGTCGTGATAAAGAACGAAGGCTTGCTTTGATCCATGGGGTTTGTCCTCCAGAAAAACGTTGCATACAGAGGATGATTCTAGCGCAAGGGCTGGATATCCTCCATCTATTGCATATCGAGCACCATGGCATAGACATCGCGCTTGCGGCGCGAATACTTCTGAGACAGGCGCTTGGCCACCGCAGACGCGGGCTCCCCCTCCTCGAGCGCGGCGCGGATATCCTCGCGCAGGGCCTCGTCGGGATCCGCTGCCGCAGCGCCGACCGGCACGATACCGACCTCCTCATCCTCGCTCGGCGGCGCGATGACCAGCGCGATCTCGCCCTTTACCTCGCCGCGAGCACGCAGCTCCTCGGCAAGCTGGGCAGCGGGCCCGCGCAAGACCTCCTCGTGCAGCTTGGTGAGTTCGCGGCAGACGGCAACCTCACGCTGGGGAAAGACCTCCGTCACGGCCTCGAGCGTCGCCACGATGCGATGTGGAGACTCGTAGAAGATGAGTGCGCCGGGCACCACGGCAAGGCGCTGCAAACGGCGCACGCGGTCGCCGTGCTTTCGGCCCAAAAAGCCCTCGAAGAAAAAATGCTCGCAGGGAATACCGGACGAAACGAGCGCCGTGACGCAAGCAGAAGGCCCGGGAATAACTTCGACGGGCACATCGGCCTCACGCGCCGCCTCGACCAGCGCCTGGCCGGGATCGGACACGCTCGGCATGCCGGCGTCCGAGGCAAAGGCGAGGGTCTCCCCCGCCAGCAGACGGTCGACCAGGCCGGCAGCGCGGCTAGCGATCACATTCTCGTCGCAACGGACAAGCGGCTTGGAAATGCCCAGGTGCATCAGCAGCTTTGACGTCACACGCGTGTCTTCGCAGCAGATGACATCGGCAGCGGCAAAGGCCTCGCCAACGCGCGGGGACAGGTCACCCAGGTTGCCGATGGGCGTGCCGACCACATAGAGTTTGCCCGTATGGGCGCTGTTTTGCGTCATATCAACCTATTCAATCATGCCGCGCTCGAGCGTACCGAGCGCCGCGCGGGCGTCCCATGCTGCAATGCGCTTCTCGGTCTTCCACGTTTGGAAGAACCAACCGGCAGCCGGCGCAAACGAAGCCAGCTGGTTGGCGATAAACACGCGCTCGTAGGCGTTGCGGCCCTCGGGCGTAACCGACGAGTTGGCAAAGATCGCCGCGCCCGACCATTCGCCCACCAGCACGGGGAACCCAGTCGAAATCGCTTCTTTAAGCTCGCGCTTGTTACGCGAAATCGCCGTCGTCAGCCCGCGGGGGCTCGTGATGTCGAGCGCATACTCGTCGCGGTAATGGTACAGGTGAAGGTCCATGTAGACGTTCTTGTACTTGGCGCCGCGCATAAAATGCTTCCACTCGCTGGGATGCCCCGACGACGAGAAGACGACGATCTTATCCTCGGGCATATACGAACGGACGAGCTCGTAGGCATCGCGATAGAAATTGCGCAGGTAATGAGCGGGAATGCCATCCGTCATGGTGAAGAGGCTCTTGCGAACGCTCATCTGCGGCGTGTCCAGCAGCTCAATGCCCAGCAGGCTCTCGGCCTCGCCATAGCGATCGGCCAAGCGCTCGAGCACGTCGAGTGCGACATGGCGGCCGTTAGTGGACGAATGCCACTCGGCAACAGCCTCCGGCGTGGTGGGCGAATCGTTGGAATCGCCCTGGCCACCGGGCACGGTTGCCAGATCGAGCAGCACGCGGATGTCGTACTTGGCAGCCCACTCAATCGCGCGGTCGATGTAATCGACAACCGATATGTAGGAGGCATCGGACTCCTGTGAGCCAAAGGCATACCAAGGCACCGGCAGACGCACGGCATTGAGACCGATCTGCGCCATGCGACGAAAATCGTCCTCGCTCACAAACGTCTCGTAATGGCGGCGCATGCGCTCGTTATAGGCGGCGGTACCCATGGCCTCCTGTAGCTCGGCCGCGTTGGATGCACCGGTCGCCGCATACAGCGACGGGGTCACCCAAGGCTCGGGAATAAACCAGCCAGAGAGATTAACGCCGAGTATCCTCTCCATCACTGCCCCCTTCGGATCATGCAGGTCGAACCCGCATCGTATTGCATAGGATAAGTATCGTTTTGAGTATACCCGCGTGTGCGGACAGGCGACCGAACGGTCTGTAAAGTGACGCGAAAGTGGGAGGAATGTCTGGGGCGGGCGGGCTCGGAATGGTGCGACGAGGTGTGTACGCGCGCCGGAGGCAGGCACCGGAAAGTGTGTCCCGTTCTATCGCTCAATAATGGGGCGCATTTTCCGCAGAACCCTACATAAAAGAAAAGGACCCCTTTGCAGAGGTCCTAGTCAATTCAAGGTGGCGGGGAAGGGAATCGCTCCCGCGCGCTGCGCGGACGGACCGCTGCGGCGCTTACGCGCCTTGCGAGCTGCGCTGGCAAACGCTTACGCGTTTACTCAGCTCCGCGCCCTCACGGGGTTCGATTCCATGTGGGGGCTGCATAAAAGAAAAGGACCCCTTTGCAGAGGTCCTAGTCAATTCAAGGTGGCGGGGAAGGGAATCGAACCCCTGACACGAGGATTTTCAGTCCTCTGCTCTACCAACTGAGCTACCCAGCCATTTGAGGTGTGCCTTGTTTCAAGGCTTGATTAGTATAACCAAGGACGCGTTCCGGTCAACCGAGAATTTTAAAAAAGTTTTTGAGCACAGCCTCGGTTCTATAAATCGGCACGTCAGAGACATCAGCCGGCAGCAAGAAGTTTTTCGCTCAGAGCCGCACGGGCAAACTCACTTGGCGTCATCCCCTCGGCAGCCGCCCGTCGACGAATGGCCTCCTTCATTCCCAGAGGAATCTTGACTGACAGCGTTGCCGTCCCCTCACCTGAGAGTGGGGGCCGTCCATGCACGATCCCACCAACGGTGTGTTCGCCATCCGGAAACTCTCCGCGCTCGTACGACTCGCACCACGCGTCAATCATTTCATCCGTTACAACCTGACCATTAGCGGCCGTATACGTCTTGCCCATCATCGACCCCTTTGCCGAGCCTGTTCAATCTCCTGCCAAAATTTCTTCTGGACTGGAGACAAGGCATGAATGATAAGCCACCCACGGACAAGCTCGACCGCGACAAGCTCCACGCTTCGTCCGTCTGGGAGCCATCCAATCGCAAGCCATCTCGGCGGCTCGTCCTTCGACTCGCGACGAATGCACTCAGTAACCGCAAGCCAAGCGCTAAGCACCTGCTTTTCCGTCAGGTGCTTTTTAGCGTTGGGATGGATCTCAACATCCATGCATCTTCTCCTCCATCTTACCCAATTTCGTATGACGAAAGTCCGCTGTCGCCAATTCTTAAGCCGGCACGCGTTGGAGAGCAGGGATCGAAACAATGATTGAAGGACGCTCTAGTACGGCCCAGGCGCCGGGGCAGGAGCACGTGCGCCAAGGACGAACGCTTTCGTAGCGCGCGAGGATATTGCCGTCGCGATCGATGAAGGCGATGTCGATGGGATAGGCCATAAAACACGTATGGACCGAAGAGCAGCGTGGAAACGCCATGACGAGCGGCAGACCGTTGGCGGCAACCGGACACCGTCCCAGCATGCCGCGCAGGCGCACGGCAAACGACTCCGCCACCACAAACTCGGCCGGCGTCCAACCCAGCCTGTTGAGCGCCCGCGCGTACGCGATGTAGGACGAGACCGCGGTCACATGACCACCCCCGGACGCCATGGATCGACCGTCACCGCGCGCTCGTGCGACAACGTTGTCGGCGCCCCCAGCGTAACGCCAGCGATGCTGAGAGAAGTCGGCCACGGCTCATAGTGCATGGTGCAGGTGTAGGTCCTAAACGTACCGGATAGGGAGAGCAGGCCACCATCCGATGCCTCCGCGCCTTGCTCGCTCGACACTTCGATCTGCAAGCCATAGCCTTCCATGGCATTCAGAATTTGAGTCTGAACCGTCGCCGAGGCATCGGCAGAGCTTTCGTCGCCCTCCCCCTCCGACGCCACGGCGTGCGCCAACACGATGTCGGGCACCACGCGGTCGAAGCGCGCGACAGCGCTGGCAAAGATCATGACGTTGTACACGATGAGTGCCAGCACCAGCAAAACGGGCGTAACCACTGCCATCTCCACCGTCGCTTGGGCGCGCTCCTCGCGCAGACGCATGCGGATACTCATTACGACCCACCGCCCAGAGCGCCAACCAGCGTGGCGACATCGACGGTGAGCGGGATGGAGCCGCCGCCGGGCAGAGGAATCTCCGCAAGCGTGAACACCGTGCCGCTAATGGTGCGTTCGACTTGATATTCCAACGCCTCGCAAAGCGCCTTGGGATCGGTCACGCCCAACGGAATACTTCGCAGCTTGTCTTGCGCTTGAGAGAAACCAGCAATGTCAGACCCCGGACTCTTAATGACGTTGGCGGAATCGGTCAGCACCGGCTTTCGCAGGCGCAAGTCGCACGGCTCCAGACCCAACGCCGCCACGGACGCCGAAACGGTATCGCCGAGCCACGATGCGATGGAGCCCAACGCGCCGCTGCCCCCTCCTAGGCCTTTAATCATCTCGTCCATAAGTTCGTCGGCCGAACCTTGGATGTCTCCGTATCCCACAAGCAGCCGTCCCCAGACATCCATGACGCCATCGAGTACGCCGGCAACGCCACCCGAGCGTTCCTTCAATGTCGAGAAAAATCGCGAAAGCACGTTGTTTTGCGCCGTCGCCCCATCGGGCGCCAGCACCGCGGCAGAGATGGCACCGCGATCGCCAAGCCTGACTGCCGTGTTAAACGAAGAGTTGAGCTCATCGGGGCTCGAGATGGCACCCGAAACCGCAAAGGCAACCACGCCGTTGCGACCGGGCGGAGCGATACGCGGACGCTCACCGGAAAGTTCTTTGATGGCGGTATCGAACGCATTGCCCGCACGGTCGGCTTCGTCCTCGGTCTGACGCTCGAGCTCGAGCTCCTTGTTGCGACAGTCGACGTAGTCCTCCAGGGCGTCTTTAAACTTGTCAAAGTGATACTCGAAGCCGTTTTCGATAGAGGTTGAAGGCGCCGCAACAGCACCAAGCGACAAAACGCCAAAATGGCATTTGCTGCATTTATCCTGTCCATCGTAATCGGCAACCGAAGCAAATCCGCTCGGCGTCCCTTTCTTATAGTTGGGGCAGGTCGTCCCGTAATGCAGATACGCCTTGTCATCGTTTACGCTAGTCGGCCACACCGCATCGGTATAGAGTTCCGTCGCCCGAACCTCATCAGAGTTGCGCGGCAGCAGCGGAATATAGGAGGAAACCCTGTCTCCGTTCTCGGTTATATATGCCCGATCGACCTCCGCGTTCGCATAGGTATAAAACGCCTTACGCGCCGCAGACTCTGCCTTCATCTCGACACTCGAGCCGCGGGGCTTCTCATTTGTCAGACGCCAATGGTAGTAGTCCTTCGCGCGATCAAGGGCAACTTGGGGCTCCCACGTAACGCTCGATGAGTAATGCGGATTTTGAACACCGGAGAGATCCGTTAGGCTTTTCGCACGCTCCCACATGCAAGAACAGCTGCCGACCGAGCCCTTGTCAGACCCACCACAATCCGCCAGCCAAGCGCGCTCCTTTGCCTTCGCCGTCTCCTCCGAGGCCTTCCGCAGCTCCTCGGCCGCACGCTCTAAATCATCTGATGTGTCTTTAATGGTATCGGTCGAGATCTCTGACCCTTTGAGCGCAGCAAAGTCCGACTCGGATGTCCTGGGCACGGCAAGCGCCGTACCGGTATAGGTCACACTATCGGTATCCTGCGCCGACACCGCCTGCGTGGCACGCGCGGCGATCAGATACGGCAGAGCCGTCTCGATTTTCTGTAAGCCTTCCGATGCGCTTTTGGCAAACTTGTTGCGCGTTTTAATGATCTCGATCCCGGTGTCGACCATATTGCCGGCAACCGGCTCGGCACCCGGGATGAGGATGGCGACCAGGCCCGTCCCGATCGTGGCAAACCCCGCCAGCCCCAGACTCAAGATACTCGCATCAACCACCGTGGCAGCCGTGTGATAGGACGACACTACGTTGGCACCCGCCAGCGCGCCGCTATCGGCCGCCACCTGGGTGTCCCCGGCACGCGACATGCTCCATATCGCCGCGGTCGACGAAAACAACAATGTGAGCACCACTAGGATGACCACGGCAGAAGAAAGCGTGGTATAGGCGCCGTCTTCGATAAACAGATCGACACCGGCTCGACCCATAAAGCCGCCTCGCTTGCGATGGCAGCTCGGACGGTGCGTCAAAACGCGTCTAGACCAGAAACGCTTAATCCCATGCAGCAATCCACGAATCATAATCTCCCTCCAGCCATTCGGGACGCGATTGATACGAGACATCGACCTTGAGCTCAACGTAGCCGCCCTCGGCGGTACCACCCATAGCCTGCGCAAACGCACCGATCACAGGCAACGGCTTGACCTCGCCGGAAACGGACACGGACGAGGCGCCACCCGCACCGACCCGGCCAAGCTCGATATCCCACGACAACGGCCCGCCGGCATGAAAGATCGAAACGTTGGGCACTGCGGCAAGTCGGCGGCGGGTGAACTCCTTAAGATCGTCGTCCTCCGCCGTCGTCGTGGTCATGAGCCGCGCGGTCTCGGCGGCGGCAGACTCCATGACCGCGCGCGTATAGAGCAGACACGCCGGTTGCAGTGCGAGAAGGATGAGCGTCAGAAACGTCGGCAGCAAAAAAGCGGCCTCGACCGTAGACTGCGCCCGGTCCTCGCGCGCGATATCAATACAGCGCGATGTCCTCAGCACCCGCAGCAGCGTCGACAACCGATGTCGAGGTGACGCCGTGAGACGCCGCCCGCTCGACCAGCGCCGCCAAGCGCCCATCGGTGCCAGCACGCCAAAGCCCCGCAATCGCCAGCACGATCGATAACAGCGCCACCGTGACGATGGCGTATTCGACCGTCGCCTGGGCAGATTCCTCACGCAGGACATCATGCATTTCACGATCCCTCCTTTGAGTCCGTTGCCTGCGGGCTCAGGCGCACGGCGCGCAGACGACACGAAGCATCGCCAGTATCCGCGGCAACCGTCACCATATCGACCCAGCCGCGTCCGTCGCGCACGATAGCGCCCCACACGTTGCCCTTGATATCGAGATAGCCGCTCAGAGCAAGTTGTGCCGTGGGTACCTCGCGATAGGCACGCAGCATATCCGCTGCCGCTTCGGTCATCGGTCGGTCCTCGGACCATGCAAGCCGGACCGCAATCGCGTTGCCCTCAGGCGAATCCGTCGCAGTGCCAGACCGCTTGTCGAGCGCCCGCAGAAAGGTTTGCGCCGTGACAGCGACATCCGAATCGTCCGCATCTCGCATCTCATCTTTTTGAGACGCCACCGCCGAATCTGAGCCCAAATCGGAGGCGGTCCCAGGACGCTGCTGCCGCGCGGCGTTAAGCCCCCAAAGCACCACCGCTATCGCCACGGTCAGGCAAGCAAACACCAGCAGCACCCCGATGGGGCGCTCGCCCTCTACAGGCTGTTGATGCCCTCGCTGATCGCATCCCATAGCTCTTTAACCTTGCCTTTAAATGCAACGATGGCAATAATCGCGATCACCACAAGTACGCCCACTAAAATGGCGTACTCGGTGGTACCCTGCGCGCTCTCCTCCTGCAACAGCTCCTTGGCATGCTGGCGAGTGTGAATCGCCCGGCAAAAAGCCCAGCTCCAAGCCTTGTCAGCAACTTCGACCATCGTGTTCATGTATTCCTCCCTACATCATCCCGCCTGCTCCCAGCAGCGGGCCCAATATGGACAGAAGCAACGCCGGCAAGATGAGCGTGCCGGTGGGAATCAACAGCTTGACGGGCGCACGCTCGATCTCGCGCTCGACCGCGGCGCGATGAGCCGCACGGATCTCGCGACTTTGAGCGGCCAGCGTCTCGGCAAGTGGGGCACCCAGGGCGAGCGCCTGCCCCACCGTGATGGCAAAGGTCTCGAGCGCTCGCACGTCCAGATCGCGCGCGGCGGCCAACAACTCGTCCTCACGCGTGCCCACGCCCACCTGCCACGCCATGCAGGCGCGCTCAAGGCGAAGAGCCAGCACTGACCGGCGGTTGGCGCAGAAAATCTCAAGCGCCGCATCAAACGAAAGACCGGCCGAAAGACCCAAGCGCACAACATCGATCATCTCGGACACTTCGCCGAGCGACACTCGCGCCGGGCCGCCCGCTCCAACCGCGCCCTTCACTCGCGCGGTCAGAGCATCGACCACCGAGCGACCAGCGGCAGCGACCAGCACCGCCTCGCGCTTGCAGGCCCCTGCGATCTTGCGTGCATCCGCCCGATCAAAACCCGTCGCGACAAATACACTCAGGGCGCACAGGCAAGCCGCAACTGCAACCGAGGCGCTCATAGCTCCACCCGCATAATGCGCCGGATAACCACCAGGGCAACGGCGTTGAGGGCAAGACCCAGCACCACAGCGCCCGCGCCGGCAGGCGTCGCAAGACCGCGACGAAAATCTGCCGAAAGCAGCGCCAACACCGCGCACATGCCCGCCGGCATCGCCGCGACCATATGCGCAGACATGCGAGCCTGCGACGTCTTAACATCCAGGCGGCGCTTGAGCTCAATGCGCTCCCCCACCATGCTCGACGCCTCGGACAGTAAGTCGGCAAGCGGAGCGCCGGTGCGCTGAGACACCTTAAGCGCCAAGGTCACAAGCGAAAGACCGGGGGCGTCGATACGCACGAGCAAGTCATCGAGCGCGTCGGTCGCCGAGATGCCGCAATCGATCGCCGCCGCCACCCGCAAAAACTCGTTATGCACTGGCTCTTGCGCATGAGCGCCCACAAAGCGCATGCCCTGGGCCAGCGAATGTCCCGAGGCAAGCGACATGGAAAGTGCGGTAAACGCCTCGGGCATTGCCTCTTCTGCATCGTGTTGCTCGCGCCGGCTCTCAAAGCCATCCCGAGCGGCACCAACGGCAAACGGAGCAACAAGTCCCAAGGCAAATCCGAGGGGCGATAACGACACCATCGTTAGTAAAACGCAGCAGACACCGCTCGATAGCAGCAGAAACGCCAAACATCCCGAAGCATCCTCGATCACGAGGCCAAGGCGATGCGCCGGAGCCAGCGATGCCCACGAACGGGCGATCTTTTTCAGCAGATCGTTTTTCACCAGCTCACGCGGCAGCTTCTCTGCCACCGTCTCGAGCGCCTGACGTGCCAGCTCCGCCGGCGGTACCTGCGGCACACGAGGTTCCGCCCCGCACGCCGTCGCGACAGAAAGCCCTGCCAAGCCCCCTACGACGAGGGGCACAGCGATCTCCATTCGTCCACCTCCTCTTGTGTGAGCGTCCCCGACCGCAGGCCTTCTGCGATAAACGGCGGCTCGCGGTCAAGCGTCCAGGTGCGCTCGGCGGCATCGAACGTCACATAGCGCTCGAGCTCTACGCCGCCCGATGCGGCGCGTCGCACCCCCGAATACGAGGAGACGAAGCGCCTGCCATCGGCGTGGCGCTCGGACATCACGATACCGTCGAGCGCCATGGCAATCTGCTCCTCGATGAGCTCACTCGGCAGGTCGATGCCATAACGTGCAAGCAACGTCAGACGCACCACGGTCTCCTGTTCTGAACCCGCATGAAGTGTGGTGAGCGACCCGTCGTGGCCCGTGTTCATGGCCTGCAACATGTCGCAGCACTCGGCACCGCGCACCTCGCCCACCACGATGCGGTCGGGGCGCATGCGCAGGGCATTAGTTACCAGGTCGCGGATCGTCACCGCGCCTTCACCCTCAATTGAAGCCTCGCGCGCCTCTAGGCGCACCACGTGCGGATGATGCGCAAACTTGAGCTCGGCAGAGTCCTCGATCGTCACGATGCGCTCGCCGGTGGAAATCTCACATGACAACGCGTTGAGCAGGGTGGTCTTACCAGATCCCGTGCCTCCCGCAACCGCCAGGTCCTGTCGCAGCGACACCGCGCACGACAGCAGCTGCGCATACCAAAGCGGCAGCGACCCCAGCCCCACAAGCTCGTCCAGCGAGCAGATACGGTCCGAGAACTTTCGGATGGTGAGAATCGGTCCGTCAATCGCCACAGGCGGAATCACCGCGTTGACGCGATAGCCCGTTTTGAGGCGGGCGTTGACGATGGGGCTGCGCTCGTCGATACGGCGGCCAAGTGGCGAGATGATGCGGTCGATAAGCACACGGATCTGTTCATCATCCTCAAACGCATGCTCGATGGGGTACAAGACGCCGCCGCGTTCAAAGAAAGCCGAGCGGCAGCCGTTGATCATGATCTCGGTAACGGTGTCGTCCTCGATGAGCGGCTGCAACGGCCCCAAGCCCACCACGTCATCCAAAATCTCGTCGATGATGGTTTCGCGCTCGGGCGTCGCGAGATCGGTCGGCTCCTCAACATTGAGCGCCGCCTCCACCGCAGGACGCAATTCCGAGCGGGCAAGTGCCGGGTCGATATAGGCGCTGATACGCGCCACTTCGTCGTAACCCATGCGGTCCATCACGGCGCGCTTGGTGCGTCGTTTCACCGCGCGGCGACGCCCCGCATCTACAGGCGCTGCCGCCGCTGCAGCGCCGGCAGCCTTAATCCTCGTTTGCAGGCTCATCGCTGATCACCCTCGCGCAACCAGGGAAGGCGGATACGCGGGCGTTCGGTACGCGTTGCACGGTCGGCGACCATATCGCCCCAAGGGCCGACGGCGCACCCCAGTTCCACGAGCATCTCGCGCGTGGCCTCGCGCATGCTAGTCGCAAAAGCACTGGTCTGCCCCACCGCCTCGTCAGCGCGTCCAAACGCCATGAGCGCGGCGAGATCCTGCCCGCCATCGGCGATACGAATCTTGGAGCTCAACGCACAGGCAATCTCAAAGCGCATGGCGACGTCCTCGTCTGCCCCGCGCGCACCGAACCGGTTGAACACGGCGCTCATGCGCGTGCGCGGCACACCTACTCGACTTGCCAGTTCGATGACGCGCGACGCCGATGTCGCGGACGACACCGCCGCATCGCCAACGACCAGGCAACGGTCGCTCGCCGCCACCGCAGCCGCCACGGCGTCGCCCCAAAAGACCGAGGTATCGATAAAGACCACGTCGGATTCGCGACGCAGAACATCAAGCAGTAGCTCCACCGGACGCGCCATGAGCTCAGCTTGCTCGGGCGCCGCGACGGGACCCCAGAGCGTAACGCCCGGCGCCACGCGCATCGATGTGGCTACGATATCCGGCTCGGTGAGCGTGCCCGCCGCCGACGGCTCGATAAGTGCCGCCATATCGCGCGGAGCATCGACGCCTAACAAGTCGTAAAGGTTTCCAAACATCAGGTCCAGGTCGAGCACGGCGGCACGCAAGCCCAACAGCGACGATGTGTGTGCCATGGTGGCAACGATCGTCGACTTGCCGCAACCGCCCGAACCCGAAATAGCGCAGATGACCGGAGCTCGATGCGGCGGAGCGGCAGCGTCTGCCGGCGGCATCGGAGGCGGCGGGGCGGGCGTCGGTGGCAGCGCCCCCGTCTCCCCCGCCGCAACCACACGCTGCGTCCAAGCCGGCATGGCAGCTTGTTCGGTCTGCGAGGCAGGCTCGTTCTGCGCAATCTGCTCATGCTGCATTAGCGACAACTCGCCGCACCCGGCAAAGCCCTCAACTTCGTCGAGTTCATCCACCAGATTCACGCCGTGCACGTATCCCATATCTACAGCCGGGGAGTCGCCAGCATGCTGCGCCGGCCCTCCAGCGTCATCGCATACAAGGGGGTTCCGGGGGCGCCGACCATGCTCGGCTTCCGCTTTTCCATAATCATCAACACGCGGGCCTCTTGTAGCGCGAGGCGCCCCGGGTTCCCTATCAACAAAAGCATCGGGCTCAATCGTCATGCGCCGATCGGAATCAACCGCTCCCTCGCCCGCGCGCCCGTTGCCGCATATACTGTGTGCAGCGATGACCTCGGTCGCCCCCGCGCGAAACAGCCCCTCGATATCCGACGGATCGAGCGCTTCTATCAACACGACCACGCGACTCACGCGGCCTTCGGCCGTCAGGCGCGCAACAGTCTTGCGCACATCTTCGGTATCAAACAGAGACGCCGCGATGATGGCAGCCCCGCGGCGCGACGGAAACGCCCGCGCCATGGAAACCAGCCCGTCCAGGTCACCCACGCGAAGCACCTGTGCACCCGCATCACGGCCCTCGACTTCCCGCTGCAACAGCCCGTAATCGCCGCACGCGCAGCACGCAAGCCAGATCGCCTTCATCACTCGTCGCCTCCGCTCTTTTTGCCGCGCGCCGTGGCGGGAATCGTCAAGCTGACCGTTCCCTTGCCCGAGGCTCCCAGCAGTTCCTTGACGTCTTCGGGGTCAGCCGCCAGCGTCACCCATTCGATCTTGCCCTCGCGCGTGGCACCAGAATCCTCACTGGTATCGATCACGTGCGCGCCGCACAGCCGATCGGTCACGCCGTCCTTTTGCACGTACACGTCCACGTAGCTGCCCACGCCCGTGGCACCGCCGACCGAGTGCTCGGCATCGACCGCCACCGAAACGGCAACCTTGCCCTTAGGCACCTCGAGCTTGCGGCTCTCGGCCTTGGTGTAGACATTGCAGATCACGGCGTTTTTGGGAATACGCGAAGTCGTCACGTCGCCGCGCACCTGGCGCAGCTCGGTCGCCGCGTCACGCGGCAGCAGACTCGTCAGCCATTCCTGGGTTATGACATTGGTCTCATCGAGGGTCTCACCCACATCGATATCGCGCGCCGCGACGCATACCTCGACGCGATCGCCACCGTACTTGGCCAAGGTCTCAGCCTGGACCTGTTCGGCTTGCGAGCGGATCGACGAGCCGTAAACCATGCAGAGCAGAGCAGCGAGCACGCCCGCGACCAGACTGATGGCGATGCGCTTGCTCTTGTTCACGGCCGCTCCTCTCATGGCAGTGCCGGGCGAATGCCCGTACCACCATTGTCTGGGCGGCCAGAGTGCAAAGCGGCGCAATCGCAATCTTGGTTTTCGATGTCAAACCAATCGCTGACCAAAAGCTGACCAGCCCGTCAAGCTCGTGGCAAGGTTTTGGTCAGCACGTCAGCAAACTGCATGTTTCGAGGCTTTTCCGCAGCAAAAAAGCCGTCTCCCGAACAGTTGGGAGACGGCTGTCATAGGAAAAATCAATTACAGATGGACATCGGGATCGAGCATTTGAGCGCTCACGCGCATGGATGACGCCAGATTTTGGAAAGTTTCCAGACGCAGGCTGTCGATCTGCCCGGCGTCCTCGGCCTCGCGAACGGCGCAACCCGGTTCGTGGGTATGCGTGCAGTCGCCAAACCGGCACGCACGCGATGCCTCGACAATCTCGGGGAAGGCGCGTGCCAGACCCCGCTCGTGACCAACGAGCGGCAAACTGCGCAGACCCGGGGCATCGGCGATCACGCCGGCGTCGCCCGGCAGCGCCACCATCACGCGCGCGACGGTAGTGTGACGGCCCTGGTCGTCGCGTTCGCGCACACCGCCGGTCGCCAACGTATCGTGGCCCAGCAGTGCATTGAGCAGCGTCGACTTGCCGGCACCCGACTCGCCCAGAATCATGGCGCAGCTCCCGGCAGGCACGCAGGCACGGACCTCGTCCAGACCGCGGCCCTCGGCAGAAGACGTCAAGATCACGCACACGTCCGGACCCACCAGACGGCGCACGCGGTCCAGATCGCGCTCGAGCTCCCCGGCATCGCAGCGGTCAGCCTTGGTGAGCACCACCACCGGCTCGGCATCGCAGTCGAGCGCCAACACCAGCGAGCGCGCCACACGGTCGAGCAGCACCTCGCCGGCACCGAGCGCCTGCACGATTAGCACGCTATCCACGTTGGAGCAGAGCACCTGGCGCTCTCCGCGGGCACGGCCGCGCCAACGCTCAAAGCTCGTACGGCGCGGCAGTACGCATTCAATCACGCCCATATCGTGCCCGGGAGCGCGGCGCACCGCCACACGATCGCCCACGGCAGGCAGCAGGACCTCGTCCCCACCGCGCGACTTGGCAAATCCCACGGCATGCTCGGCGCGGAAGGTATCGTCGGCAGTCGCCACCAGCGGAAACCCACGATCCAAGCGCACCACGGCGCCAAGCTGCATCTGCTCGGGCTCCTCGGCATGTGCGCAGAAATCATCAAAGGCAGCCTGCTGAGCTTCATCGACCGGCAGGTCATCAAACGCCGGAACATCCTGCAGCGCGTCAAGCCCCGGTACACTCGCCAGCAACTCCTCAGCAGATGCAGGGGGTTCGGTCGCGAGCTTCCGACGACGATCACGCTTAGCCCGCGCCCCCGTCGTCTTTTTCTTCGCCTTAGCCTTAGCCTTAGCCACAAACGCCTCCCAGCACCAAAAATCACAACTGAGCAGGTATTTTCCCACAAAAAAGAGTCGGTCGAGCAAATGCTCGACCGACTCACACACTTTCCCTCAGCCTTTATCATCCACACGGGAGAAAAGTCAGCAACGTCACCGCAGGGCCCGCCCGCCGAGAGGGGTTTCCAAAGGGCACATCCTTTATTCAAAACGAGCGGCCGAGCAATTGCTCGGCCGCTCACCTTCTTTCCCTCAGCCCTTTTTCATCCGCGCGGGAGAAAAGCCAGTAAGGATACCGTAGGGCCCACCCTGGGAGTGTTTTCTTCTGAGCGATCCCGCAGCGCGAAGCGCGAGGACCAGCGAAGAAGAAAACACGCAGGGGCGGGCCCGGACAGGTTAACTTACTCCTTCTCGACCGCGCGCATGATCGCCTTGTAGATCTCCATCAGCGGGATGATCAGGAAGGCCAGGCCCAGCGCGGCAAGAACGCCCTTGAGCTCAAGCGTCACGGGGCCAAAGAACATCTCGGCAAGCGTCGGCTGCACGGTTACGATCACCGTCAGCACCAGCGCCAGCGCGGCGGAAGCCCACAGCCACTTGTTCTGCTTCTTCATGGTGAACAGCGACGCACGACGGCTGCGCATATTGAAGCAGTGGAAAATCTCAACCATGTTGAGCGTGATGAACGCCATCATCACGCCTTCCTCGTCGGCATTGCCGGCGATCATATCGGCGATATGGATGTAGCCCATGTCAAAGTACACGCCCACAAAGAAGCTCGCCAGCACCAGCACGGTGATGATTAGGCCCTGGACCACACAGTCCAGACCCATATGTCCGGCAAAGACACCGTCCTTGGCGTTGCGCGGCTTGCGCTTCATGATGTCGCCCTCGGCATCCTCCATGCCCAGCGCGAGCGCGGGGAAGCAGTCGGTGACCAGGTTCACCCACAGCAGCTGCACCGGCTGGAAGATGGTAAAGCCGATGAGCGTGGCGATAAACACCGAGAACACCTCGGCAAGGTTGGCCGAAAGCAGGAACTGGATGACCTTGCGGATGTTGTCGTAGATGCGACGGCCCTCTTCGCAGGCACCGATGATGGTGGCAAAGTTATCGTCGGCGAGCACCATGTCGGCGACGTTCTTGGTGACGTCGGTACCAGTAATGCCCATGCCCACGCCGATGTCGGCGCGCTTGATGGACGGGGCGTCGTTGACGCCGTCGCCCGTCATGGCCACGATCTGGTCGCGCGACTTCCAAGCCTCGACGATGCGTGTCTTGTGCTCGGGTTGGACGCGGGCGTACACGCCGTAGTCCTCGATGTGCGCGTCGAGCTCCTCGTCACTCATGCGATCGAGGTCGGCACCGGTGATGGCATGGCTGCGATCGGTGACGATGCCCAGCTGCTTGGCGATGGCCACGGCGGTGTCGATGTGGTCGCCCGTGATCATGACGGTGCGGATACCGGCATCGTGCGCCTCGCGGATGGCGTCGGCGACCTCGGGGCGGACAGGGTCAATCATGCCGGACAGGCCGCAGAAGACCAGGTCGTGCTCGAGCGCAGCGGGGCTGCAGTCGCTCGGGACCTCGGTGTAGGTGCGGCTTGCCAGCGCCAGCACGCGCAGAGCCTCGTCGGCCATGGCCTTGTTGGCGGCCACGAGCTCGGCGCGACGCTCCTCGGTCAGCGGGACGACCTTTTCGCCCTCGTAGATATGGGTGCACAGGCCGATCACCACGTCGGGCGCGCCCTTGGTGTACTGCTCGTACTCGCCATCCAGGGTCTCGACGATCACGGACATCATCTTGCGGCCCGAGTCGAACGGGGCCTCGCCCACGCGCGGATGCTCGGCAGTCAGGCCGGTGAGGCCAGCCTTGCCGGCGTCGTTGACGAGCGCGCACTCGGTCGGCTCGCCCACGGCCTCGCCCAGCTCCTCGTCCCACTGGGCATCGGAGCAAAGGGCCATACCGGCCAGGAACTTCTCCTTAGGCGCAGCGAGCTCGTGCTTGACGACGGTCATCTTGTTTTGGGTAAGGGTACCGGTCTTGTCGGAGCAGATGGTCTGCGTGCAGCCGAGAGTCTCGACGGCAGAGAGCTTGCGGATGATTGCCTGGCGCTTAGCCATCTTGGTCACGCCAAGCGATAGCACGATGGTCACGACGGCGACCAGGCCCTCGGGGATGGCAGCGACGGCGAGCGAGACGGCGACCATAAAGGTATCGAGCAGGGCGGTCGGGTCGGTAAGAACGTTGCCCACGCCGTGGCGGATGATATCAACGCCAAAGATGACGACGCAGATGACGATAACCATAATGGTAAGGATGCGGCTGAGCTCGGCGAGCTTCACTTGCAACGGCGTGAGCTCTTCCTTGGCCTCGGCCAGGGCGCCGGCGATCTTGCCCATCTCGGTGTTCATGCCGGTGCCGACCACGACGGCGCGACCACGGCCGTACACGACGGTGGAGCCCATATAGCACATGTTCTTACGGTCGCCGAGCGGCACGTCATCGGTGCCCGCAGCGAGCTCGATCACGTTGGCGTGCTTCTCTACGGGCACGGACTCGCCGGTGAGCGCGGCCTCTTCGATCTTCATCGTGGCGCTCTCGAGCACGCGGCAGTCGGCCGGGACGGAGTCGCCCGCCTCGAGCATGATCACGTCGCCGGGCACGAGCTCGGCGCTCGGCAGGTGCACGAGCTTGCCGTCGCGCAGCACCTTGGACTGCGCCGCACTCATCTCCTGCAGGGCCTCGAGGGCCTCCTCGCTCTTGGCTTCCTGGACCACGCCCAGCACCGAGTTGACGATAACGACGAACATGATGATGGCAACATCGGCAAAGTCGGGCTCGCCCTTGACCATGCCCGTGAGCGCACTGATGACGGCGGCAACGATCAGCATGATGACCATGGGGTCGGCCATCTGCTCAAAGAAACGCTTCCACAGCGGCGTCTTCTCGGCTTCCTCGAGCTTGTTAGGGCCTGTCTTGGCGAGGCGCGAAGACGCCTCGTCGTTGCTCAGGCCGAGGTTCTCATCGACACCTTGGTCGCTGAGCACCTCCGCCGCGGCGGACAGGTATTCCTTTTGCATATAGAGTCCCCTCCTGGGATTCGGGCCACTCAGCAGATTGATGCCCGATCATAATTCCCAGGAGAAGGGCAAGGGCTCATCAAGGCTGCCGTGCTGAGCGGCAGTTGATAGTGGAGCTATGGTACCCCAAAGAGACGCGTCTAGCCAAAACAATCGGTTTGGAAATATGGTCCGCACGCAACGGTGCAGACCGTGTGATGCTCAACATTGGTAAAACGTTTTTTCTTCGGCACATCGCCAAACTGACATATCGCCCAGATAGCAGCGGTTGGAGTGGTTGGTAAAGATTTTTCATATACCGTTTTTCCCGCAAAAAATGAACTTCCATTTCGGCATACGGTCGATTTTTTGGGGTATTCGGTCGGCATTTCGTTATAATCATCTCGGTTTTATTTCTTATGGTTTATCTATCAGCGCAAGACGATGTCAGATGGAGGTCTGAATGTACAAGCGCACTAAGATTGTATGCACCATGGGTCCCGCCTGCGATAGCGACGAGACCATCCGCGAGATGATCAAGGCGGGCATGAACGTCGCCCGTTTTAACTTCTCGCACGGCTCCTACGACGAGCACCACGGTCGCATCGAGCGCGTCCGCCGTATTTCCAAGGAGCTCGGTCTGCCTGTCGGCATCCTGCTCGACACCAAGGGCCCCGAGGTCCGCACCGGCCTTCTGGTCGACGGCAAGAAGGTTGCCGTCAAGACCGGCGATAAGATCGTCGTCACCGCTCAGCCCACGTCCGAGGATTTCCACGGCACCGCTGAGCACATCTCCCTCGACTACCTGGCTCTGCCTTCCGAGGTCGAGAAGGGCTCCCTCATCCTGATCGATGACGGCCTGGTTGCCCTCGAGGTCGAGTCCGTCAGCGGCCAGGACATGACCTGCGTCGTTAAGAACGACGGCCTGATCGGCGAGCGCAAGGGCGTCAACATGCCCAACGTCAACATCTCGCTGCCCGCCATCACCGAGCGCGATCGTCAGGACATCCTCTTTGGCCTGACCGAGAACATCGACTACATCGCCGCTTCCTTCATCCGTGACGGCGAGTCCGTCCGTGGCATCCGCAAGCTTTGCCGCGAGAACGGCGGCGAGCACGTGACGATCTTCCCGAAGATCGAGTGCGCCCTGGGCGTCGAGAACTTTGACGAGATCCTCGAGGCTTCCGACGGCATCATGGTCGCCCGTGGCGACCTGGGCATCGAGATCAAGCCCGAGCTCGTTCCCCACATCCAGAAGGAGATCATCGCCAAGTGCAACGCGGCCTACAAGCCCGTCATCACCGCTACGCAGATGCTCGACTCCATGCAGCAGAACCCGCGCCCGACGCGCGCCGAGGTTGCCGACGTTGCTAACGCCATCTACGACGGCACCGACGCCGTCATGCTCTCTGGCGAGTCCGCTGCCGGTAAGTACCCGGTCGAGGCCGTCAAGATGCAGGCCAGCATTGCTCTCGAGACCGAGAAGTACCTCCCGGCCCACGCTCCGCTCGAGGTTCCGGCCGATGCTCACGGCACCCGCGTTGTCAACAACGTTGTGGGTATGTCCGCTGTGAACATGGCCACCACCGTTGGCGCCAAGTGCATCACCGTGCCGACGACCACCGGTCGTACTGCTCGCCTGATCTCGCACTTCCGTCCCAACATGCCGATCTGCGCGTTCTCCCGCCACGAGTGGGCCGTCCAGCAGATGATTATGTACTGGGGCGTTATCCCGCATCAGGCCGAGATTACCCAGGGCACCGTCAACGGCACGATCGTCAAGGCGATCGAGACCGCTAAGGAGCTCGGCTACGTCGAGGCTGGCGATTTGACCGTCGCTACCGCCGGCGATCCCCGCATGAGCGTCCAGCTCGAGGACAAGGTCTCCTCGACCAACGTCGCTTACGTCGCTCAGGTGCGTTAAGTCGTACTTGCAAGCATGTTTGCATTGCAAAGGGCCCGGAAGGCTTCGCCTTCCGGGCCCTTTTTCTGTGTCAATGCCGGCACACGACAAAACACGCACCCATTTCTTTACCAAAAGCGCGAAATCCACCTTTCGAGGCCCAAAAATAAAGTCCCAAGCGCTAAAAGTGTTCGCCCGATGGCGAAACCACACCTTACCCGACGCTGCTAAATCGTTTTAGCAAGAGCCAGATCGACCGCGTTTTCGGAAGTATGCGGCAAATTCTGAGACCTCCGAGCACACCCCGTTTTTTCGCAACAAAATGCCTGATAAACTGGCCTCAAAAGCCAGGTCTGCTCACAGGGTTCAGATTTTGCCGCATACTTCCGAATTGACGCTGGCATCGCACGGTCCAAAAGCACATTTCGACCAGGAGGATATCATGGACCTGACGCTATGCGGTCAATCCGCTTTTTACTATCACCGTATCCCGCCGCAGGTATTAGGGCTTTACCCCGCTATTAGCCTTGGCAATATGGATCGCAGATGTTGCGGCCTCGGAAGTCATGCAGTTGTAAAAGACCTGCTTCACGCACCGCTTCACAGGCTTGTATTCACTCGAGCACAATCCGGGTCGCGAAGCCTGTTTAAATCGCACCTCCTGACCCAAGAGCCGCCTCCCGGGTCGTTTAGGCAAACTGAACATGGATTTGATGTCACGTCGCCCGAGTTTACGCTGCTCAGCCTTGCTACGCAGGTCTCACGCAACCAGTTACTCATGGCTTGCCACGAGATGTGCGGCTCCTTTGCAGTGTTTAAGCCCTGCGAGCGAACGCAACAACAACTCGATGAAGCCATTTCGCTTAAGCTCATTCCACCCAACTGCGGTTGGGAGCGTGTTGTCGACACCAAGGGCAATGACACCAATTTGTGGAAGCGCCCGCCGCTCCTCAGCGCGGCGGATATCGCCGCGTTCGCCAAGCAGGCTGCAGGCCTGCGCGGCGTTAAACAACTGCGCTGGGCGGCCGAGCACATGACGGGGCAGACCGCCTCGCCCTTCGAAGTACAGACCTCCATACTTGTCTCGCTCCCCCGCAACGAGGGCGGCATGGGTATCAACATCGCAAACAACGTGCGCATCCCACTCAGCGACGCCGCGCGCTCACTGTATGACAAAACCTGCTGCTACGCCGATATCCTCATCGAGAGCAACACCGACAGCATGGGCGTCATCTTGGAATGCCAAGGCCGCTCCGCCCACGATGGCGAAGCCGCAAGTCTCTCCGATGCCGAGCGCACCACCGCCCTCACAAGCATGGGCTATGACGTTATCCAGATAACCTATGAGCAAATCAAAGACACGAAGAGCTTTAACAACATCGCCGAACTCATCCATAAAAAGGCAGGGCTCCCCTACATCCCAAAGACCGATCAGGAACGCACCACCGAAGATGCCCTGCGGCGGGAGCTATTGGTCGATTGGGATGAGCTGTTCGCCGTCAAGCCGGCCAGCTAGCAGCTAGCGATCAGGGGGACTGCGGGAACGTCAGAAGCAGCAACGCGAACCGCAAATCCCGCCTCGGTTAGCTCGATGACCTCGGTAAACGTTGCATCGAAAAACTCCTCGGTTAGCAGGCGATACGGCGGATGATCGGGCTCGCCGGGGTTTTCGCGTACAATCTCGTGCATGACGCCGATAGTCTTGAGCACATATTCTTTATGGATGGGATACTGCCCAAAACGCGTCGCAGCGGTATAGAGGCGATCGGTCGCACGCGGAATGGAAACGATGCCCAGCGTCTTGCCAAACCAGTCAAAGTCGCCTTGCTTTTTAATGCGGAATTCCTCGCACGGCTTGCCGCCGTGCGCTTCCAGATACTGGTTCACACGCGTGTTCCATACCGTGTCGGCCACCAGATGCGACCAGACGCCCAGCGTTAAATCGAGCAGCGACTGCGCCACATCTTCGGACGCAAGCGAGAACTCACAGGCGCCGGGACCGACAACCGGCTCGGCATCCCTGTAGCGCTGAGGATAGTGCACGCGGTTCAGTCGCTCGCGCTCCTCGACAATCGAGGTAGCCTCAGCAGGTTCGCCCGCGGGTGCGCCTTTAAGCAGCGGCGCCACATAGGTATCCCAGAACTCGTGCTCGCGCGGCTTAGGGATAGGCTCGGGGTTTGCAAAGTGTGTAATGCGATACGGAATGGGATCAGCGATACCAGGGACCATATAGCCCACGAAGATATCCGGAACCACGCAGCCAAACAAAAAGGCATTGCGGTCGCGCACGCTATTGGCAAGCGCGCCGGTGCGCTCCAGCAAACGCTCCGTTTGAGCGATATGAATGTTCCAACTTGGCATAGCCACCCCCATAAAACCTGGATAACTATACCATCACGGCAAAGCCGCGCGGGCCGCTACGCACGCTCTACGCAGCAACTATTCCGCAGCGCCGCTCTCGGTTCCATACGACGACACCGGCACCTCGACCACATGGTGATATCGATCGATATAGATGGCGCGGGCACCCAGGCGTCGCACCAAATCTTGATGGTGCGTACTCATCAAAACCGTCTTACCGGCAGCAACGTAGGTCAGCAAAAAGTTGACTACGATGTCGCACGAGTCCTCATCGAGCCCGTTGGTGGGCTCATCGAGCACTAGGATATCGGGGTTCATCGATACGACCGCAGCCAGCGCAACGCGCTTCTTTTGCCCGCCCGAAAGCTGATAGGGCGAGGCATCGACCAGATCGGCAACCTGGAACAGCTCCATGGCATCGCGCACGCGGCGCTCGAGCTCGTCTGCCGGCAGCCCCATCTGCGCGGGACCAAAAGCAACTTCCTCGCCCACCGTAGCGCAGAACAGCTGGGCGTCGGCATTTTGAAACACAAAACCTACGCGCTGATGAAAACGCTGAGCGGCCGCGGAATCCTTGAGATATGCCGCATCGATCACGTGCCCGTCAAACAGGTACGCACCCGCGTCCGCTAGTTCAAGACCGTTGATAAGGCGCATAATCGTCGTCTTACCGCAGCCGTTGGGACCGAGTAGGGCAACGAGTTCACCACGATCGACCTGCAGCGACACACCATCGACAACCGTATGCCCCGCATAGGAGAACACCACGTCGCGAAACTCGATGAGCGGCACGCTCTTGGCGCCAGTAGCACCGCTCGCGCCCATCACGCCATTCGTATCGTTTGCCAAAACGTCGCCCTTCCCTATCCACATCGACGGCTCGGCCGCCCGCGCTACAGCACCGCGCACAACGCGGCGAGCAGCACCACGACGGCCGCATAAACCGCATCGCGCCAGCCAAAGCCGCTCCGCCCGGGCGCCGGGTACGCACCGGCAAAGCCGCGGCAGAGCATAGCCTCGTCCATCGCGTGGCTGCACTCCATCGCCTTGATAAAGGTCATGCCCATGATACCCGCGATCGAATCGGTACGCGAAAATCCCTCAGGCGCACGGCCAACGCTGCGCAACATGACCGATTCGCACAGATCGTGCGCCGTGCATCCCAGCACCTCGATATGCTTGAGTGCCATATCAAAGGTAAAGATGACCTCGTCGGGCAGGCGCAGCATCTTAAGCGCCGCCGACATGCGACTCCAGGTGAGCGTCCACGAAACGCCCAGCACCAGCGACACGTTAATGAACGTCTTGAGTGCAATCTTGAGCATGGCGCCCGTGGCGGAAGCACCCAGCAGCAGGGCAGGCAGCGCCAAAACCACGGCAAACCCCGCGGCAGCCAACGCCGGCACAAAGGTAGCGCACAGCCCGCGTACAGGGCGCACCGCGACCAGCACCAACGCGATAGCCGCCATCAACATGAGGTACAGCGGGCTCTGCGTCAGGCACACGCACAGAACGCAGACGAACATCCCCACCAGGCGCACCGGAGCCGAAACGCAAGAAAGGGCACGGTCGACCATCGACCCGCCCTCGTTCGCGCCTCCACCCAGGCGAACCCGCTCAAGCAGGCTCGCCAGGTGCAGGACATTCTTTTGCATCACACGATGTCGAGCCCCCGCGGGCTCGTAACGCTGCTCGACCGCAAGCCAGCTAGGCAGCTCGGCTATTGCCATGAGCACCGCTTTCCTTGACCGTCAGCGAGACCAGGCGGAATGCGATGGTGAGCACCGCCACGCCAATCACGCCCGAAAGAATATACATCGCGGCCTGGCCGGCAAAGCCAAGGCCCTGCTCCTCGGAATAGGCCTGCAGGTAATCACCCGTAGGTAGAGCGTCGGCAAAGGTCGGGGTATCGAGGCCGACCGAAGCCTGCAGGCTGTCGTCGCCAGCCTCCTGAACGGCGGTCGCGGCGCCCTCGGCGTCCCACTCACCCCAGGCGTCACCGGTGGCGAGCAAGCCGAGCGGCGTAGCCACGACAAGCACGGCGACCAGAATGAGCGTGGGAATCAGGGAAGTCTTCTTGGCGGTACCATCGGCGGCAAGCTGGCCATCGGCGGCTTCGGGGCCGACGATAATGCTCGGCGCCGTCTTCTTAATGAAGCCGTAGATGGCGGCCGTCGCCACGCCCTCGATCACGCCGGCAACCAGCATATGCGGGATCAACATGGCCGGAATAGCCACGGACAGCGGGAAGGGGCAGTACAGAGGGGCGCCCGAAGCGTTGGTGAAGAGCATCGGCTGAATACCAAACTCGATTGCCGCGCACAGGGCCGCCAGGCACAGGCCGACCCAACCGCTCACGATGGCAGAAACCGAGGTGCCCCAGCTCTTGTCGTGCAGACGGCTGTTGAGCGCACGGAACACGATAGCAGCGACAAACGGCAGCACAAAGGCCATGTTAAAGCAGTTGGCGCCAAACGACAGAACGCCGCCGTCGCCAAACAGCAGCGCCTGCAGCGCCAGCGCGACCGAGACAGCGATAGCCGCGGCCTCGGGGCCCAGCAGCAGCGCGATGAGTGCGCCGCCGACGGCGTGACCAGTGGTGCCGCCGGGCAGCGGCACGTTGAACATCATGAGCAAAAAGGAGAACGCAGCGCAAATACCCAGAAAGGCCATATGCTCGCGATCGAGCGTGGCGCGCACTTTCTTGATGCAGTGAACCCATACGGGCACCATCGCCACCGCCATAACGGCATCGGTCTGCGGGGACAGGTAGTTATCTGGAATGTGCATATACGCCTCCCGGTTGCCGGCACATGGGATTGCAGCGCCGCTTGAACCATTTCATCAGTGTTACGAGCTAGATGATTCGTAACACGCCGCAGGCTATGATAGCAAAACGGCGCGCCGCCACAAAAGCAGCACGCCGTTATGTAATGCGCGTGTCATATATGCAGGCTCAGCGATGCGTTATACCGAGCATAGCAGTCACGCAGGATCGGCAGCAGCCACCGCTGACCTATACCCATCGCAAGCCCTAGCCGCGGACCTCGCCGTTTACGCCTTTGCATACCTTGGTGACAATCTTCTGGTGCGCTTTCTCGACCTCTTCGCTGGTAAGCGTGTGGTCGTCGGAGCGATACGTAAGCGCAAAGGCCATGGACTTTTTGCCCGCTCCGATGCGGACGGGATCGCGGTAGACGTCGAACAGGCGCACGCCCTCGAGCAACTTACCGCCGGCGCTCGCAATGCGGCGCTCAAGATCCTCACAGGTCACGGAGTTGTCAACCACAATGGCAAGGTCGTGCTCAACGGCCGGGTACTGCGAGAACTCGCGATAGTTCTCCTGGTTGCGGGCGCCCTTGATCAGCTTGTCCAAGTCGAGCTCAAAGGCAACGACGACCTCATCGATGCCCATCGCCTCGCGCGCCTCGGGGTGAATCTCGCCGACCCAGCCCAGCACGGTTCCGCCGGACAGAACCTCGGCCGCACGACCCGGCTGCAAGAAAGCGTAGCCCTCGCCCTCGACGGGACGGAAGCGAACCTTCTCGATGCGCAGCTGGGCGAGCAGCTCCTCGACAATGCCCTTGCCAAAGAAGAAGCGCAGCTTACGGTACTTCATGTTCCAGGACTGCTCGCTCCACTGGCCCGAGAGCACACCCGCCACGGACTTGGTCTCCTTGGGCAGGCTGGCGTTCTCGCGACCGTGGAACAGGCTGCCGACCTCGTACAGGTGCACGTTGGGCGTGCCGTGGGCCTCGTTGTAGGCCACGGACTGCAGCAGGCCCGGCAGCAGCGAACGACGCATCTCGGTCTGCTCGGCCACCAGCGGGTTCATGAGCACCACGGGGCAGCCGCGGCCTTCGGTGGACATGCCAATCTTCTCCAGGTCGCCCGGGGCGGCAAAGCCAAAGGTCGTGGTCTCGTTGAGGCCGCAGGCGCGCAGGATCTCGCCGACCTTGCGGGTGAGCTTCTGCTCGCGGGTCAGGCCGCCGATGTGGTTCTTGGCAGCCGGGATGGTCGCCGTCACACGGCCCATGCCCCATAGGCGCAGGACCTCCTCGATCAGGTCAATCTCGCGCGGCAGGTCGGGACGGAAGCTCGGCGGGGTAACCATAAAGTCCTCGCCGTCGCGCTCGACGGTGCAGCCCAGACGGGTAAGCGAACGCTCGATAAAGTCGGGCTCGATGTCGGCACCGCAGATGGCATGCACGCGGGCCAGGCGCAGCTTGATGCTGTCGATAGTCTTGGGCGCGGGGAAAACATCGACATAGCCGGGAGCAACCTCGCCGCCGGCGATCTCCTCGATGAGCGCGCAGGTAACGTTGGCGACATCCACGCAGCCAGTCTCGTCAACCTGGCGCTCAAAGCGAATGGAGGCGTCGGAGATCAGCGACAGATCGCGGCTGGTGTGCGAGGTGCGACCGGCGTTGAAGCAAGCGCTCTCGACCATCACGTCGACGGTGTCGTCCTCGATCTCGGAATCCATGCCGCCCATAACGCCGGCCAACGCCACGGGGCGCTCGCCGTCGGTGATAAGGCCCATGCCGGCGTCGAGCACGCGCTCTTCGCCATCGAGCGTCGTGAATTTCTCATCCTGCTGGGCGGCGCGAACCACCACGCGACGGTGGCCATCGCGCTCGGCAAAGGTGTCCAGGTCAAAGGCGTGCAGCGGCTGACCGGTGAGCATCATCACGTAGTTGGTGATGTCGACGATGTTGTTGTGCGGACGCACGCCCAGGGCGTTGAGGCGCTTGACCATCCAGTCGGGCGACGGGCCGACCTTCACGTTGCGCACGATGCGGGCGACATAGCGGTCGCACAGGCCCTCGTCGGCAATCTCGACGGAAAGCTCGTCGTCGGTCGCGCGGCCAGTCTCCGCCTTGATGGCGGGCAGCTCAACGTGGAAATCGCGATCGAAAATGGCGCCGGTCTCGCGGGCCATGCCGATCATGGACAGGCAGTCGGGGCGGTTGGGCGTGATCTCGCAGTCGAGCACGGTATCGCTCGAGCCCACATACTCGGCAAACGGCATGCCGCAGGGCGTGTCCTCGGGCAGGATCATGATGCCGGAGTGGTCGCCGCCCAGGCCGAGCTCGCGCGCGGAGCAGTTCATGCCCATGGACACGACGCCGCGAAGCTTGCTCTTCTTGATCTTGATGTCGCCGGGCAGCTCGGCGCCGATCATGGCCGTGACGATGTGGTCGCCGGCCTCAAAGTTCTGCGCTCCGCAGACAATCTGCAGCGGAGCGGGGTTGCCGTCAGCGTCGAGGTTCTTGTCGCCCACGTCGACCGAGCACACATACATGTGGTCGCTATCGGGGTGCGGGGTCTTGGTGAGCACCTGGGCGGTCACCACGTGGTCGAAGGACTCGCCCACGGTATCGATCGCCTCGACCTCGGTGCCGGTACGGATATATTCGTCCGAAAGGGTCTTGGGATCCTCCGGAATATCGATCATGGTCTTGAGCCAGTCGTAAGAAACACGCATCTAGCTCTCCTTTCATACTGAAAGCCTGCGAAGAAATGCAGGTGGAAACTTCAACTTTGTGAACATTCCTTACAAAGCGAGGGTTGTCCAAGTGCGGCAGATCGGCCCGAAAGAGGAGCGCCGCGTACTTTGGTACGCAAGCGACGAATGAGCGCCGAGGTGCCGTGCTTGGGCAAGCCGCAGCCTAGAACTGATTCAAGAAGCGCATATCGCCCGTCATGAGCGTTCGCAGGTCGGGCAGGTCGTAGCGCAGGGCCGCGACGCGCTCGGCGCCAATGCCAAAGGCGAAGCCGGTGTACTTCTCGGGGTCGATGCCACAGTTGATCAGGACGTTGGGGTCAACCATGCCGCAGCCCAGGATCTCGATCCAGCCGCTGTGCTTGCAGAAGTTGCAACCCTTGCCGCCGCAGACGTGGCAGCTCACGTCCACCTCGCAGCTGGGCTCGGTGAAGGGGAAGAAGTGCGGGCGGTAGCGCGTCTTACGGTCCTCGCCAAACATGCACTTAACAAAGTAGTCGAGCGTGCCCTTCAGGTCGCCAAAGGTGATACCCTCGTCGACGACCAGGCCCTCGATCTGGTTGAACTGCGGCAGGTGACAGGCGTCGGCCGTGTCGGGGCGGTAGACGGTGCCCGGGCAGATCATGTAGATGGGCGGCTTCTGCGACTCCATAGTGTGGATCTGCACGCCCGAGGTCTGGGTGCGCAGCAGCACGTCGGACTCGCCGTGGGCGTGAGCCTCGGGGTGCGCAACGCTGCCGGGATTGTTGTCGACCACGTAGAACGTGTCGCGGGCCGAGCGGCTCGGGTGATCCATGGGGGCGTTGAGCGCGGTGAAGTTGTAGTAGGAGGTGTCGACCATGGGGCCGGACTCGACGGTGTAGCCGATGCCGCAGAAGATGTCCTCGGCCTCCTCGATGATCTGCTTGATCAGGTGCTGGTGACCGATCTGCGGACGGACGCCCGGCAGCGTGATGTCGACGGCGTCGTGCTCCAGTGCGCGCTTGAGGGCGGCGGCCTTCATCTCGGTGGTGCGCTCGTCGAGCATGCCCTCAATCAGCTGGCGCATCTCGTTGGCTCGCTTGCCCATCACGGGACGATCCTCGGGGGCGAGCTTGCCCATCATGCGCATCAAGCCGGTGATACGACCCTTGCGACCGAGCAGCTCAACACGCGCAGCCTCGAGCTTGGCGGCGTCGTCGGCGCCGGCGACGAGCTCCTTGGCCTCTTCCTCGAGTTTGACCAGATCATCAATCAGACTCATGTCTTCCCTTTCGTCTCTCGCGCATCCACTTGCCGCGGCGGCTGGAGCCACCCGGAGCTGCGGATGTGCGGCCCGGTTCGGTAACAAAAAAACCGCCCTCGGGCATGTGCATTGCCCAAGGACGGTTGAATTCCGCGGTACCACCTTGTTTGACCCGGCGGATGTCTGGCCCGCCGCGCCCACTCTGTGCCCCTTGTCGCGAGGCTCACGGCTTCCCTACTGGGGCTTCGCCGCCGCTGGCCGCGTGCCCGTTGAGGTCGCTGCTCGGGAGTGAACGCTTGGCCCTTGTCACCGCAGGAAGGCTCGCAGCCCATGACCTTCCCTCTCTTGCCGGCGACGCGGCGGGCAAAACCCTCTCCGTCAACGCATTGGGCTATAGGATAACACATTCTGCGTGTGCATCGCCGCGTTCCGTTTTGTTCGCACTGGGTACAAGGCAGGTAGCTGTGCAAACTGGCCGCGCGCCCACTCGAAGCGCTCGGCTCACGAGATCAAGGATATGGTATGGGAAAGAAACTCGATAAGAAGGCCGAGCCTGCAGCGGGCAAGACATCCAAAGGCATGAAGGTCGATAAGGCCGTCAAAAAATTCCGCAAGCTCGAAGGCAAGCTGTGGACTCGTGAGTACCTGCTCAAGATTGCCGAGTTTGACGGCGCGACCATTGCCCCCGCCAACGGCGCAGCAGCGCGTGTCGACGCCATGGGCACGCTTGCCGGCGAGCATCACAAGCTGCTGACCAGCGAGAAGTCCGTTGAGCTCGTACGCTCGTTAGCGCGCGAGACCGTCGCCGGCGGCAAAATCGACGACCCCCAGCTGCTCGACGAGATCCGTGTGCTCGGCCGCGATCAACGTGAGGCCAGTGCCATCCCCACCGAAGAAGCCGAGGCCTGGACCAGGCTCACCTGCGAGGCGGACGCCGTGTGGCGCAAGGCCAAGGCAGCCAACGACTGGGCGAGCTTTGAGACCTATGTGGATAGAATCGTCGCCCAACTTAAGCATCAGGCCGAGCTCATGGACCCCAAGCGCGATCCATACGACGTTTGGCTCGACCAGTACGAGCGCGGCCTTTCCGCCAAGAGCTTCGACGCGTTTTGCGACGAGGTCAAGGCCACGGTCGTGCCGCTCGTGCACGCCATCGGCGAGCGCGGCCAGCAGCCGGCTGCCGACTTTTTGCACGCCCACGTGCCCGAGGCTGCCCAGCGCGCCATGAGCTTCGACCTTATGAAGCTTGTCGGCCTGGACCTGGACGACACCACGCTTGCCTTTACCGAGCATCCGTTTAGCGAGGGCTTTGCCGTGGGTGATGCGCGCATCGCGACGCACATCTACGAGGACGACTGCATCTCCAACGTCTACAGCATCATCCACGAGGCGGGGCACACCATGTACGAGCTGGGCGTCAATCCCGCCTACGCGCGCACCTGCCTGGAGGGCGGCACCTCCATGGGCATCCACGAGAGCCAGAGCCGCTTTTTCGAGAACACCGTGGGTCGCAGCCGCGCCTTTATGGGCCCGCTGCTCGAGGTGCTGCGTCGTCACGCACCCGAGGTCTACGGCGACGTCGACGAAGACACGCTCTACCGCGCCGTGAACATCGCGCAGCCGTCGTTGATCCGCACCGAGGCCGACGAGCTCACCTATCCGCTGCATATTATGGTGCGCTACCAGATCGAGCGCATGCTGTTTGCCGGCGAGGCTGCGGCCAAGGACATCCCCGCGCTTTGGAACCGCTTTATGGACGAGTACCTGGGCATTCCCGTTCCCGACGACACGCACGGCTGCCTGCAGGATACGCATTGGAGCGGCGGTTCGTTTGGCTACTTCCCCACGTATGCGCTGGGTAGCGCCTACGATGCCATGTTTGTGCCGGCCATGTGCCGCGACGGCGTCGACCTTACCGGTGCCTGCGCGAGCGGCGACTTGGCACCCGTCCGCGCGTGGCTGGGCGAGCACATTTGGCAGTGGGGCCGCGCCAAGGACGCGCCGGAGCTTATCGAGGGTGCATGCGGCATGGCGTTCGATGCCCGCTACTACTGCAGCTACCTGCAGGACAAGTTCACCACGCTGTACCAGCTGTAAAGCTTAAGCAACACGCAACGCAAAGGGGCGCCGCAGGATCTATCCCGCGGCGCCCTCTTTTTCCACCTAGTCATTCGGGTTTTGTCAATAAGGATAGAGAAAAAAGTAAATTATTTTTATGAGGTTACAACATCGGATTGAATAAGGCGCAGTACCTTGTCGGTAAAGGTTTCCCGGCTGGTCTGGCTGAAATGGAAATAAATATCAAAGGTCGTACCGCCAACGGTCTTTACCATATCGGGTGGCGGTACGTCCGGGGCGGGTGAAGCGTTGCCGCCCGCCATCACGGGCAGGGGGATGGCCTTGCCCTCTCTGCTGGTGCTGTCGCTCCCCTCCGGGGCGGGGATGGTGCTGGTGATCGTCATGCTGGGGTCGTAGGTCATAGGCTCTCCTTTCATCATTCATCAAAGTTAATCCACGTGAGCGCCATTTTGCCGCCCACGTTGGAGTGGGGGAAGGGGAATGTATTAGTCCCCCTTTGAGGACTGTCCACAAGCCCCCTGATTGCAAGGCTTTTCAGCCTCTAAATGTCCACGCCTGCGGCGTTCCCGTTCGCTGGCAGCTTTCTTTCTCCGGCGCACATTGGCGGCGCACTCGTCACAGTATTTGCCCCGATTGGAGCGCGGCACGAACATCGCCCCGCACTCGGCACAGGGCCGCGCCTGTCCTCGGTGGAGCAAGGCGGCACACAACCCCTTGTCTGTTGGCAGGACGGCGGCGCGGAACCATTTACAGACCAGGGAATAGGTGATACTCTGGACGCAGACACAAGGCTCCCAGCCGTCATCAAGAGCAAGACAGTTGCCGCCGTCATAATTGCAGCAGTCATGCACCAGCCGCCGGACGGCTCGGTACTGCTGGTAGGTCAGTCGGGGAATGCCGTTCACCGCTCCACCTCCCGGCGTTTCTGCTGGGTCTGCTCCTGCTGGTGTATGGCAGCATCGGCGTTCCGCTTCACCTGTTGAAGCCGCCGCAAATCGTCTTGGATAGGCTTGTACTGCTCATACTCGGCTGTGTACTCCTGGTGAAGCCTCGCCTGTTCCTGTTCCCACGCATGAACGGGGATTTTACCAGCAGGGGAACGGTGCTTGTCCAGCTTCCGGCGGGCCATGTGGAACGTCCTCAACTCGTTCTCATGCTCCCTCTCGAATTTTTCCCGCTTGCCCTTCCACTTGATACCCTGCAACTCGTCATAGACGGGCTTGGTGTCTCGGTAGAGGTCAACAAGGCGAAGCAGTTCCTTCAATTCGTTCAGACGGTCACGCTTCGCTTTCATGGATGTGTTGATGGCCTCCGTTCGTTCACTCTGGGCGGCGATATGGGTCTCTAAATCTTCCAGCGTAGCGATGCCCCTCTCGGTCAGAAAATTGATGGCCTCGGCAAAACCTTTAAGATTTCCAATCCTGGCGTTGCGGCTCCATGCTCCGGCGTTCCGGCCCTCATAGTAGTCGGTCAGCAGGGCGGCAAGGGTCGGGGCCTGGGGCTTGCTCAATTCTTCTTTTATGGCCTTAATCCAATCCGTCAGGCCGGCGATTTTCTTCCGAATATCCCGCAGAATGTTGTTGGCCTTTTTTATCCAGCGGTTCAGATCGCCCTTGTCGGTGGGGATGCCCTTGGCCTCCATCTGGCGGACGGCCACGCCCTCATGGACGGTGGGCAGCAGGTCAAGGCCCTGACGCTCATAGGAGCGGTGGTCGATGCGGCAGGTCAGCCCCTTTTCCTCAAACTTGGCGTTCACCATAGCGGCCCACGCCTCCCGCCAATGTTCCAGTGTTTCCGGGCTTCCCCAGTCGGTAGTGGGAACAGCGTCAAAGAGGGGCTTGCCGTCCTCTCCCATAATGCGGTTCCCGTCCTCGTCCAGACGGTAGCGGCGGCGCTGCTTGCACCCCCATTTGCCGTCTGGCTCAATGGGCCGGATGGGGCAGAGAACATGAAAGTGCGGGTTAGGAATACCGCCGTCCTCCTTGTCCGGCTGGTGGATGGCAAAGTCGGCAATCATGCCCCGGCCCACAAGCTGCTCCGAAACAAATTGCCTTGCAAGAGCGATGTTTTCCTCCAATGAAAACTCGTTCTGCAAGGCAATGTCAAAGCTATATGCAAGCTGGGCTTTCTTGCCGCGCTCGGCCTTCTCCACGGCGTTCCAGAGGGTGGCGCGGTCTTGGTACTGGTTGGGGGCCTGGGGCGGCAGGAGAATGTCTGTGCAGACCACGCCGCCCTTGTGGGTGTAGTCGCTGACCTCGCCATAGTATTCGCTATACAATTTCTCCCCGGCTCGGTAGGCGGCGGACGTGACAACAGACTGTCCCGCGCTCCGTTTGACCTGGGTAACGTGGAGATGGAACAGGGCCAATTATCCGCTTTCCTGCTGGTCAGTGGCTTGGCTCACCAGGGCGGCAACTTCCGGCAGGGAAAAGACCTTTTCCATCAAAAGAAAAAAGGCCCTTTCGCTCATGCCGCGCACCTCCGGGGCGATACTCTCCACCGCTCCGCCACGGGTGATAAGTCGGTGGTTTCGCTTCTTCCTTTCGCCTTGGGTGTAGTAGCGGATGCGGTTCTCATACCGCTGGCCTCTGTGCTGGTACTGCTCCAACTTAGCGGTGGCCTCAGCATACTCTTTCTCTAATTCTTCGCGTGACTTGTCCATCGTGTTTGACCTCCTTCTTGGCAAAACAAAAGACCGTCTACCTGCTGTGTCGGGTAAACGGTCAAGGGTAACGGTATTCGGTTTTAGCCTCGCTGGAAAGGTGCAGACGCAGAGCGGATGTACCTTTCCAGCGAGGGCGCAGGGATAGCCGCAAAGCGGCGCAAGGGGCGCAGCCCCTTGTACGGAGCGGAGCGACGCAAACGGCCCGGACTTTCGGAAGTCCGGGCCGTAGCCTCGCAGAGCGCACGATACATGGTCGCAGACCATGTATAGAAGTGCGCCCTTTGTTCCAAAGGGATTTTATAAGTCCATCATTGATGGGAGAATTTTGTTGAACATATGGCGCACCTTATCAATCCGGGTGTTTGGGCGGCGTGGCTGAAAAACTGGTTCGCCGCTGGCGATTTGATACCCCTTCAATTCTGTTAAACAAACGCTTCTCCCGTTTGTATAAAAGGTGAGGTCATTGCGGTACTCTTGCACACAGCGGGCAGGGATTTCGCCAGTAATAATCACCTCGCTGTTTTTAACCTGGGTCGTTTCAATACTCGCGCAATATTTTGGTGCGTCATGATAAGCTCTGGAGAGATATTCCTGCGGCGCATAGAGTGTAAAAGAAAGATATGGTTCCAATAGCTGCGTCCCCGCCTTTTTCAACACCTGCTCCAATACAATAGGTGCCAATGACCGAAAGTCTGCGGGAGTGCTGACCGGACTATAATAAAGCCCATACTCAAAACAGATTTTACAGTCCGTTACCTTCCATCCATACACGCCTTGTTCCAGACCGTAGCGGATACCATCCAATACAGCGTTTTGAAAACTCTGATTCAAGTATCCAACGGAAACTTTGCTCTCATACTGCACTCCGGTGCCAAGGGGGAGAGGGGTGACGGACAGCCCGATGGACGCCCAGAATGGATTGGGCGGCACTTCGATATGAATGGTGTGACTTACCGCTTTCAATGGCCTCTCCATATAGATGACGGTAGGTTCTTTTGCAGTTGTGTTGAGCTGATATTTTTCCACCAGAAGATCAGAGATAACTTCCAATTGTACCCGGCCCAAAAAGGAGAGAATGATCTCATGGGTCACAGCGTCTACTTCATAGCGCAGAAGCGGGTCGGTATCCGCAATTTCTGTCAAGGCGTTTAACAAGCGTTCCCTCTGTTCTGGTTTCTCTGGTGCAATTGTTGTCCGCAGCAAAGGGAGAGGATTGTCGCTCCACGTTTCACGGGGCAGCAGCAGTTTGTTTCCCAGCACATCATTCAGCCGCAAACTGTCGCAGGGTACAATGACGATCTCGCCCGCATGGGCAATCTCTGTTCGGACAATCTCACCCTTTGAGGGGATACGCATTTCCGTAATTTTCAGTTTTTCTTTCCCTGCCAAGGCTACGGAATCCCGCAAATGAAGCGTACCGCTATACAACCGCAGATAGGCAAGGCGTTGGCTCTGGTTTGCGTACTCAACTTTGAACACAGTTCCGCACAATTCAGAGCTGTTCTGCCCGGTGGGTGATTGGAATGTATCTGTGACCGCTTCAATGAGTTGTCGGATTCCCAAGTTTACCTTGGCACTGCCATGATAGACCGGAAACAGAGAGACGCTTTGGATTCTCCTGTTTTCCTCCCGCAGAAGTTCTTCTTTGTCCATTGGTTCTCCGGCAATATATTTCTCCAACAATTCATCACAGTCCGCAATCACGGTATCCCAATTCTCCAGCCCCATGTTTTCCATGATGGATATATCCGGGGAAAGCTGCACGTTCTGCTTAATAATCATATTTGCGGAGAGCTTATCTCGGATAGACTGATACACACCTGGCAGGTCAATCCCGTCCTGGTCGATTTTGTTAATAAAGATAACAGTTGGGATTTTCATTACTTGCAGAGCATGAAACAGAATACGGGTCTGCGCCTGAACGCCGTCTTTTGCAGAAACAACCAAAATCGCTCCGTCAAGAATGGCAAGGGAGCGATAGACCTCCGCTAAGAAATCCATATGCCCAGGAGTATCCACAATGTTGACCTTACAATCGTGCCACTGAAAGGAAGTGACCGCCGTTTGAATGGTGATTCCACGCTGCCGCTCTAAAAACATGGTGTCCGTTCTCGTTGTTCCCTGATCCACACTGCCGGGCGCCTCGATTGCTCCGCTGGTATATAACAGGCTCTCCGTCAAGGTCGTCTTACCTGCGTCTACATGAGCAAGAATGCCAATATTGATGATTTTCATATGATTGTCCTCCATACAAGGCCCAGAAGGGCGCAAAAATCCCCAGCGACAAATACTTTTACCGCTGGGGATGATAGGTAGGACACACATGAAAACTGCGGCCAAGGCTGGCCGTTGTCTATCACGATATGAAATGAAAAGGCAAAAGTATTCTTAAATTGGGTACAAAAACCAAGCCCTCTCCTTGAGGACGTTTGTCTTTGTTCCCATTATCAAATTTTATTTAAGAATACCTTGCCGCATATTGATAAACTCCTTTGCTTGGATTTTTATAGTATAGCATATCAAATTCCCAAAAGCAACCCTGTTAAGATAAATTTTTTCTGTCACTGCACCTCCCTTGATTCTCATCTTCATTGCAACAGGCTCAGGACTCAGCGCAACGCGTTGCGCTGAGTCCTGAGGCGCGAATCCGGGTAGGCAACCCCAGAGGGGCCGGAATCCCCCGGCCCGCGATGGAGGGAGGCCGGCATGTCCAGACCCAAGCCGTCCGGAAGGTCGTACGGGAGGCTCACGAGGCACGAGAGGAACACGGTCGAGAGGATGCTCGACCGCAACCGCAGCGCCCGCGAGATCGCCGCGGAGCTCGGCAGGTCGCCCTCGACCGTGACCAGGGAGGTGGCGGCGCACCGCTACGTCACCGCACCGCGCTCGCGCTACGGTGAGCCCGCGCCCGCGGGCCTGTCGGGGGCCTGCCCCAGGCTCTCCTCGTGGCCGAGGTGCTGTAACGGCTGCTCGCACAGGAGGGGCTACGGCTGCTCGAGGAGGCCCAGGGTGTTCTACAGCGCAAGGAGGGCGCAGGAGGCGGCCGACGCCGAGCTCTCGGCGAGCAGGTCCGGGATCGACGAGACCGAGGAGGGCGCCGCCGCCAAGCTCGCGGCCATCAGGGACGGGCTCGCGCGCGGGCTCTCCCCGCAGCAGATAGCGGCGACGACCCCCGGGCTCAACGCCTCCACCGTCTACAGGTGGGTGGACGCCGGCTACGACGGCATGACGAACATGGAGCTCAGGCGCAAGGTCGGCTACAGGCCGAGGTCGCGCCGGGCCCCGGGGAGGGCGACGTCGCACTCGGCGCGCAGGTCGCACGCGTCGTTCCTCGCGCTCGGCGAGGACGCCTGCGCCGCGGCCTGGGAGATGGACACCGTCGAGGGCGCCAGGGGCGACTCCGCCAGGCTCCTCACGCTCCTGCACCGCCCGAGCCGCTTCCAGCTGGCCCTGCCGCTGCCGGACGGCACGTGTGCCTCGGTCCTGGCGGCGCTCTCCTCCCTGCGCGGGGTCCTCGGCGAGGACGGCGCGAGGCGCGCCTTCGGCGCCGTGCTCACCGACAACGGGAGCGAGTTCGCCGACGAGGGCGCCATCGCGGCGCTGCTCGGCGAGCGGGACGGCGAGACCAGGCTCTTCTACTGCGACCCCCGGCAGAGCCAGCAGAAGGGCGCGTGCGAGAAGAACCACGTGGAGATCAGGAAGCTGCTGCCCAAGGGCGCCGGGGCCAGGTTCGACCGGCTGGAGGCGGCGGACTGCGCGCTGCTCATGTCGCAGGTGAACTCCGAGCCGAGGGGGGCGCTCGGGTTCCTGACGCCGGCGCGCGTGCTGCGGATGGCCCTCGGGGAGGACGCCTCCGCCCTCATGGACGCGTTCGGGATAGAGGAGCTGGCGCCCGGCGGGCTCGACCTCACGCCCGGCTGCATCGACAGGGCCAGGGCCGCGAGGGGCGAGGGGCCGCTGGCGGGATAGGCGGCGTGCCGGGACATGGGCCGGAGGGCCCGTTGCGCTGAGTCCGGAACGGCTGCGCGGCGGGCTGGCGGAGCATGCGGCGGCGGCATGGGGGCACCGGCCTCCATAGCCTCTCCACCTGCGGAAACGATGCGACGGCCAGGTGCCGGGAGCTATTCCCTCGTTGCGCTAGCTGCGGAAACGCGGGACCCGTTCAGGCTGTTGCGTTGAGATTGAAAATCAACCGTTGTCATTGGCGGCGATAAAGCGGACGTTGTACTCGTCAAAGGTGCGTTTGAGCAAGCCGACCTCCACCACGTCACGGCCTATTCTGCTCTGGTCTTTGACAATGACGGTAGCCACATTTCCGGCCCGTATCTCGTCCACCATAGCGTCCAGGCCGGGCCGCTTGAAGGTCGTTCCCCGCACCCCGTCATCGGTGAAGTGGCGGACATTAGTGAAGCCATTTTTTCGGGCGTAGTCCTCCAGGATGCGCTTTTGATTTTCTACGGACACGCTCTCGTCAGACCGCCCATCGTCGTGAGATAACCTTTCGTACAATGCTGTGATTTTACCCTTTTGCTCCTGCTTCCTCATGTGTGTAACCTCCTGTTTTGTATTTTCACGACCTTTCTATCCTTATTATAGTGACCCTTTGGGGACGTTCTTAAATGACTACTCTTTGAACGTCAACCATGTTGACGCCGATGTCCTGGCAACGTCAGCGAAAACAGCCCCAAGCGAGCAAGGTGACGTGAAATGAAAGAGCGCTGACCTTCTGGTCGCGCCCTTGAAATTGAACGTCAGATTACCGCTTGGGTCCGTTTGCAGCGTCGAGCAGTTACGCGGTTTGGTAAAACCGCGTAACTAAAGGGCCTCGAGTGCGTTGGCGATGCGCTTCATGGCGGCGTCGGCGGCCGATTGGTCGGGGGCTTCGGCCAGCACGCGAATCACCGACTCGGTTCCGCTCTTGCGCACGAGCACGCGGCCCTCGCCCGCCAGCGCGGCCTCAGCCTCGACGATGGCGGTCTGCACGCCCATGTTGCCCAATGCGGCATCCTTGTCGGCCACGCGCACGGCCACCTGCGCCTGCGGTAGCAGCTTGCACGGAGCCGTGAGCTGCGAGAGCGTCTCGCGCTCGGCGCGGATCACTTCCATCACGCGCAGCGAGGTCATAATGCCGTCGCCCGTGCGCTCGATATCGCCAAAGATCGTATGGCCCGTCTGCTCGCCGCCTAGGCTGTAACCGCCCTCGCGCATCTTGGCATACACGTGACGGTCGCCCACACCGCTGGTCACGGCACTTAGGCCGGCAAGCTCCAACGACTTGATCAGGCCAAAGTTGCTGGCAATCGTCGGAACCACGGTACCGCCCGAAAGGCGACCGTGCTTGTTCAGGTACACGCCGCACACGTACAGGATCTGGTCGCCATCGACCACGCGGCCGCGCTCGTCCACGGCCAGGCAGCGGTCGGCATCGCCGTCATAGGCAAAGCCCACGTCCAAGCCCTGCTCCACCACATGGCGCTGCAGACGCTCCATATGCGTGGAGCCGCAGTCGACGTTGATGTTAAAACCATCAGGCGCGGCATTGATCACGCGCACGTCGGCGCCCAGCGCGTCGAACACCGGCTTGGCCACCGAGGACGCCGAGCCGTTGGCGCAGTCGATGCCGATCTTGACGCCCTGCAGCGAAAAGTTCGCGCTGGCGATGAGCGAGGCAATGTAGCGGTTGCGGCCCTGCATGTAGTCCACCGTGGCGCCGATGTGGTTGCCCGTGGCCAGCGGCACCTCGCTCTTGCCATCGACGCAGTCTTCGATGAGCTCCAGTACGTCCTCGTCCATCTTAAAACCGTCGCTATTGACGAGCTTAATGCCGTTATCGCAAAACGGGTTGTGGCTCGCGCTGATCATGATGCCGCAATCGAAGCAGCCTTCCACGGTCTGATGCGCTACGCCCGGCGTGGGGATCACGTGCAGCATATAGGCGTCCGCACCGCTCGCGACCAGGCCGCTCACCAGCGCCGCCTCGAACATATAGCTCGAGCGACGGGTGTCCTTGCCCACGATCACGCGCGCCTTGCGCTCGCGGTTGGCGCCGTAATACCAGCCCACAAAACGGCCAATCTTATAAGCGTGCTCTACCGTCAGCCCAACGTTGGCCTCACCGCGAAAGCCGTCGGTGCCAAAGTACTTCATGCGCTCTCCTTACAAAATAGGGGCGGACAGATTGCCTGTCCGCCCCAAAATGGTACTCGATTATCTGCGCTACCAGAAAAACCCTACGCCGACGCGCTGTCGCGAGCCGCCTGGCATGTAGGAGTCTGACGCAGCGCAAGCGGCTTGTCCCCCGCCTCGGCCGACGTGGTCAGCGTATATGTGATCGTCGTCGTCTCGCCAGCATGCAGGTCAACGGTGCCCGAATAGAAGGGGATTCCATGCCACGTAGCGGCGCCAAGACCAAACTGGGTGCCCTCGACGGTCAGATCAGTAATGTTGCCGCCCGTCGGTGCAAACAACGAGACATTCAGACGCTCGTCGTCGCGCGCTGCATCGGGCGCGCTCGCCGCGACGTAGTCGGGCAGCTTGCCTGCCTCCTCCTGCGTCATGATGTTCGTCAGGGTAACGGTGATGCGATACGAGCACGTGCCGTCACCGTTCTTGACGCCCTGGCCAATCTGCGTATCGGCATTCAGGTACCAGTCGAGCTTGGAGAAGCTCAGGTTGTTAAAGTAGACACCAGCGACGGGATCTTCACTCGGGTCATCCGGATCGGGCAGCGAGGCGTCAATGCCCGTCTCTTTGATGGCATTCTGCTCGTCATCGTTTTTCATCCAAGCAATCAGACGACCCTCTTCGGCACCGCGCTCAACGGCGCTGACAAGCTTTGTAACGTCGACGTCACCGATGCCACCGAGAATCTTGTCGAAGGCAGCGCTGGCGACGGATGCAAAGATGCCGTCCGACTCCTCGACCGGATAGTTCCAGTACACATCGTGCATGAGGACCTTTGCGGCGTTGGTGCCGTCGACAACCGTTCCGTCGGGCAGCGACACATTACCGACCAGGCCCAGCAGATACTGCAGGAACACCGGGTCAATGCCCACGACGCCGTCAACGTCCTGGCCATATTGAGATTTCCACAGGGCTGCGACACGCTGCGAGTTGCGGGGCCAATCGGGCGAATAGGTATTGCCCGAGTTGTACAGGTTACTGTGGTTGCCGAACAACGCCTCATCCTCTTCGTCGACGCTCTCGACTGCCTCATCCTCGCTGAGTCCAATACGGGGAACAAACTCGCCAATCGACATCTGGCCGTCGGTGACCGAAATCAGGCCCTGCGAACCGCCAAAGCCGCCGCAGGCACGAATCTCGACGTTGTTCATGGCGTACATAAGGTAGTTGCGCGTCTGGCCGTTGGCACCGAGCATCTGGGGAAGGACGGGGGCGACCTTCTCCGCCGCGTCAACCGCGCCGTTGAGGGTGGCAAAGCCGTCCTTGGCCTTATCGACCAGCTCGGTCACTTGGGAAATATGAGTATCGCCAATACCCTGGATCTTCTCGTTGGCGCTCTTGAACACCTTGGAGCTATCGGAAAGCGAATCGGCAACGGCCTGCAGCGCGGACACGTTAATCATGCCGTCCTGGAACAGCTTGCCTGGCGTGGCCTGCGAAAGGTTGTCGGCCATGGGAACCAGCGCGTTGCTCGAGACATCGGACAGGGCATCAATCATGGTGCGGGCCGCATTGATGTCGCTGCCATACACCGGGATAAACGAAGCCACCGTCCACAGCGGGCTCGAGGTCTCCGCCTTCATGCTATCGCAGAGCTCATCGATCTTCTTCGCGTCGTCAGGCAGCGTCGAAAAATCGCCCGACGTGACCTTGTCCTTAAGGCCACCGACGATCTCGACAGCCTCCTTCGCTTCGCTCTTTACGGTCTTTGCCGAGTTAAGCAGCATAAAGCCACTTGCGCCAAGCGCAACGAGAAGCACCGCGACTACAGCGGCAATAATGGCGCCAGTGTGACGCTTTTTGCGCTCGCCCTTGCGATGGCGATGACGGACCAGACCGTCAGAGGTCGAACTCGACGAAGCGTCGCTACCGTAGTTCAAGCCAAAATCGTAATAATCTTCCTTGGAACCCGAGCCCGCAAACTCGGCACCGCTATCATCCAGGCGGGCGAACGTGCCAGTCTCGGAGGCGCCGGTGTAAATCGTGCCAAGGTTACCCGTAAGCCCCGCGCCACCGGCAGAGGGAGTATTGTTGGCGGCCTTGCCGGCATTAACGTTGCCGGCGGTATTCGCGGCGTTGGCAGCACCTGCGTTGTTCGCAGGTATCGAAGGGGCCCCGCTCGGCTGCGACGTGGAGGTTGCACCGCCCGCAAAGACATTCCCTCTTGCACGGCCGGTCTTTTTTGCCTTTTGAGACTGCTCGTACAGAGCGGTAAACATCGCCGTCTCGCCCGGGGACACGCGCTTACCGGAACCGCCCTGCCCAGCGCCGCCCGGCGTGCCGGCCTTACCAGCCCCGTTCGGACGCGGCGGAACTGCAGGACGGCCGCTATCGCTGCCCTTAAAGTGATTACCAGCCATAAAGAAATCCTCGCAATTGAGTCGCAATGAAAAAGTCCATAACGTTACTAGTTTATGGCATTTTGAGCATCGACAGCTAAACTCCAGACACGGACATCAATTGGCGAAAATGTGGCACAACGCCTTTTCCGTCTTGGCGGCGGCACCAGCTACACCGTGAGAAACATCATCACGATGATCATGGCAAAGCCGATAAGGTCGGTCGGCAAAAACACTGTGCCCAGCATCACGGCGCTGGTGATGGTCGCCGAAACCGGCTCCACAGTTCCGATGAGGCTCGCACGCACCGAGCCGATGTCCTTAACGCCCTGCATATAGAGCATGTAAGCAAAAAACGAGCCGATAACCACGAACACCGCGAGTGCCTCGATACCGGCGGCATCGAGCGCCGGCATATGCGCCCAAGGCTGCACGAAGACGCACGAGACCACGCCCGCCGTGAGCATTGCCGAGCCCGTGACGATGGGGCTACCGTATTCGGGCAGAATCTTGGCGGGAATCACCGCCATGCATGTAGCGCTGACCGCACACATGAGACCCGCGATCAGGCCGAGCGGCGAGATATTCAGGCTGGTGGGGTCGCCACCGGTGGCGATTAAAAAGGTGCCACCCAAAGCCAGACCGATGCCGATGACTTCGCGAGTACGTGGCATGCGGCGATCGATCACGCAGGTGTAGCCCATGATGATAACGAGCTGCAGGCACTGGAGCACCGTCGCGGTTCCGGCGTTCGTCAGGCGCACGGCCGAAAGATAGCAAAACTGGTTGAACAGCAGGCCAAAGGCGGTAAAGAGCAGCAGCTGCTTGCGATCGGCGGGTGTGGTCCAGAGCTTAATCAGGCGCTCGCGGTCGCGCGTAACAACCACGGCCATAAAGAGTAGACCGGCGAGAATCTGACGCACGCTCATAAGCCACAAGGTGTCGACGTGGAAGGTATCGAACAGAAAGCTCGCGCTGGTGCCCGAGAAGCCCCAAAACGAACCGCCCACCAGCGTAGCCAAGACGCCCGTGATCATCTTGCGCGACGAAGCACTGTTCAGGCGGTCGCGCCATGCGCGACGGGTGTTGCGGCTGAGCTCGTCGGTGCCCTCGGGCACATCAATGTTCGATATATCGGTCATCGGCACCGAAGCCCCTGCGCCTTCGACCTGCTCGACACACTCTTTGCTCATTCCACTCCCCCGAAACAGTCTGGAAGCAATTCGGCTTACCTTACCACGGCGAAGGCACCAGCCGAAGGCTTGTCCGCTTATCGGTAGGACAATTCCGCAGGCGTCTTTCCATAGCTCGACACCGCAATGGCCTTGCATTATGCGACAGCCAAATCGCGGCAGCAGGCTCTTTTGAAATGGATATGACAAGACCCCCGAATTCCACAATGTAAGCGATTTTTAAAAATGTTCTTGCCACCGAGTTCAGGCTCCGTTATATTATCCCTTGCGCGCTTGCGCACCCTTGATCGGGCGTTTAGCTCAGGGGGAGAGCGCTTCCCTGACACGGAAGAGGTCAGAAGTTCAAATCTTCTAACGCCCACCAAATGTTCGCAGCTCAGAGACTATGTCCTCTGGGCTGTTTTGTTTTATGTCGCCAAATCCGCTGGCAGTTCCAACCGTCATCGCAACGTAGCATCAATTCACCTGACGAATGGCTGCCAAACAAATTCAATACCCCAACATCAACAATAGCCAGGCACAAAACTGCGCCGCAAGCTGCTCCAACCGCCCAACTGGCCAAAAGCCGACCATCTACTTGCCGATCTATCCATCGGCATAACCAATCAGTCCGCACCGCAACTTCTAAGCAAAACGCCGCGATGTCTGCGCCCTGCGGTATCCTTGAGCCACTTGCACCTGCAGCACCAAGGAGCCGCCATGCGCACTGAGCTCGATGTCCCCTTTTCGCACAAAGAAGAAGCCAAGGCGCTGGGCGCCAAATGGGACCGGACCAAGAAGATCTGGTATGTACCCAGCGGCGTCAACCCCGAGCCCTTTGCCGAGTGGCTGCCCGGTGTTGACCGATCCGACCCCTCAGCGCCGTATATATATCTAGTACTGGGCAAGCGCGAGTGCTGGAAATGCCACGAAGAGACCTCGGTCGCGGCCTTCGGTATTCCCTATCGAACCGATGACGGCAAGGGCATCGCCATTGCGCACGCGCCCAACGAAGCCGGGCACATTACCATCGACACGGCCAATGCCAACGCGCTCGCCATTGTTCCCGCTCTTGGCTGCGTCCCGGGCGAGATCCGCGACTATCTTTCTAAGCGCTGTGGCTACAAACCCGTAGGCGCACGAGCCTCCAAAGCCCCGTCGCTCGGCAACACGTGCACCAGTTGCGACGCGCTGCAAGGCAGCCACTATCTGTTCGAAGAACCCACGTCCCCGTTTGCCCTCACCGCCATCAACAAGCTGCCGGCACTGGAGTTTGTGCGTGTCGAAGTTGCCGGCGTCTTTGGCGTCCCGGCCACGCGCACCGACTTTGACCAGGCGCTCTTTACCTGGGCACGCGACCATCACGCCAAGTTCCACAAGCAGCTCGGTGAGGGGATTTATTTATAGGAACAGAGATGCCTTCACAGCCAGCTCCTCCGCATCACCTATCCCTCGTCGCCGGCGTCGTACACGATATCGAGGCCACAAACAGGGCATTTCTCCTGATACACCGGCATATGAACGCCTGTCCGTTTTCTCACTTCGTCGCTAAGTCTGTCGCACGCATCGATGAACCGAATGTCGAGGCACGGTATTTGCGAGCCGCAGCAAGGACAGGCGACGACAAACGACCCGCAATCAACTTCTACGCTCGGAAACATTTTGTTGTCTATAAGGGCGCACGGCAGTTTTCCGTACTTCCCCATCGCAATATCGCCTCGCCAGCTCACGTTCGCTCCCCTCTCGCTATACAAATCAGGAAGAGCATGCACCGGCAGGCGTGTGCGAGATTGCATCGCCACGCGATCCGATCAAACAGCACGATCGTAAAAGACCGCCAAAGCCAAATTTCATCGTCGGTCGCACCCTGTCCGGCAAACTCAATATCGACGGGTATGTGCTTCAGATAACTCATGTCGGGCGCAAAACGAGGGTCCGGTCCGCCTTTATGAACAGGACCGTGCAGAACAAACCATCCGTTTTCGGGCTCGAACCGCTCAACAAACGCAAGGCCGAGCACCTTATAGCCCACCTCGGTTGCAAATATGACTCCGGCTGGGACGTCACATTCCATGCAGTTGAGCATTTTACGGTTGTAATTCTGGTCTCGAAAACCAACGGTACCCGGCGCTTGAACCGAGTACTTAATGACCCACGTACCATCGTCCAAATAGAGCGGAGGCACATTGTTGATGCTCTCGGTTTGCCGCTGGCGCGCTTGTACCCCGCTACCCCACTCCCCTGTATACTGATGTAGCACGTGTTTCATCCGGGCTTGTTGGGCCGGATTGTTCATGGGAGGGTCTTATGGCTGCTTCGAATCCGCCTAAGGGGAGCGTTTCTTCTTCGTCCATCAAGCCGGTTACGCGCAAGGCCGTGCGTTGCCAGCGCGAGGTCGCTTGGCTTGTCACGCAGGCGGCGGGCAGGCTTGTGGCGAGCACGGAGGACGTCAATGCTCCCACACCGAGCTTTGTGCTGGCAGCGGCGCTTGATCGAGTACGCCAGCTGGAATTCGCCGCGCAAGAAGACGGCAGCCACCTTGACTACCAGAACGCCATGGCGCCCGACCTGCAAACGTTCTGCCACATGGCCAAGTTGCCCGCCGCGCCCAATGCGCTTTCGGACGCAGGCTACATGTTTACGCTTTCGGGCGCGGACCTTATCCGCGACATCTACGCATACTGCAGCGAGCTCGCCGAGCGCAGCGTCTTTGGCACGGCAGAAATCAAACCGGGATATGTCATCAAGCTGGTTCTTAGGCTGTTCTTGATGGACGGGTTCGGGGCCATGCCGGCGTAAGCCGAGTCTTTAGCATCACCGTCGACTGGGCAACAACCGCTTTACCTTAGTGGGCGCCAATCGAGGGTCGATTATTGGGTCGCCTCGTCCACTAACGCATTTATTCCACGCGCTCTGACAGTCTATATTTGCGGTTGCGGCTTGTCGACGGCGCCGTCGGCTCAAGCTCACCCTGCTCAATGAGCGCATTGACGCGTGCCCTAACCTGGGAAACCGTGAGTCCCGTGCGCTCCGCCAGTTCGCGCGTCCCCAATTCGCCGTAGCGCTTGAGTGCCGTCATAATCAAGTCCCCGCCATGATCGACCGGCTCGATCTTTGGACGGTAAAGTACGACCTTGAACCGATCGAACCCCGGGCAGAACAGGGGCTCGGCCAGACCATGCGCACGCATGGCATCGATCATCATCGGGATGCCCGAGCCATTGCCCTCAGCCGGCGAACCTGCGCCATCCGGCAGCGGGACAATCGACATGAGTTTCACGAGCGTCGCGTTACGGCATCGGGAGCTGCCGTCAAACAAGTTCTCGCGAGTCTTTCCCCCGTAAAGGCCGCCAGGATTCGTCACCTCGACACGATCGTCAAAGACGTCGACGGCAATCGATTGTCCACAGAACCGATCCCCGTATTCTCGATGGATTACGGCGTTGGCGATTGCCTCGCGCAGAACCTCCTCGGGAATCTCCAGCGAGTCGACACGCGAGACGCCTTGGACGGTCGAGGTTCGCCGCAAATTCTTGGCGACGGCCGCGACAGCATCCGAGATCATCTCGCCCAACGTTCCCTCACAGATTGTGCGGTCCATAAACCTTAGTGGCCCCGCAGCTCCCTTTTGAGTTCCCACGTGGACAGCCACATCAATGAAGAGCTTGGGATAGAACTGCTGAGGGTAAACGCCCGCGACAAGGAGGCCGGCCTTGGTAACATTGCCCTGGAAGTCGAGGATATTCAGACGCTCCATCTTTGTCTTCTTGTCCGCCGCACCGCGCATCGCTCGAGGCGTCAACGAATAGACACGCTCTATCGTGCGGTCGACCAGCGACTCGTCGAGATCGCCCACACTCGTGCCGGGCACCGCATCGCGATCGCTAGGACTCGTCCGTTCATATGACGACAGTGCCAAAACCTCGGTCGACGAAAGCGGGACATCTTTGTCATCGATGCGTTTGTAGCTGCCACCTTGAGCGCCCCGCTCCATGACATAGCAAGGCTTGCTCGACGGGTCAAGCTCCTCAATCGCGATGACTAGAACCACGGTGCCCTGGAGCTCCACGCGCTCAATGGTGTATTTGGGCGGATTGGCCAGCTTTCCGCGACCGCCAGCATCGCCCATGCCCGCCACGAATTGGTTGAGCACTTTCTCGGTCTCAAAGTTTGCAACTGGGACAAAACCCGCGCGCTCGCTCACTCCGAGTACGATGATGCCGCCGGCGGTGTTTGCGAAAGCGCTGACCGTTTCCCATACGTCGCGGGAAAGCGTCGTGGCGCTCTCCTTGACCTCAACGTTAAGATCGTCCGAGCCCATGCGCCTTAAAGACTCGAGCAGACCGGTCAGTTCGTTTTCGTTCATCTGCACGTCCTTTCGCTCGGTTCTGCGAAGAATGCCGCGAATAGATTTCCTTCGTCTCTCAGTTATCTCTCGTAATTATCTCTCATCTTTCTGTTATCTCTCATATTAGAGAGGAGTGAGAGATGAAAGATAAGATGTCTGTCATCTGTTTCATTTAAACATGTTTTCGCTGGTAAAACAATCTATATTGAGACAATACCATGGTTGTCTGTCTCTTTGCAGCATTGTTATCTCTCATATTTATCTCTCATCTTTCTGTTATCTCTCGTATTAGAGACGAATGAGATATGAGAGATGTGCGGGCGGCGGATGAGCGTGGATTTTGGACGGTCGGGAAATGAGGGTGGATATTTGGACGGTTTTTGGGCGTTTTGAGGCTGATTCCGTCCGAAAATCCACTCTCATTCGATAGGCGTCCAAGTTTCCACGCTCGTGCGGTGAACGCGCGGGGCCTTTGTCCAATCCGCTGGCATCGTCTCCAGTTCGCCGCAGTGCCGCGGCCCCCATATGGGTATACTCTCGAGGATTCGACTCGATTCGCCCCCGCTGGGGCGTCAAAGGAGACTGCATATGCCCACCACCTCAACCGACCCGCGCGCCGCTGCCGCCGCGCTGCTGGTGCCCGGCACCACCTGCCATGGCTTTGCCGTCGAGCGCTGCGAGACCGTGCCCGAGCTCGACTCGGACGCCTATGTGCTTCGCCACACCGTCTCGGGCGCTCGCCTGCTGTACCTGGCGTGCGACGACGAAAACAAGGCCTTTGCCATTGGCTTTAAGACGCCGCCGGCCGATTCCACCGGCGTGTTCCATATTCTTGAGCACTCGGTGCTGTGCGGGTCGGCCAAGTTCCCCGTCAAGGAGCCGTTTGTCGACCTGATCAAGAGCTCCATGCAGACGTTCCTCAACGCCATGACCTACCCCGACAAGACCATCTACCCCGTTGCCACCACCAACGAGCAGGATCTGTACAACCTGATGGACGTGTACCTGGACGCGGTGTTCAACCCGGCCATCTATACCAAGCCCACCATTTTTGAGCAGGAGGGCTGGCACTACGAGCTTGACCTGCCAGAGGGCGCCGAGGGCGAGGGCGACGGCAACCCCGCCAGCCTGCGCGAGGGCACGCTGCGCTATAACGGCGTGGTGTTCAACGAGATGAAGGGTGCGCTGTCCGATCCCATGAGCGTGCTGGACGACGCCGTCAACGCCGCGCTCTATCCCGACACCGCCTATGCGCACGAGAGCGGCGGCGACCCGCGCGCGATTCCGGCGCTCACCTACGAGCAGTTCCTGGACACGCACGCGCGTCACTACAATCCTTCCAACTCCTACATCACGCTTTACGGTGACCTGGACGTGGACCGCGCGCTGGTTTTTTTGGACGAGCGCTATCTGTCGCAGCCGAGTGCCGCGAGCCGCCGCATGGACGCCGCCATCGCCGCCGGCGAGGACCCGTCCACGCTGGCGCCCAATCCGCTGGGCGTGCAGACGCCCGTGACCTGCGAGTACAAGCGCGTCGAGATGGCCACTACACCCGAGAACGCCCTGGTGGGCCTGGGTCTGGTGCTGGGCAGCGCGCTCGACCGCAAGCGCACGATCGCGGCGGATATCCTGTTTGAGGCACTGCTGGGCTCCAACGAAGCACCGGTTAAGAAGGCCATTCTGGCCGCCGGCCTGGGCGGCAACGTGGTGAGCTACACCGCGGCCGAGAGCCTGCAGCCCTACGAGCTCATCATGCTGCAAAACGCGCAGCCCGGCGTGGCGCGCGAACTGCGTCGCATGTTCCAGAACGCCTGCCGCGACCTGTGCGAGCATGGCGTTCCGCGCGAGCGCCTGGAAGCCATCATCAGCAGCAACGAATACGACCTGCGCCAGCGCGACTACGGTATCGCCGACGGCGTGGCAATTGCGTGCGACGCACTAAGCACCTGGCTCTACGATGACGACGCCGCGACGCTGGCACTCAAGTACGGCCCGGTGTACAAGGAGCTGCGTAGCGAGCTGGACGGCACCTACTTTGAGGACCTGCTGCGCGAGTTGGTACTGGAGAACGACCACATGGCGCTCGTCGAGCTGGTGCCGGTGAACGCTGGCGCCGGCTCGGAGGGCGCCGAGGCCGCTGAGCTGGCAGCCAAGCGCGACGCCATGACCGATTCCGAGCTGGCCAACGTGGTCGAGCGCACGGCCGCGCTGCGTGCCGCGCAGGAAGCCGAGGACACGCCCGAGGACAAGGCCACGTTGCCGCGCCTGCGCGTGTCCGACATTGGCGAGGCGTGCCCCGAGCCGCCGCTGGTTGTGGACACGACCGCGCCCATCCCCTGTCTGCGCCACGACATTCCCACCAACCGCCTGGCCTACGCCATGCAGTATTTCGACCTGAGCTGCGTCGCGTTTGAGGACCTGCCCTATGTGACGCTGCTCTGCCGTCTGCTCAAACAGCTGCCCACGAGCGAGCACTCGGCCGAGGAACTCGATAACTTGCTCGCCGGCAAGCTGGGCTTTTTGAGCTTTACGACCGAGGTCATGACGCAGCCCGACGTGGACGGCGTGCGCCCCTACCTGCTGGTGAGCGGCGGCGCCCTGTCCGAGAAGATCGATGCGCTGGCGAGCCTGCCGCGCGAGGTGTGGTCGAGCACGCTTTTGCTCGATGCCGACGCCGACCGCGTGCGCGACGTGCTCACGCAGATTCGCATTGGGCTTGAGCAGGGCTTTATCAACAACGGTCACTCGGCGGCGCTGGGTCGCGCGATGAGTTACAGCTCGCCTTCGGCCGTGGTGCGCGAGCAGCTTTCGGGCGTGGACTTCTACCTGTTCCTGCGCGACCTGCTCGACCACTTTGACGAACGCCTGGACGACCTGCGCGCCAAGCTTACCGAGCTGGCAGACCGCATCTTTGTGGCCGATGGCTGCATGGCGAGTTTTACCGGCAGCGATGAGGACTTCGATGCGTACTGGGACGCCGCGGGTAACCTGGGACTGGGCGCTGGCGATGGCGCCGGCCGCGACGCGCTCGTGGTGCCGGCGCCGCGCGACCGCCACGAGGCTTTCGTGATCCCCAGCGACATCTGCTTTGTCGCGCGTGCGTGCGATCCGCGTCGCTTGGGGCTCGACGTGACAGGCGCTTGGGCCGTGGCTGCCAACGCGCTCTCCTACGACTACCTGTGGAACGAGATCCGCGTGAAGGGCGGTGCGTACGGCTGCGGATTCCGCGCGGCAGGTGAGCGTCAGGCGGCGTTCTACACCTACCGCGACCCGGCGATCGATCCTTCGATTGAGCGCGTGGAGCGCGCGGGTGCATGGCTTGGCAGCTTTGAGCCCGACGAAGCCGCCTTTGAGGGCTTTATCGTGAGCTGCGTGAGCGGCATGGACGCGCCGGTGAAGCCGTACGCGCTCACCAAGCGCCGCAACACGACCTACCTGGCCGGGCTCGATCCGCATGCGCGCGAGGAGCGTCGCGCCCAGATGCTCGCCGCCACGCCCGGTGAGCTGCGCTCGCTCGGCACCGACGTGACGCGCATCGCAGCCGAGTCGCCCACCTGCGTCTTTGGCGGCCGCGACGTCATCGCCAAGAGCAACGCCAACTTCAACGTAGTCGACCTGCTGGGCTAGCCACAGCAAGCAAAACCACCACAAAGGGGACAGGCACCTTTGTGGTGGTTTCGACATTTGCCCAGATAAAACCTGCCAAAATAAACCTGTCCCTTTTTGGTAGGTTTGGGAGAGGGGGCTGGAATGGATAAGGCTGAGTTGCGGCGGGCGGTGATTGCTCGGCGCGATGCTCTTGATTTGGACTTGCGGGCAGCGAAGTCTGCTGATATCTGTGCACGGCTGGTTGAGCTGCTGGGCCGCTTGGATGCCGCGGCGCCGCGCACCGTTGCCGTCTATGCCGCGATGGGTTCCGAGGCAGACCCTGCCGCGTTTGCCGCTGCGGCCGCCGCGCGCGGCTGGCGCGCAGCCTATCCGTGCATGCTCTCGGCAGCCGAAGCCGCAGCTTGTGGCCAGCGTATATGCATGCGGGCAGTTGCCGCCGACGATGCGTCCGCGGCTCCGTTTATCACTCATCCCACGCGAACCTTCGCTGCCGCGGACATCGGCAGCAACCGCTTCCCCATCGTGCCTGCCGAAGCACTCGACATGATTGTTGTGCCGCTCGTGGCCTTCGACCAAACCGGCGCGCGCCTGGGCTACGGCGGCGGCTGCTACGACCGTTACCTGTCCATGCTCTCGCCCGCATGTCAAATCGTCGGCATCGCCTTTGACGAACAGCGCATCGACCACGTCCCCACCGACGTCCACGACCTGCCGCTGCCCAACATCGTCAGCGCCTAAATGTCGTTGTATCGCACCCGCAAGATAAGCGTGGAAAATCTCCCACTTTGGGACTGTTCGGGGGCAAAAAACGGGAGATTATCCACGCTCATTATTCAAACGTCCGATAATCCACGCTCGTATGTCTGAAAATCCACGCTCAACCAATACGCGTCCAGATTTCCGCGCTCGTGTGTCCGATTATCCACGCTCGTGCAGCCTAACGTCCTGTAACCGTCTCAGCAGGCACGCGGCACGCCGGCAACCTTGAGCTTGCGATCGAGCTTTGTCGGGTCCCTTAGATCATCCCAGCACAAGCGCACAATCTTACAGTTATCGAGCATCGAAAGCCTCGACTCGCGCTGGCGCTCGTCAAATTGCGCCTTTGCGAGCTTGCCCTCCTCCGCCGCCTTCTCACTTTTAACGAATCCGTCGAACTCCCCAATAATCAACCGGTCACCCACGCGCCACAGATAGTCAACGCGATACGGCTTTCCCGGCTCAACCGGGTCGAACAGCTCAACTTGCAGCTCCGGAACCTGCCAGCCGCGCTCGATCATCAGCGCACGCGCCTTGGACTCGCCGCCGCTTTCCGACAAGCCGTCGGCACACCGCGCAACCCTGCGCGCCGTCACAACACCGCGACGATTCAAACCAAGCTTGTTGACTGCCTCAACAAGGTGCTCCTTCGACAAAAGCTGCTCATGGAGCGCCGAGTCCGCAATGATCAGCCCCTCGACAAACGACGCGTCGACCAGGCAATCCGTAATCGTTTGATCGATATCGGTCACGGCAATATCCATTTGACTGGCCCGCGTTCGATAAGCATAACGATGGCGAATGACCTGAGAGCCCGGCGTCGTCGATTGCGCCGGCATCGCGGCGATATGGATGTGCGTCAAATTGGCATGCGAAACCGAAAGACCATAGATAACAGCCGCCGTATAGGAGCAAAACGTCCAGTCGGGGTGCTTTTGCGCAAGCGCCCGCACCCGATGCAGATAACGTTGCCGAAACTTGAGCTCGGACCAGTATTCCGGACGCGCATACAACCCCGGCATGACCACCTCGAGACTTCCCGCCACCACCCGCCGCTCAATCTGCTTTGCCTCCGCCGTCGTGCGCGCGTACACGCAGCTCATCTGCTGCTCGCAAGCTTTAATGTGGCTTGTGAGTCTTTGATTCGCCGTCATGTTTGCCATGTCGCCTCCCAACTCTTGGAACGGCGCCAACGTACCAGGCGGTTTCATGCGAAGTCTGACCAAATGCTGTCCAGCAGCTGACCAAATGCTTGACGGTTTTGGACGTTTTAGGCCAATGCTCTATATCCGCAGGTAGAGCGGTTGTCCAGAGATCCCTGTCTCCACATCTTTATGCCTCAAAAGCCGTCGATTTCCTTAAAAGAAAAATGCTGTGGCTCGAAACTACCTAGTTTGCGATGCTGTCCGTAAACACTCGACGCGTGGTGCTGCCGCCTACGACAGCCGCAGAAAAATCGAGCGTGGAAAATCTCCCACTTTGGGCCTGTTCCTCGACCAAAAGTGGGAGATTATCCACGCTCATTCAACATGCGTCCGATTATCCACGCTCGTCGCGTAGCGGCCACGGTAACCGCCGCAGCCACAGCCACGACAGCGGCCTAGTGCTCCTCGCCGGCGCGAGCCAGGTCGTAGGGCGTGGTCTGGTAGACGTAGTAGTTGAGCCAGTTGGTGTAGAGCAGCTGAGCCTGGCTGCGCCAGACGTTGCGCGGCTCGGCGGTGGGGTCGTCGTTCGGGAAGTAATGCGCCGGCACCTGAGGGTTGAGGCCGCGCTTCACGTCGCGCTCGTACTCCAGACGCAGCGTGTCGGTATCGTACTCGGGATGGCCAAAGACAAAGAAGCGACGGCTGTCGGTCGACTTGACGATGTACAGGCCCACCTCGTCGGACACGGCCACGACCTCAAGCTGCGGCTCGGCCTCCACGTCCTCGCGGCGCACATCGGTGTTGCGCGAATGCACGGCATAGAAACGGTCGTCAAAGCCGCGGACCAGCGGGCTTTGCGGCTTCACCAGATAATGCTCGAACACGCCGCTCGCCTTTGCCGGCAGATCGTACTTCTGGATACCGTAATGATGGTACAGACCGGCCTGCGCGCCCCAACAAATGTGCAGCGTAGAGTGCACGTGCGTGGTGGACCAATCCATGATCTGGCAGAGCTCGGGCCAGTAGTCGACCTCCTCGAACGGCATCTGCTCCACCGGCGCGCCCGTGATGATCAGGCCGTCGTAGTGGATGTCGCGGATGTCGTCGAACGTGCGGTAAAACGTCTCCAGGTGGCCGGCGCTCACGTGGGTGGCCTCGTGCGTTTTGGTGCGCAGCAGGTCCACCTCCACCTGCAGCGGCGTGTTGGAGAGCTTGCGCATGATCTGCGTCTCGGTGGCGATCTTGGTGGGCATGAGGTTGAGGATGAGCACGCGCAGCGGACGGATGTCCTGGTGCAGCGCGCGGTACTCGGTCATGACAAAGATGTTCTCGCTCTCGAGCTGCGCGGCGGCAGGGAGGGCGTCGGGAATGCGAATGGGCATGGATGCTCCTTACGAGTCAGTTGCAGTTATGGTACAACGAGCGGCCCCATCCGCGCGAGTACATCGCTCCGAGACACCGCCAGCGGCCCAAATCACTCCAAAAGTAGAGATTACGGCATGTCCCAAAAATCTATGGCGCTTTAGTCTGGCAAAGTGATAGCAGGAGGCTACAATGGTTCGACGCGAAAAACTCGGCCGAAAGGATACATATATGTACCAGACGCGTAAGATCGGTGTGGTCGGCCAGGGCCACGTAGGAGCACATGTCGCCAACAGCTTGCTCATGCAGGGCATTGCCGATGAGCTGTACCTGTGCGATATCAACGAGGCCAAGGTGACGTCCGAGGTCCAGGACCTGCGCGACTCCCTTTCGTTTGTCCCGTACAACACCAAGATCGTCAACTGCTACGACCACTACGAGGAGCTGGCCTGCTGCGACGTCATCGTCAACGCCGCCGGCAAGGTCGCGCTGGCCGCCGGTAACCGCGACGGCGAGCTGTTCTTTACCACCGACGCCGCGCGCACCTTTGCCAAGCGCATTGTCGACGCCGGCTTCGACGGCATCTTCGTGAGCATCTCCAACCCCTGCGACGTCGTGTGCACCGAGCTGTGGCACCTGACCGGCTACGATCCCAAGAAGATCATCGGCTCGGGCTGCGGCCTAGATTCGGCCCGCCTGCGCACCGAGATCTCCAAGAAGGTCGGCGTGAGCCCCAAGTCCATCGACGCCTACATGATCGGCGAGCACGGCTTTAGCCAGCTTGCCGCCTTTAAGGCTGCGACCATCGCCGGCAAGAGCCTTAACGAGCTTCAGGCCGAGAATCCCGACAAGTACGCCTTCGACCACATGGAGGTCGAGGAGCTCGCACGCAAGGGCGGCTACGTAACCTACCAGGGCAAGCAGTGCACCGAGTACGCCGTCGCCAACTCCGCCGCGCGCGTCTGTGCCGCCGTGCTGCACAACGAGCACGCCGTGCTTTCGGCCTCTACGCTTATGACCGGCCAGTATGGCGAGGAGGGCATCTTCACCTCCCTGCCGTGCGTGATCGGCGCCGAGGGCGTCGAGGAGGTCTACACGCTCGACCTTTCCGAGCACGAGCTCGAGGGCTTCCACAAGAGCTGCCAGCACATCCGCGACAACATCGCCCAGCTCGACTGGTGGGACACCGAGGCCTACGACGCAAAGTAGGCCGCTGGCTGCCGCAACCTTGCGAATCTAAGCGCGATACTAAGCGGGCCGCGCCGGAAATCCCCGGCGCGGCCCGCTTTTTTGACTCACGCAGCGCCCTTGCGAATCGAAGGTGAATGGTTTTCCCGTTACTTAGTACTGCTCGATGCCCATGTAGCGACGAACCTCGGGGCTGTGGTCGAACACCTTACCGCGGGCGGCGCGCAGCTCGCAGCTCATCGCGTAGAAGAAGATTGGCTCCAGGTACGAACGCACGCTGGCAGGCACGTCGCCCACGCCGTACTCGAGTGCGTCGAGCACCATGACCGTATCGGTGTGCGTGTTGAGGAACGCCAGCGCGCGCTCCTCCATGGGGCGGCACTCGCCCGATCCGAGCTGTACAAAGTAGAACACGCCGGGCTCGGTAGCCTCGAACGGGCCGTGGAAGTACTCGCCGGAGTGGATGTAGCAGCAGTGCTGCCACTGCATCTCCATGAGCGAGCAGATGGCCATGGCGTAGGTCTGGCTAAAGTTGGGGCCGGATCCCAGGATGTAGAAGAACTCGTGCTGCTGGCAGAGCTCGGCAAAGCGATCGCCCAGCTCGGCGTTGACCTTCTCGCGGGCAGCGGACAGCAGCGCATCCATCTGCTTAAGGCCGGCGTACATGTCGGCAAGCGCCTCGTAACCCTCCTGCTGGTGGAGCAGTTCGGCGGCGATCAGAGCGCCGATGCCCTGCGGCACCTCGACCTGCGACACGCCCTCGCCCCAAGGGTAGACCCAGGTGGTCCACTTGCCGTTATCAATCTTGGAGCCCTCGCAGTCGGTCATGGCCACGACCTCGGCACCAGCTGCCAGCGCCATCTCGCAACCGTCGACGACCTCCTGCGTATTGCCGCTGTGGCTGCAGGCGATGACGAGTGACTTCGGCCCTAGGCTCTTGGGGGCCATCAGGCAAAACTCGCGCGCTGTGTAGACCGTCGAGGTAAACGTGGTGGCCTCGCGCTTGAGCAGTTCGTTAGCCGGCATGAGGTCGATCATCGAACCGCCGCAGGCGATCCAAAAGACATTCTCGACCTTGCCCTTGCGCTCGATGATTTCCTGAATCAGATCGTGTGCGTTCACGGTGACGCTCCTCCTTGTGTGGCGGCTTTGAACGACAGCAGCTCGTACCTACGGTCGTTCTATGTTGTCCTATTTATACCACGCAAAGCTTCACCGGTGAAGTCATTTCGGCAAATTTGTTCTATGTTGTTCTATCTATGAACGTTAGATGTCGAACACGTAACGCGAGCCCACGATCTTTTGGCGCCCGAGCAGCAGGGGGCGCTCGTCTGCATCGGTAAAATACGCCTCCATATAAAAGAGAGGCTCGCCGACCGGCACCTCCAGCAGCGGGGCCACCTGGGCATCGGCAAGCGCGATCTCCACGGTACAGGGGTCGGACTTGAGCGGCGCGCGGCCCGAGTGGTCGGCAACGAGCGCAAAGATCGAGTTATCGGTGAGGTCCTCGGCGGCCAGCGTCTGCAGGTAGGGATGGTCGGCGAGCACAAAGGCGTTGTTCTCGAGCATGACGGGGATGCCGTCGGCCGTGCGCACGCGCTCGACCACGATAAGCTCACTGCCGGGCTCCACGCCAAAAAACGCCGCGTCCTCGCGCGTCGCCGCAACCACCGTGCGCGACACCAGGCGCGCTCCGGCCACCATATCGTTGGCAGCACAACCCTCAGTAAAACTCTGGACGTCACCCTTCTGGTGAATCTTGCGCTTGAGCTTGGGAGCGCACACAAAGGTACCCCTCCCCTGCTGGCGGTTGAGATACCCCGCACGCGACAGCTCCTCGATGGCGCGGCGCACGGTGACGCGCCCTACGCCGTAGGACTTCGCGAGCTCGATCTCGGAAGGAATGCGCGAGCCAGATGCGTACACGCCGCGCGCGATCTCTCCCTTTAGGTCGTCCATAACCTGCTGGTACAGCGGCACGGCGGAAACCTCGGCGCGCTCGGAACGTTCGGTCTTGTTATCGGCTACCATCGTTACGCTCCATTCCGTGCATGCTCGGACTCAAATTCTTCAATCGCCGCCATAAACTGCTCGCCAAAGGCGTCGGCCTTTTTCTCGCCGATGCCGTTGACCTGGATAAGCTCGTCGCACGTCTGCGGGCGCAGGCGGCACAGGCCGCGCAGGGCCTTGTCGGAGAAGACCATGTACGGCGCCATCTCCAGCTCGGCCGCGATCTCCTTGCGCAGGGCGCGCAGGCACTCGAACAGCTCGGCATCGTCGCCCACGCGCGGGCGCTGCTCCAGCTCGGCCTCCTCGCGCAGCAGATCCACCGCACGGCGGGCGCGGGCCGAGGCCTTGCGCTTGGACGCGCGACGCTTAACGGTAAAGGCGAACGCCTCATCCTCGACCTCGCCGGCACGCGGGCCCAGCCCAACGACCGGGTACTGCCCCTGCGAGGTGGCCAGATAACCGCGACCGCACAGCTGGCCGATGATGTCCTTGATGCGCCCGACCGATTCGCTCGACAGCTCACCGTAGCCGCGGTCCTCGTCCAGATGCATCTGGCGAATGCGCTCGGTGTTGCCGCCGTGGAGCACATCAGCGATCAGCGACTTGCCAAAACGCATGGGACGCGTGGCCACATAGCGCACGGCAGCGCGGGCCATATCGGTGACGTCCTCGACCTCGAACTGCGTGAGGCAGTTGCTGCAGTTGCCGCAGCCCTCGGCTTCGTCCGTGGCGGTGCCGCCCGCGGCGGCTGCCGCATGCTCGGCCGCGGCCTCGTCGCCAAAGTAGCGCAACATGTATTCGCGCAGGCAGCCGGTGGTGTTGCAGTAGCCTTCCATCTGGCTGAGCAGGCGATATCGATTCTGGAGCGCCCACGCGCGCTGCTCATCGTCGAGCGCCTCGTCGGCTGCATCGCCGCGGTCGATCAAAAAGCGACGCATGCGAAAATCGTTGCCGTTCCACAACAGGTGGCAGCTGGCCGGATCGCCATCGCGACCGGCGCGGCCCGCCTCCTGATAGTAGGCCTCGATGCTCTCGGGCACGTTGTTATGGATGACGTAGCGCACGTTGGGCTTGTCGATGCCCATGCCAAAGGCGTTGGTGGCAACCATCACCTGAATATCGTCGTCGATAAAGGCGCGCTGGCTCTGACGACGGGCGTCGTTGCCCATGCCGGCATGGTAGCGGCCAACGCGAATGCCGCTGGGGCCCAGCGCCTCGGCAAGCTCGCCGGCGAGTGCATCGACGGTCTTGCGGGTCGAGCAATATACGATGCCGCTCTCACTCGAATGCGCGATCACATAGTCGCGCACCCACGCGGCCTTGGCCTTGTCGCCCATCTCCTCGCAGCCAAAGTAGAGGTTCTTGCGGTCGAAACCCGTCACGACGGTAGCCGGGTCGCGCAGGCCGAGCATCTGCTGAATGTCCGCACGCACGCGCTCGGTCGCCGTGGCGGTAAAGGCCGCCACGATGGGGCGCTGCGGCAGAGAATCGATGAACTCGCGAATCTGCAGGTAGGCGGGTCGAAAATCCTGGCCCCATTGACTCACACAGTGAGCCTCGTCAATGGCCACGAGCGGCACGCCGATGCCGCCGTCCGCCGCGGCCTCCTGCGCAAAGGCTAAAAAGCGCGGCTCGAGCAGGCGCTCGGGCGCCACGTACATAAGCTGGTAGCGACCCTCGCGCGCCCGCTTGAGCACGGTATTTTGCTGGGCCGGAGTAAGGCTGGAGTTGAGATAGCTGGGTCGCGCGCCCGCCGCGAGCAGCGCACGGGTCTGGTCCTCCATAAGCGACAGCAGCGGACTCACCACAAAGGTAATGCCGGGCAGCATGAGCGCGGGCACCTGGTAGCAAATGGACTTGCCGGCGCCCGTGGGCATAACGCCCAGCGCGTCGCGGCCAGCAAGGATCGCATCGACCATGCGGTCCTGCCCCGGGCGAAACGAGGTGTAGCCAAAATAGGCGCCGAGCGTGTCGAGCGCCATCTGCTGCATGCTATCGGTCATGGTTTCCTAACGTCCAAGTCATCTGCCGCCGATTATACGCCGCCACGCGGACCGGTGGCGCACGGCTGCCGGCCACGGGCGGCGCAATCCGAAAGGAACGAGCGTGGATTTTTGGACACTTTCCGGATGAGCGTGGATAATCTCCCACTTTGAGGCCGTAACCGAGCCAAAAACGGGAGATTTTCCACGCTCATTCTGCAGATTGCCGCTCTGGCGGGCTTGCAGCGTCGACCGGTCCGTCGTTCGTCAGAACGGCGGAACCAGCCCTACATGACCATAACGTAGCGCGATCCCACGTAGTACTGCTTACCCATCAGGACCGGCTCGCCATTGGGGCCGATAAAGCCGGCACGCAGATTGAGCAGTGGATCGTGCGGAGCAATGCCCAACTCGGCCGCCTGCTCGGCGTTAGCGCGAACGGCCTCGACCGTACGGTAGCCAACCGAGACAATCGGCGTTCCGCCAACACGCTCGACCTCGGCAAAAATCGACTTGTCCTCAAGATCGGCCGTCAACAGCTCACGATATGCGTCAAAGGGCACAAAGATGTTCTCCTCAAAGATGGGCTCGCCGTCGGCCGTACGCACGCGCTTGATATGCAGCAGCAGCGCATCCTTCTGCAGGCCAAAGAACTCCATCTCGTTTTGACGCGCCGGAACAATCTGGCGATCGACCACATGCGCACCGGCCTTCATGCCATTGTCGGCACACAGTGCAGTAAACGTCTGCAGCGTCGAGGCGTGAAACTGACGGTTGATGTGCGGCGTGGAGACGAAGGTGCCACGGCCCTGCTGCTTAACCAGGTAGCCATCGGAGCACAGCTCCTCGACGGCTCGGCGCACTGTAATGCGGCTCACCTCGTACTGCTCGGCAAGCTCGAGCTCGGACGGAATACGCTCCTTGGGTGCATAAACACCTTTCTCGATCGCATCCTTGATTTCGTCGTAAATCTGCTGGTAAAGCGGTGTATTTTTGGGCGCAGGCATATCTAATCACTCTTATCGAAATATCGAAATAACTAATACGTATATAACGTCTTTTTATATGTTACCTCAGTTTGATAAAACGATACACCACATACAGCAAATCCTTACTTCCCGTCATCCTGCTGCAGGCTGTCCTGCTCGCAGAGGCGCGCCTGCCTGCTGGCCATGCGCGCGGGCTTGTCGGGATCGGGTACGGCCGTGGGCATGGGCTCGTCGACATGACCGCCCCACCAGCCGCCCACAAAGTTGAGCGTGTGGAATACGTTGATCACGGCGTCTGGATCAACGTCGCACACCAGCTTGATAATGTCCTGGCTCTCGTAGGTCGAGACAACGGCGTGCAGCAGGTACATCTTTTCGCGGCTGTATCCGCCGATGACCTCGGCGCAGCTAATGCCGTGCTGAAAATGGTCAACATAGGCGGTCATGACCTCATCTGCCTTGCGCGTCGTGATCTGCAGCGTCACGCGGTCGTAGCGACGATAGAAACTGTCGATGGTCTTGGTCGAAATAAACTGGAACACGATGGAGTACGCTGCGTTATCCCAGCCAAACATAAAACCAAAGATCGCCAGGATAAAGCAGTTGAAACCAAAGATGACGCCCCAGATGGTCTTGCCCGTGTGGTTGGAGACCCACAGCGCGATAAAGTCGGTGCCGCCGGTGGATGCGCCAGACTTAAGCGCGATGGCAGCGCCCAGGCCCGAGACCACGCCGCCAAAAATGATGAGCATGATCTTGTCGCCCAAAAACGGAGCGAAGTGAAAGATGTTGAGAAACAGCGATGAGAGCACAACCTGCATCATCGAGAAGATGACGAAGCGCTTGCTAATGCCGCTCCAGCATAGGAGCGCCACAGGGATGTTGAGCGCGAGCATACCGAGCGAGATGTCGATGTGAACGCCGCCAAGCGAGGTAACGCGATCGAGCAGGACCGCGACGCCGGTGAGACCGCTCGGAAGCAGATCGGCGGGCCGAATGAACGCCTGGATCAGGAATGTCTGGAGAACGGCGGAAATGGTGACCGCCACGGCGGTGATGGCACGGCGGACGATGGTGAGGCGGCCGAGCACGAGCACGCGGTCCGTGAGCTGGTCGATGGCGTTCGCCACGTAGGCTCCCTTCGAAGGCAGATGTAGTTGTGGGGCATGCCGGCGATTGTAACATGGAGCGTGCGGGGGCGCTTCAATTCACCCTCTCTCGACAACCATCAGAAGGACCGCGTAAAACCGCTCAAAAGAAAAACGCCGTGAAGAGAGCGATCCCTTCACAGCGAATTCGGCATTTGCCCAGATAAAACCTGCCAAATTAAACCTGTCCCTAAATGGCAGGTAGGATGTCGGTCAGGTTGTCGATGACAACGTCGGCGGCGGACTGATCCAGGTTGACGCCCTCGTGCGGACGCAGTGCCAGGACGCGGGCGCCGGAGCGCTTGCCAGCCTCGATGCCCAACGGCGAGTCCTCGATAACCAGGCACTCGGCGGGGTCAACGCCCAGCGCCTCCATGGCACGCAGGTAGATCTCGGGGTCGGGCTTAAACGCACTGCACTCGTGACCGCTGATGGTGTAGTCCAGCACGTCGGCGATACCGGCAATCTCAACCAGCTCGTCAATGAGCTCACGATAGGACGAGCTTGCGATGGCGCACTTCACGCCGCGCTCGTGCAGCTCGCGCATCACCGGCTCCGTCTGCTCGTTGAGCAGCTCGGCATACGGAACGGGGTGAACCGGGCTGTAGACCTGCTTGTACTCCACGCGCAGACGCTCGCGCAGCTCAATATCGTCGGGCACCAGCGACTTCCAAATGGCAGGCTCGTTAGACCCCGAAAGATCGGGGATCTCGTCAAAGTGGAACCCCTTCTCTTCCATAAACGCCACGCGGCGACGGTTGTAGAACCACTCAGTATCGACCAGCACGCCGTCCATATCAAACAGCACCGCCTTGATCATACGCATCTCCTCCCACCTGCCAAAAAGGGACAGGTTTATTTTGGTAGGTATTATCTGGGGTTTTGCGGCGTGACGAACACGCCCCCAAAGCAAAAAAGGGGACGGGGCGCAAACCCCATCCCCTCTCAATCAACCCGTAAGGTCTACTTACTTGTGATTAGTAGGAAAGCTTCCACATGTAGCGACGCATGGTCAGCGGGTGCTGACGGGCCTCGGCGATCTGGTTGCCGTACTCGCGCATAACGGCGAGGTGCAGCAGCGGGTTGAAGTAGGTGATGACGCTCGCGGGCACGGCGTCAGCCAGGCCGTAGTCCTTGGAGTCGATCAGAGCGACCTTGGCGCCCATGCGCTCAAGGAAGGTGAGGGCGCGGGCGTCCATCGGACGGGTAGCACCATCGGACATGAAGAAGACGTAGGGCTTACCCTCGGTGGAAACCTCGAACGGGCCGTGGAAGTACTCGCCGGTGTTGTAGGCGGCGGCGTCGATCCACTGCATCTCGGTGAACAGGAAGGCGGCGTGAGAATAAGCCATCTTCTCGGAGGCACCGGAGGCCATGAAGTAGATCATCTTGTCGTCCTTGAAGTCCTCGGCGAACTTCTTGGCGAGCTTCTTGCAGTGCTGAGCGGCGTTCTCGCAGAGATCGAAAACGTTGGTGAGGCCGGTGATCATGTCCTCGTAGTGGTCATAGCCCTCGGTCTGCTGAAGGATCTCGAGAGCAAGAGCGATGGCATAGCCGGGCTTCTCGCACTTGGCAGCGTAGTTGGCGTGGAAGCCGTGGACGATGACGTGGTCGGCGTCGACGGTCAGAGCGGAGCCAGCCTTGTTGGTGAGGGAGACGACCGGGCAGTTGTGCTTCTTGGCGGTCTTGTTGGCCTCGACGGTCTCGGGCGTGGAGCCACCGAGGGAGCAGGTGATCACGAAGGTGTGCTCGTTGACCCAGGAAGGCGTGTCGTAGTTGAACTCGTTAGCGGTGAAGATCTGAACGTTCAGCTTGTCCGTGTTGTTGGCCAGGAAGTACTTGGCGGGGTAAAGGTCGGACATGGAAGCACCGCAGCCGACGAAAGCGACGCTGTGAATCTCGTGGTTGGACAGGACGTCAGCGACGATCTGCTTAGGGAGGTTAAGGTCAATCTCGTACATCTGACACATTCCTTTCGATTTGTTGCGGCGCCACATTGCCGGACGCTCGCAGGGTTACCGTGGTTAGGACCGAGTCGCCGGCCCGTTGAGGATGTGACAAAGGAACTGTCCCTTTGTCACATGTTAGGGATGGAAGCCTGCCTGGGGTATGGGATGCCAGGCAGGCCCCCGGGGGAAGCATTGGGTCGCGACTAGGCCAGGATGCCGGCCGCGGAGAGGGCGATGCCGCCCACAATGGCGATCACGAGAAGCCAACCGGTGTTGACGTTCTTCTTGATGAGCCAGTACATAAGGCCGGTGAGGCCGAGGGAGATCATCTGGGGCATCATGCCGTCCAGGATGTCCTGGATAACGACGGTACCCTCAGCGAACTGCAGCGGAGTGGTGGCGCCGATCAGTGTAGCGATCATGCCGCCCACGGACATAAGACCCACGATGCCACAGACATACATGAGCTTCTCCATGAGGTCGCCGCCCTGAAGCTTGCTCAGGTACTCGTGGCCGCCCTGATAGCCCATCTTGGCTGCGAACCAAGTGATCAGCACAGAGGGGACGATGGAGATGAGCATGGCCAGGATCGGGCCCATGATGGAACCCTGCTGAGCCAGCTGAACGCCCAGACCAAAGGCGATAACGCGGATGGTGCCCTGGAAGAAGGAGTCACCGATGCCGGAAAGCGGACCCATGAGGGAGGTCTTGACCGCGTTGATCGAATCGGGATCGAAGTTCTCGGGATCCTTGGCGTACTCCTCCTCCATGGAGGCGGCGAGGCCCAGGACAAAAGCGCTCGTCTGCGGGGTGCAGTTGTAGAACGCCATGTGACGGTGGTAAGCCTCTTTCTTAGCAGCGAGCTGCTTGGGGTCGGACTCATCCGGATAGAGGCGATCGAGCGTGGGAACCATGCCGTAGAGGAAGCCCATGTTCATCTGACGCTCGTAGTTCCAAGAGGCCTGGATGGCCCAGGAGCGCCAGAAGAACTGGCTGACCTTCTTGTTCAGGGACACGTCCTTGGTTGCGGTTGCCATAGTGTGTTCCTCCTTAGTCTTCGTCGTCTTCGAGCGGATCGTAGTCGGAATCGACACCGGCGGCTGCATGGGAACCGTTGAACTTGAAGCCCATGAAGACGACAGCCAGGCACACACCGATCAGAGCGACCGCGATGACGGACAGGTTGAGGTAAGCGGCGAGCAGGAAACCGATGAACAGGAACGGAGTCATACCCTTCTTGATCATCATGGTGAGCAGCAGGGCCAAGCCGTAGGCGGTCATGATCTTGGTCGAAACGTTAAGACCAGTGGACAGCCACTCGGGAACCATGTTGACGATGGCCTGAACCAGGTCGGTGCCAACAAAGACGGCGAGGAAGATCGGCAGGAAGTACATGACGGCGTACAGACCGGAGCCGGCGCAGATGTGCATGCGGTAGGCGGTCTTGAACTTTCCGTTATCGATCGCGCTATCTGCCACATGGGTGAGGGCGGCGATGATGGAACGGAACACGATGCCGAGGAGCTGACCCAGGACGGCGACCGGGATGGCGATCGTCATGGCGGTCTCGGCGGAAGCATCGGTCAGGCACGCAAAGGCAGCGGCCACGATGCCGCCCAGGACCATATCGGGCGGAACGGCGGCGCCGACCTGCACCAGGCCCATGGACACGAGCTCGACGGCGGCACCGACGGCAAGGCCGGTGGGCACATCGCCCAGCAGCAGACCGACGAGCGTAGCGCCAACGAGAGGCTGCTCGAAGTTAAGACGACCGAGCAGGCGGGAGTCCCACATGCAGAACACGCCGACGAGGCCGACGAGCACCGCACTGATGAACGTATTCATACCCTTCTCCTTTCAGTCAGGCAAAAGCCTGGTTGATTACAGCTTGGCGTCGATGTCGACGCTCTGATACGTAGGGGTCTGCTGGACGTAGAGCTTGATGCCCATGTCGAGCAGCTGGTTGACGTCGGACTTCTGGGTGGCGTCGAGGAAGACGGAGCTGTCCTTGCCGCCGACCTGATCGGCACCGTCGTGGTTGGCGGTGGCGCCCAGGTTGATGGCGTCGAGCTTGTAGCCCTGGCAGAACTGCAGCATCTCGGCCGTGTTGCCAAAGACGAACATGACGCGCTCGCCGAGGGTGTTGAGCTTGTCCATCTTGGCGAGGGCACGCTCGACGGTGAAGACGTTCAGGCGCACGCCCTGGGGCTTGGCCAGCTTAAGGGCGCCCTTCTTGATGTCATCGTTGGCGGCAGCGTTGTCGACGACGATGATGCGCTCGGCCTGGACCTTAGTGGTCCAGGTAAAGACGACCTGGCCGTGCAGCAGACGGTAGTCAAGACGCACGAGGACGATCTTGGCGGGACCGGAGCTGTGACGGGACGCCTTGGCCTTCTTGGCGGGAGCCGCGGCCACCTCGACCGGTGCGTTGGGGTTGGTCAGACCGGTGCGGGCCTCGTTGATGAGGGCCGCGAGCTCGGCACCCTTGACGGGGACGGGGCTCATAGCGAGCGTGAGCGCCAGCGGGATATTGAAACCGCTGACAACCGTGAACTTCGTGCCGTTCTTGGAAAGCTCGACCATGTTGTTGTTGACCGAGCTACCGAGCATATCGGTTAGCACATACACGGTGTCGTCCGCGTTGAACGTGGCGATCATAGCCTCAACCTTATTGGTGATGGGCTCCTTGTCGTCACGAGCAAGCGACACGACGTGGACGTTCGACACGTCGCCGAGAACCATCTCGAGCGTGTCTTTGGCGCCTGCGGCCAGGCCGCCATGAGATGCGAGAATGATCTGATTCATCTTGCCTCCTCCTTTTCGTTATGGTCATTATAACGTCTTATACGTTGCTTATATTGATAATTAGTATATAAACCGTTCGCGGGTGAAAAACGACCGTTGGCGGGTTTAACGCACTTGAAACGTTGGGGCTGGGTAGGCCGACGCTGGCTGGATAACCCCAGGTCGGACACCGAGCGCAACCCCCTATCGCACGAAGTACCAGGGGCTTTCCTGCACGGTGGGCTCCAGCGTGATGCCTGTGCGCTCGCGGAACAGATCCATGTCCTGCGATTTCTCCGTCCACCACGCGTTGGGCTTAAAGGTCATGCTCTCAATGACATGGCCGACAAACACACTGTTGCGCAGCTTGGAGAAGTCGGTGTTCATGATCAGGATGGACGCGAGCACCAGCACAATGCCCAGGACCTTGATTGCGCCGGCGGACTCGGCATAGATGCCAATACCGACCAGAACGGTCGCCACGGTTTCGAACGAAGCCACGACCGGCACCTTCGACGTCTCGAGGTCCATAGAGAGGCCCTGCATATAGAAGATGTACGCAAGAGCCGTCGGAATAAAGCCAAAGCCCGCGAACAGCAGAATGAGCTGCGGGGACATTGCCGCGGCTACATCGGACCACGGAGCAGAAAGCACAGCCATAAAGCATCCGCCAAAGACAAAGCCCCAAAACGTCACCGCCAGCGGATGCAGCGTCTTGGTGGCCATGCGGCTAAACACAGCCAGCAACGCACCGCAAAGTCCGGCGATCACACCCGACGCGACGCCCCAAGTCGAGAAATGGAAACCGGACAGGTCCCCGCTCGTCACCGCGAGCACGCAACCCACAATGTTAAAGATGATGGCGACGAGCTTGTTGGGGGTCACGCCCTCGCGATAAAGCACGCGGCCGAGCATGACGCCAAACACCGGCGAGGTATAGAGCAGCACCGAGGCCGTGGACATGCCCACCTCGCCCATGCACTCGTAATAGCAGGTGTTGGCGACGGCCAAACCGACGATACCGACAAGTGCGCAGGGGACGAGTTCTTTAGGACTTGCCTTGAACAGCGCCATGGGACCCGAGGCTTTTCCCTCACGAGCACCTCCCTGGCAACCCATGAATACCAAAACCGGAGCCATCAAGACGGCACCCGACAACAGGCGAAAGGCCGCCATGCTCTGAGACGAAACGCCCAGGGCGGATATTCCGTTAACAAAGATGCCGATGGTTCCCCACATGAGGGCGGCGATCAGCACCAACGCATAGCCCATATTGCTTCTCTTCAACGCAGCCTCCTTGGTTCTGTTTCCAATATGTTTCATGCTACGTTATAGTCGTTATATACATTTTTCAAGGCACAAATCGGCGAACGGGAAATCTCTTGAAACAAGGAGTGTCCCCAACTACCGGCAGAAAGGGAACGTCCCCAAGTGCCGCTCTGATGGGTTTGCAGCGTCGGCCGGTCCGCCGTTCGGCAGAACGGCGGAACCAATACCCTTAGTAGTCCAGCTTCCACATGTAACGGCGCGTCATGTAGTCCTTGTGGGTGACGGCGGAGAGCGCACGCATGTAGACGTTGTTGAGGATCGGGGCAAAGATCAGGTGGTTGAAGTATTCGCTCACGCTGTCCTTGATGTCGTTGAGGCCAAGCTCCTTGGCGTCGAGCTGATAGACGCGATCGCCACCGTACTGGTTGACGAAACGGATGCCGCGCTCGTCGTTGCAGCGGCTGCGGCCGACGCTGATGAGCTGGAACAGCGAGGTGCGCTTGTCCAGGATCTCGAAGGGGCCGTGGAAGAAGTCGCAGGTGTTGATGGTGCAGGAGTCGATCTGCAGCATCTCCTGCACATTGCAGATGCTAAAGACGTAGGCGGCACCAAAGAGCGGGCCCTGAGCCATGACGTTGATGCAGGGCTTGTCGGCGTTCTGCTCGGCCCACTTGGCAGCGAGCGGACGGGTGTACTCGACGGCCTTGCGATAGATGGGGTCGACCAGGTCGAAAGCGGCCATAGCGGTCTCGTACTCGGCATAGCCCTCGGTCTGCTGCGTGAGCTCCATGGCGATCATGGTCACGACGGCGGAGTTGGTACGGCCCATGCAGGACTCGTCAACGGCCAGGCTGTCATACTGGATCTTGTAGTCGCAGACCTCGGTGAGGCCGGACTCGTCAACATAGATGGCGATGGTGCTGGCGCCGTGGTCCTTGGCGACCTGGGCGGCGACGATGGTCTCCTTGGTGCCGCGCATGGACACGACGACGGCCAGGGTGTTCTCGTTGACGTAGGCCGGGGTGGCATGCACGAACTCGTTGCTGGTGTAACTGGAGCTCACGACCTGCGTGGCCTCGTGCTCCATAAAGTACTGGGCAGGATAGTTGCCGCCGTTGGATCCGCCGGCGCCAATCCACACGACGCGCTTGATGCCGCCCTTGTCTGCCTTGTCAGCCAAAACCTGGGAGACGACGTCCTTAACCTGTTCCTGAGTAGTCATCGTGCATCAGCCTTTCTTCTCGTTTGATGCTCTCGATGGCATACAAGTTACATACACGTTTTGGTTATGTCGACTAGTTGTATGCTATATTTGTCTTAGAAATTTTGCTGGTAAAGTTTTCGACAATCCATTACCAGCGGTTTTGTTGTCATGTTGGATACATGCTTGGTTCAGTAAGCATACAAGTTAGATATAGGTTGTTCGCATGAGCACTTCGTCAAAAAAGAACTTGGCCCAATACGAGCGTCTGGCGAGTACGCTGCGTGACCGCATCGCCGCCGGCACCTACGCACGCGGAGACAAGCTGCCGTCCGAGATGGAGCTCATGGACGAATCGGGGCTGTCGCGCAGCACCGTGCGCCACGCGCTTAAGGTGTTAGTTGACGAGGGCCTGGTGCGCACCGAGCGCGGACGTGGCACCTTTGTGGCCGACACGCCCGCGCTCCACGAGAACAACCTGGTGTTTTCGAGCTATACCAAGCAGGTCGAAGGCCAGGGCATGAAGCCCACCACGCGCACGGTGGACTCGGGCTTTACCAAGGCGGCCGGCAGCATAGCTAAGTTCTTTGACGCCGCCGCGGGCAGCAAGCTCGTCAAACTTGTCCGCCTGCGCTACCTGGACGACGCGCCGCTGTGCCTGGAGACCACCTATCTGCCGCCAAGCTTTGGGTCGCTCATCGATCGCGATATCAACGGTTCGCTCTACGCCACGCTGCGCCAGGAGTTCCATCGTACGCCGGCGCAGGGGCATAAGACCTTTGAGGTGTGCTATGCCTCGCAAAACGAGGCGTTTTTGCTCAACGTCGAGCGCGGGCAGGCGCTGATCCTAATCACCGACTACGTCTACGACACCGACGGCCGCCCGCTCCATATCTCCAAGCGCATCCAGCGCACCGACCGCGCCAAATACACCGAGCCCATCGGCTAACCACCACAATGGGGATAGGCACCTTTGTGGTGGTTTTAGGCGAGGAGGTCGGGGAACCAGGTTGGTTTGGGCTGGTTGGGGGTGCGCTCGGCCAGGACCAGCTCCATCCAGCACATGTCGTACCAGCGGCCGAACTTTTGGGCACAGCGGTCGAAAGCACCCACCAAGCGATATCCCATATGGGCATGGAAGTCCTGGCTGTTGTGCGTTAGATACTCGTCGTCCTTGTCGTGCGGCACGGCGATGAGCGCGCACATGTTGGTGATGCCCATCGCGATCAGGCACTGCTTGAGCGCATCGTGCAGCTTGCGGCCCAGCCCGCCGTGGCGCACGTCGCGTGCCAGGTAAATCGACGTCTCGACCGACCAGTCGTATGCCTCGCGGCTGTTGAGCGGACTCGCATAGGCATAGCCTACCGGACGCCCGTCCAGCTCCATCACCAGATACGGATAGCGCTTGAGCGTACGCTCGATGCGCCCGGCGAACTCCTCAACGCTCGGCACCTCGTATTCGCAGGTAATCGCCGTCTGGCGCACATACGGCTCATAGATGGCAAGCAACGCCGGCGCGTCTTCGGGCGTCGCCAGGCGAATCGCCGGCTCGGACATCTCGGTCATACAACCCTTCTCTCTCAAAAACAAAGGCCGCCTTGCGCCAAACCCAGCGCAAGGCGGCCCCTCGTCATTACATCAGGCTACAGGACAGCCGCCAGCGCGTCGATGTCCTCCTGCGTCGTGGCCCAGCTGGTGCAAAAGCGCACCACCGTGTGGGTATCGTCGTACTTTTCCCAGTACTCGATCGCCGCATGCTCGCGAATGCGGGCCATGTCCTCGTTGGGCAAAATCACGAACTGCTGGTTTGTGGGCGTCTCCAAAAAGAACTGGTAGCCGCGCTCGTGCAGCACACGACGCAGCGCCTGGGCCGTCTGAATCGCCTGTCGACCAATCTCAAAATACAGGCCATCGGTAAAGAGCGCCTCAAACTGCACGCCCGTCAGGCGGCCCTTGGCCAACAGCGCGCCGTGCTGCTTAATACGCGGAATGGGATGCGCCGGAGCGTGCATGCCGCAGAACACCACAGCCTCGCCGCAAAGCGCGCCGCACTTGGTGCCGCCGATGTAGAACACGTCGCACAGCTGCGCCAGCTCGGGCAGGGTAATGTCGCACTCATCGGCTGCCAGCGCATAGGCCAGGCGGGCGCCATCCACAAACAGCGGAATCTCGCGCTTCTGGCACACCACATAAATCTCGGCCAGCTCGGCCTTGGAGTACAGCGTGCCGTACTCGGTCGACAGGCTCACGTACACGGCGCCCGGAAACACCATGTGCTCGCAGCTCTCGTTTTCGTAGAACACCTGGATATAGTTTTCGAGATCCTCGGCGTGCATCTTGCCCTCGTAGCCGGGAATGGTGAGCACCTTGTGGCCGCCAAACTCGATGGCGCCCGCCTCGTGGCAGGCAACGTGGCCGGTCTCGGCGGCAACCACGCCCTCGTACGGCGCGAGCAGCATGTCAATCACCGTCGCGTTGGCCTGCGTGCCGCCCACCAGCAAGAACACGTCGGCATCGGGGGCCTGACAGGCCTCGCGAATCAGCTGCTTGGCACGCTCGGTGTGCGCATCGGTACCGTAGCCGGGCTGCGGCTCCATGTTGGTATCGACGAGCGCCTGCAGCACTGCCGGATGAGCACCGTGGGAATAGTCGTTGTTGAACGCGAGCATGGCAATCCTCTCTAGCCGGGCATGGGCCCGATGATTTAAACGCCGCTATTGTACGCCGCCCGGATAGGCAATGCGTGCGGCAAGGCACTCAAGTGCCAACACCAGGGCAAAGCCGCAGCTCACGTCAGTCAAAAAGTGTGCACCGATCACGATACGGCCAAAGGCGACGAGCGCCGCAACCGCAGCCGCCGTCCAAAAGACCACGCGACGGCGCGACGGCTTTTCCTTATAGGACGCCGCAGGAAGCCCGGCAAGCATAAGACCGATCGCCGCGTGCGCCGTGTGTCCGCTCGCAAACGACTTAAAGCCGTCCTTGATCACGCCGGCGGCGATATAGGCCCACTTGTCGGGGTTACCGATCACCCACCACGGCTGAAAATCGAGTCCCGGCGTGACCTCGATCACGCGCATGCGCGGGCGCGACCACAGCGGCTTGACGATCACGTTGAGGATAATGGCCTGAGCGACCCACACGGCAAGCACCATCAACGCCCAGCGCGTGAGATCGTCGGGGTCGGTGTCGCGCGTAAGGCGATAGGCGATGAGGTTGGCTGCGATGATCAGCACAAACGTCAGTACCAGCTGAACCGCGATGAGTTTGCCGCCAACCCTCAGGGACGAAACGACCTCGTAGCCGGCCAGGCCAATGTTGACGAGGATGCCGAGCGCGGCGAGCCACTTGCTCGCCTTGGAATCGGGGCGTGCCGAGCGCACGAGCATAACGCCCGCAACGCTCGCCGTCAGCTCGAACGGCAGCTCGCCGGCGGCCTCGATAAAGCGACCGTACATGCTGCCGATGTTGAACAGCGCGCTCGAGATCTGATAATCGAAGAAGCTGCCCACGCCCAGACAAAGGCACAGGACAACCGCGATCATGGCGACATCTTTCTTATAGATGTATCCGAACATGCTTTCCTTTCGATGGGGTCAGATTGCCCAAATGGGGCGTTTGCAGCGTCGACCCAATTAGTCGTCGTCGCTCGCACCCAGCTGCTGCAGTAGCATGAGCGCGGCCGCCACCGGGCCGGTGCCGTCGTTGGCGTCGAGACCTCGGCCCAGGCCGCTGCCCGCACCGGCGCCCGCCTTGTAGGGCACCGACAGCTTGCGGCTCTTGGGGAAGTTCACCGCGCCATAGCGGGTCTTTAGTTCAAAGGCCACCTTCTTGGGCACGTCGACGCCCAAAAACGTGATACGCCCACCGCTGAGCGTGACGCTCTCGAGCCCCAGGCGCTCGCCGCGAATACGGATGCGCGCGCGGTTGAACAGGTTGAGTCCCGCCAACGGCAACTCGCCATGCGCGGCCTCGGTCTCTTCCTGCACCTCATCGATGCTTTCCAGGTCCTCGGCCGCCGCGAGCTTACGGTACACAAGCACGCGCTGGTCCACCGCCGGCAGGTACTCCTCGGACAAAAAGTAATCGGCCGGCAGGTTAATGCCCACGCTCGCCGCCTCCACGCCGGCATCGTCGTCGCCGCGCGCCTCGGCCACGGCCTGGCCCAGCATCTGCGTAAACAGGTCAAAGCCCACGCTCGACAGGTTGCCGTGCTGCTCGGCGCCCATAAGCGAGCCGGCGCCGCGAATCTCCAGGTCACGCATGGCGATGCGCATGCCGCTGCCCAGGTCCTGGAACTCGGAAAGTGCGGTCAGGCGCGCCGTGGCCTCCTCGGTGAGCGGCAGCTCGCCCGGGAACATAAAGTATGCGTAGGCCTGCGTGGCCGAGCGGCCCACACGGCCCTTGAGCTGGTAGAGCTGTGCTAGACCCAGGCGCTGCGAGTCCTCGATGATGAGCGTGTTAGCGCACGCGTTGTCGATACCGCTCTCAACGATGGTCGTAGCAATGAGCACGTCGATCTTTTTGGTCGCGAACTCGATCATCACGTCCTCGACCTCGCGCGGGCTCATCTTGCCGTGCGCCACGCCCACGCGCGCCTCGGGCGCGGCCTCGTGCACGCGCGCCACGGCGTCGTCAATGGTCTTGACGCGGTTGGACACGTAGTACACTTGGCCGCCGCGACCCACCTCCAGGCGAATCGCCGCGCTCACCACGTCGGGGTCGTACTCCCCCACGTGCACGATCACGGGGCGGCGCCCAGTCGGCGGCGTGGTAATCAGGCTCATATCGCGCACGCCGCTCGTGGCCATCTGCATGGTACGCGGGATGGGCGTGGCCGAAAGCGTGAGCACGTCAATCTGCTCGCGCAGGTTCTTGAGCTGCTCCTTGTGCTGCACGCCAAAGCGCTGCTCCTCGTCAATGATCACCAGGCCCAGGTTCTTGGGGTTCACATCGGCCGAAAGCAGGCGGTGCGTGCCGATGAGCACATCGATCGTGCCCTCGGCAAACGCCTTGAGTGCGCGCTTTTGCTGCGCCGGCGTACGGAAGCGGCTGAGCACCTCGACCTCCAGGCCAAACGGGGCAAAGCGCTCAAAGAACGTCTCGTAGTGCTGCTGGGCCAGAATGGTCGTGGGGCAGAGCACCATGACCTGGCGGCCGGAGTCCACGCACTTAAACGCCGCGCGCAGGGCGACCTCGGTCTTGCCAAAGCCCACATCGCCGCACAGCAGGCGGTCCATGGGCTTGGGCGCCTCCATGTCGGCCTTAATGTCAGCGATGGCCTCCAGCTGGTCGCGCGTCTCGTCGTAAGGAAAGCTCTGCTCCATCTCGATCTGCTCGGGCGTGTCGGGTGGGCAGGCGATACCGGTAATCGAAGAGCGGCGCGTATACAGATCGACCAGGTCAAACGCCAGCTTTTTGGCGTTCTTGCGCGCCTTATTGGTGGCACGCGTCCAGTCGGCGGTGTTGAGCCTGGTCAGGCGTGGCTTGTCACCGTCGGGGCCAACATAACGCGTAATGCGGTCGACCTGCTCCAGCGGCACGTAGAGCTTGTCGCCGTCGGCATATTCCAGCAAAAAGTAGTCACGCTCCTTGCCGCCCACTTCCTGGCGCGCGATCTCGCTAAAGAGCGCGATGCCGTGAGTGGCGTGCACCACGTAGTCGCCCGGCTTAAACGGGAACGTGATCTGCGTAATGTCCACCTTGCGGCGGCTGCGCGCGCGGTTGGCGTCCATGCGGGCGTTGAGGTCGGCGATTGAGAACACGGCCAGGTTGGCATCGGGCACCACCACGCCCTGCGGCAGGGCGGCATCCACAAAGGTCACGCGTCCGCGCGAGATGGTGGGCACGGCGGCACCGGCGGCAGCCTGGGCCGCGCCCGCCTCGAGCGAGCGGGCGTTGAGCGCGTCGGCCTTACGCTCGTGAATGGAAGCATGGGCCTCCTGGCGTGCGGCACGGTCGGCAGAATCCGCCGTTGCCACGCGTACGCGCTCGCCAATAACGCCGGCGTTTTCGGGCGCGGCCGTCAACGACTCCTCAAAGGTAATACCCTCATCGCCAAAGGTGAGCTCCATCGACTCGCGCGCACCGCGGTCAGGGATGGCAAATACGCAGGCATAGCGCTTGCCCACGACTTCCTGAATGCGCGTCATAAAGCGATTGTCCGAGCCCGCAATGGCCGGCTGCTCAATCTTGAGCTCTGCCGTCACCGCACCGCCGGCACGAATCAGGCTCACGTAGTTCAGGCGCTGCTGAGCACCAAAATCGAGCTGCTGGGCACGTACATACAGGCCATCCAGTCGGTCAATCCCCGCCTCGCCGGCACGCGCCTCGATATCCTCGTAGGCACGCAGGCAATCGTCGAACAGCGAGCGCGGCTCGGACAGCACCACGAGCGCCTTGCCGCTCACGTGCGCCAGCGGGCTCACGGTCTGGCCGTACATCACCGGCAAAAAGCGATCGAGCTCGGGCGTGACGATGCGCGCATCCACCATCTCGAGCAGCGCCGCCAGTTTGCTGTCGTCCTGGCTGGCACGATAGAGCGCCACATGCATGTTGTGGACGGCGTCGTCGGTGAGTGCGAGCTCGCGACAGGGGAAGATCTCGATGCTGTCCTCGTTGCCGATGGTCTGGCCCGTGGAACTCACCATGCGGCGGATACGGTCGATCTCGTCGCCAAAAAACTCGATGCGCACGGGCGCCTTTTCCTGTGCGGGAAACACCTCGACGGTGTCACCGTGCACGCGGAACAGGCCGGGTGCATCGGCGGCGCCGGCATTGGTGTAGCCCATGCCCACCAGGCGCTGCGGCACCTCGTCAAAAGGGATCTCCTCGCCCACCGCAAAGGTCGTGGACTCCCAGTAGCGGCTCTCGACCGGCGGCACGCAGCGCAGCAGTGCGCGGGCCGAGGCGACCATAATGCAGTTGTCGCCGCGCACGATGCGCCCGAGCGCCTCGCAGCGCTGCGCCACCACGGCGTCGTCGGGCGCCTGCTCGCGCCACGGATAGTCCTTGCGCTCGGGGAAGCGGCACACGTGCGCCAGCCCCACATAGGCGGCAAGGCTGCGGGCGGCACGATCGGCCGCGTCCTCGCCGCTCACAATGTAGACCGTGGGGCGCGGACGGCGCGCAAACTGGGCGGCAGCCATAAGCGTGCGACCCGACTGAGACACGGCCAGCGTCACGTCCTCGCCAGAATCGAGCCCGGCCTCGACGGTCTGCAGCGCCTCGGCAGTGTAGAGCTGCGCGGCTATACGGTGAATGAGCATGCTGTTCCTCCGGCATCGCAACGCCAAAAGCCCGCCGGGGCAAGCTCGGCGGGTCGTACGTCAAATACATTGTCTGTCATGGTAGCGCATGGAGAGAACTCCGGCTCAAGGGCAAACCCGGCCCCGCAAAAAACGCCAGACGAAGATGCGTTCCGCCCTACCCCGTCACGCGCACGCTGGGGCACAAATCTGCCAGCGGACACTCGCCGCACTTGGGTTTGCGGGCGTCGCAGATCTCGCGACCAAAGGTAATCCACTGATGGTTGACCGACTCCCAATACTCGTGCGGCAAAATCTTGAGCAGATCCTGCTCGGTCTTGAGCGGCTCCTTGGCATGCGTCTTGGGACTCAACATCAGGCGGTGCGCAATGCGGTTGACGTGTGTGTCCACCGCAATGCCCTCCACGATGCCATACCCCACGTTGAGCACGATGTTCGCCGTCTTGCGTCCCACGCCCGGCAGCTTTACAAGCTCCTTCATGTCGGCCGGTACCTCGCCGCCATAGTCGGCGACGATCATCTGCGCGGCCTCGACGGCATGCTTGGCTTTGCTCTTGTAGAAGCCGAGTGACTTGATGGTGTCTGCCACGTCAGCCACGCTCGCCCCGGCCATGGCCTCGGGCGTGGGCCACTGGGCAAACAGCCGCGGCGTCACCTTGTTGACCTGCGCGTCGGTCGTTTGCGCCGAGAGTAGCACCGCGATCAGCAGGCGGAAGGGATTCTCGTGGTCCAAAAAGCACTCGACCGGGCCATAGCGACGGTTGAGGCGCTCGCACACCTCGATGGCGCGCTCGCGCTTGGCGGCATTGGTCTCGCGTGGCATAACGACTCCTCAGCTCAACGGCACAATAAACTTATGGGCACAATTGTCCCACGTCCGAGACGCTTACGCCTCCAAGAATGCGCCGGTCTGACGGCTCCACAGGCTCGCGTACTCGCCACCCGCCTCGACGAGCTGCGCATGCGTGCCGTCCTCGACAATCTCACCATCGGCCAGCACCACAATGCGGTCGAGCGCCGCCACGGTGGACAGGCGGTGCGCCACCACAATGGAGGTGCGCCCGCGCATCAGGTTTTCGAGCGCCTCCTGCACCAGCGCCTCGGACTCGCTGTCCAGGGCAGAGGTCGCCTCGTCGAGCACTAGAATCGGCGCGTCGGTGAGGATGGCGCGGGCGATAGCCACGCGCTGACGCTGGCCGCCCGAGAGCTTGACGCCGCGCTCACCCACCATGGTGTCAAAGCCACGGGGCAATCGGTCGATAAACTCCAGGGCATTGGCCAGGCGCGCGGCCTCGCGAATCTGCTCATCAGTGGCGTTGGGACGACCGTAGGCAATGTTTTCGCGAATGGAGCGGTGGAACAGCAGCGCCTCCTGCGGCACGTAGGCAACCTGGCGGCGCAGGCTTTGCTGCGTGCAGCGCGAGACATCCTGACCGTCCACGAGCACACGGCCGCCCTGGACATCGTCCAGGCGCAGCAGCAGCTTGGTGAGCGTCGTCTTACCCGAGCCCGATTTGCCCACCAGGCCCACGCGCTGGCCCGCCGCCACATGAAGTGTCAGGTCATCGAACACGTTCTCGCCCGCCGCAGCGTCACGGTACGCAAAGCTCAGGTGCTCAAAATCAATCGCGCCCTCGGTTACTTTGAGCTCAGGGGCGTCCGGGTCGTCTGCCACCAAACGTGGCTCGTCCAGCACGCGCGTCATTTCGGCCGCATCGCCCAGCGCGCGGTTGATGCGCTGCATCATGGAACTCACGTAGTTCAGGCGCATGGTGAGGTTATAGGTGTAGGTAAAAATCATGACGAGCGAGCCGGCCGAGATGCCAAACCACGCGTTGCCGCCCGCCACGAACGCACTCACCACGGCCATGGTGATGACGATAAGGCCCGAGGTCGTAAAGTTGCGCTGCATCATGGCGTGCATCGAGACCGTCTCGGCGTCGCGCGCGGCACGATCGGCGGCGTCGAACAGATCGCGTTCGAAGTCCTCGCGTCCGCAGGTCTTGACGGCCAAGATGTTCGTGACCGCGTCGGAGAGCACGCCCGAGAGCTTGTTCTGTGCGGCGGACGTCGCGGCCGAAAGCGGCATGATGCGCTTGTACATAAGCCAGACAAACGCGATGTAGACGACCATGATGCCCACCAGGATCACGGTAAACGTCGGTACCACCGGGGCGAGTGCGGCCACGGTGCAGATGACCGAGGTGATGGTGGGGATGAGCGAATACACCGTCACGTCGACCAGACCCGTGTAGCCGCTCATAAAACGGCTTGTCTGGCTCACAAGCGATCCGCCAAAGCGGCTGGTATGGAATGTCATGGATTGGTTGGAGAGCGTGTCGAAGCACAGGCGCGCCAGGTGGTAGTTGCCTGCGATCTCGAGCTTGTAGACGGTGTAGTCCTGCAGCTTGGAGAGGATCTGACCCACCAGGTTAACGAGTACGAGCGCCAGGATATAGGGGCCGAAGACCTCGAATACTTGATCGCCCGCCACGGGGCCGGCCTGGACGCGGTCGACGATGAGGGCCATCACGTAGGTGTTGGCAAACGTGAGCAAAAAGATGTAGCCCGCCGACGAGAGCACCGAGAGAAAGACAATCAGCGGCTGCGTGCGCGTGACACCCCAAAACCGCTGCAGCGTGCGGTGCACGGTGGAGCGGCTGAGCGGACTGGTGCTTCTCTGAGACATGGGCTTCCTTTCGCATCTGATAGGGCGAAACGCCATTGTTGCACATTGAAGCGCACTTCAGGCAAGCACGATGCGAAAAGCGATGGGGCACCCGCGTTTACGCCGGCGACCCACCGTCCGTTGCGACTAGTCCTCGTCTTTTTGGTCTGCGAGCAGGCCTGCGGACTCCAAGCCCAAAATCGCGTCGGCTTCCTCAGCATCCTCCAGCGCGTCGATGTCCTTGAGCTTGCGCTCCATGACGTTGGTGCGCGTGGTAATGATGCCCTCGACCGTTTTGCCCGCGGTCTCGATCTGCTGTTGGGCGCGGCGCAGCGCCGCCTGATAGCGCGGCAGCTCGGCCTTGACGGCGGAGAGCACGCGCAGTACGTCGTCGGTACGTTTTTGCAGCCTAAACGTCTGGTAGCTCATCTGCAGACTATTGAGGATGGCCGCCATGGTGCTGGGACCGGCTACGTTGACGTGATAGTCGCGGCCCAGGATCTCGATAAGCCCGGGGCGGCTGACGATCTCGGCGTACAGCCCCTCAAACGGCACGAACATGATGCCAAAGTTGGTCGTTGCCGGCACACTCAGGTACTTTTCGCAGATGTCCTTGGCCTCGCGTTTCACCATCGTATCGAGCGTCTTGCGCGCTGCGGCGACGGCCTCAGCGTCACCAGACTCCTGGGCGTCGAGCAGATGCTCGTACGCGTCGCCCGGAAACTTGGAGTCGATCGGCAGCAGCACGGGGTCGCCCTCGTCTACCGGCAGCCTGACAGCAAACTCAACGCGTTCCGAGGCGCCGGGCTTGGTGGCGACGTTTTCCAGATATTGGTCGGGCGTAAGGATGTCCGCCAGGATCGCGCCCAGCTGCACCTCGCCCAAAATGCCACGCGCCTTGACATTGCCCAGCACGCGCTTAAGGTCGCCCACGCCGGTGGCGATAGACTGCATGTCGCCCAGGCCCTTGTACACGGCCTCGAGCTGGTCGCTCACCTGCTTAAACGATGCCGACAGTCGGTCGTTGAGTGTGCGAGAGAGCTTCTCGTCCACCGTCGCGCGCATTTGGTCGAGCTGCACGTTGTTGTCTTTGCGGATGGCGCCCAGCTGAGCATCGACCGTCTCGCGCACCTTGTCCAGGCGATGCTCGATGCCTTCGCGGTTGGCGCCAAGCTGTTGGGCCGTCTCGCGGCGCAGGTCATCCATACGGTCGCCGGCCTGCGAGAACTCGCGCGCAATGGTCAGGTAGCGCTGCTGCTCTACGGCGGCGTCGGTCGTCTGCTGCTGCGCGATGGCATTTGCCGTGCGGCGGGTTTCGGCCAACGCGACGTTCAGGGTGTCGAGCGTGCTGTTGGCCTGCTCGAGTGCTGCCAGCGTTTCCGCGCTACTGTCGCCACGCTCCCGCAGCTCGGCACGCAGGCTCTTGAGCTGGAGGGCGCAAGCCACAGCAACCCCCACCGCCACCAAGGCGATCACAACAAGCACAATATCAATAGCAGACATAAACTCCGCCCAACAAACCCAATCGAGCACCAATCAAAACCGCGATCAATCTTACCCTGTCAAACGCAGCTCATGTCCAATCGAGTGCAGACAAGTTACCTTTGCGCTATGGGTGCTGGTCCGCTAGCTCTCCCAGCTGGCGCGGATGGTTGCTGCGACATCCCCCAAGCGCTGACCAAGAGCTGCCAAGTGCTGAAGTACCTCATTGGGCGAGGCGCCGTTGAGGATGCACGTGAGGGCATATGAGGCCAAGAAGATTGTCGCGAGCCCCAGCGGAATCAGCACGATCATCGCCAGCGTACGCAGGCGCTGGGCCCAGCGACGGTGACGCGCACGACGTTTATCGAACGCGAGCTCCTGTGCATATGAATCCTGCTGTACGGAATAGGCCTCTGGCGCCGATTCACACCCGGGCACAGCTGCAGGTACAGCAGCGGGCACGACATTTTGCGCAAAGGGCTGGGCTGCCGCCCCTTGCATTTGCATCTCCATGAGCCGTTGCTGCTGACGCAGCATGCGCTCAGCTTGTTGCTGCGGAGTCTCAAGAAACAGATCCATGCTGGCCTCCAAAATCGGAGCATTCGACGCTTACGACCAGCATCCCGCACCGCCATGACCGCGACAACGCAATCGCCGGCAATAGCCACAAAGTTTCTTTTGCTCAAAAGCTGTCGAAAAGCTCAACAACTCCTCTACCAGCACTTTCTCTGAGCTTTTTTCGCCAGCAATCTTTTGGCCTTCCACCCTTACGCCAACTGACCAAAATCTAACCAAAAGCTTGACGAAAACTGTGAAGACAGGGACCCCACACAAAAACGTGCCGCCCCAAAAGGAGCGGCACACAAACCAATCTATTAGCCAAAACTCGCTGGCAAGCTCGCGCCGTCAGACCCGCGGCGTATGCCTTTGCCTCGCGCGACCCTGCGAAGCCGTGAGCGAGAGGGAAAGGGATGCGCCGCGGGTCTGACGCCCGGAGCGGTAAAGCCAGCAGTTGCCCCGCGCTCCGCAGCTGGTGAAAGCAGATTACATGCCCGCGAGACCTCGAGCTGCGGTGGCACACATAAACGCCAGGACTAGGATCACGAGTGAGCCCGCGATGTCGACTAGCACGCCCATTGCGCGACGCTCAAACAGCCAGCTCTCAAAGTGCGGAGCGACGTTGCGCCAAACACGCCACAACAAGATGCCCATGCCGATGACGCCGGGAATATTGAGCAGCAAAATCTCGGAGCACAAGAGGCCAATCAAGTTGCCGGCGGCAAAGCCCGCATCGCCCTCGCAGTATTTGCGATAAATCATGTACAGCATGTACGCCACAAACGGCTGCAGGCACGCAGAGATAAACGTAACTACCATCGAGGGGTCCTGAGAAAAGACATCGGTGAGCTTATCCACGCTCGTGGCATCCTTAGAGGCCAGGAACAGGCCAATGACCACCACGGGCACCACGCCCAAGATGACCTCGACCAGAGTAAACAACTTGGCAGTCAAATCCTCACTAGCCGAATTCAAATGAGGCGCCCACTCAGGATGAGCATGCGCACCGGCTTTCTTCTTATCGGCACGCTCTGCCTTGCCGCCCTCAACAACCCGACGCTCAGGATCCTTACGAGTCCCAGCAGCAGCCACCCGAGCCCGAGATTTCTTACCCATAACCAACACCTCACAAGAGGAAACGAATAGCCAACGCTACCCAGTGTACCCCCTAAGCAACATCACCGCCCCAACTGGCCCCATACAAAAACGTGCCGCCCCAAAAGGGGCGG